>PBIX01000041.1 GCA_002720975.1 Planctomycetota bacterium | reverse complement strand
GTTGCCTCACTCAAGAACTACCATGGCCAGCGTCAGCTAAGACCCGGTCTAGGACCGCGTGGCCTCAAGTGATGGTGATTTGCTTGAGACAGAGGAGGGTAAAGGGCTGAAGCTAGCGCAGCGTGTAGGTGAACGCCGCAGCCGAACCCTTAGCCCCCCTAGGAAGATCCACTGGGTATCCCACATTGTTTTTCCATACACGCTCTGACTCCTTCTTCCCGCTGTTGTCCCAAGAGGTCCAGTTACCCTCTTTCTTCCCGTCCTTGTAATCCCCTTCACTGTGCTTCTGCCCATTCTCGTGCCACCGGGTCCAATTGCCATCCTTCTTCCCGGCCTTGAGTTCACCCTCTAAAGACTTATTCCCATTCTCGTGCCACGCGATCCATATGCCTTCTTCCCTCCCGGCCGTGTATTCACCCTCTAAAGACCTCTGCCCATTTCTGTACCAATAGGTCCAGTGGCCATCCTTTGCCCCATGGTGGTTCAGTAAACCTGCTGCCTTCTTGATTCCATCGGGGTAAGTGAGAGTTGTCTTCTCACCTTGTGAACAAGCTCCAAGGGCAATCGAAGCTAAGCAAACAAAGGTGGTGAAAGGCTTCATCATGGTTTGTTCTGAGGGAGGAAGGGGAGCTTGGGTCAAGCGTAGGTTTAGGGGCGGATCTGGGAGAATCATCATATGGCCACTGAGCCATTTGCTGACATTGGAAAGGGGTGACATCTTGCTAGGCAGAGACCCCCTCACCAAATCATCCATGCAGCCCCTCTAAGGGTCGCCGGTGGCTTTGTTCAGTGAGAACATAGACGGAGACAGGCCCCCCTATTGGGAACCTAATCATCCCTGCTAGGATGTCTCCCCCGCCAGCCGTTTGCCCCCCGACCACTGCCACCGCACATGCCACAGGAGACCCAGGGAACGCCATCCAAGTCCCGTGGCCGCAAGGCCAAGGTGACCATGATGGACCAGTTCAAGAGGGCCAAGCGGGAACAACCCGACGCCCTCCTGTTCTTCCGCATGGGCGATTTCTATGAGCTCTTCGGGGAAGACGCAAAGGTGGCGGCGCGAGAGCTGGGCATCGCCCTCACCTCGCGGGCCAAGGGTGATGACGCCCTCCCCATGGCCGGGGTCCCGGTCAAGGCCATGGACGGCTACCTCATGCGACTGGTTGCCAAGGGATATAAGGTCGCCATCTGTGAGCAGCTCACCGATCCACGCACCACCAAGGGCATCGTGGATCGCGGCATCGTACGCGTTGTCACGGCCGGCACGATCACCGAAGAGGATGCTCTCGACGCGCGGTCCAGCAACTGGCTGGCCTCCCTCGCCATGGGCAACGAGCGCGCGGGAATGGCCTGGGTGGATATCTCCACCGGCCAGTTTCGCGTCGCAGAGGTGCCCCTCGATGGTGTCGAGGATCAGTGCGCACGCATCGAGCCGGCCGAAATGCTCTGGTCGCCGACCTCATGGGAATCTGAGCCTGACCTGACATCGACGCTCATCCATCAGCTGGGACGCAAGCTCTCCGAGCGTGACCCATGGCGGTTCGAAAAAGACGCCTGCCTGCGGATACTCAAGGCACACTTCAAGGTGGCCACCTTGGAGGGCTTTGGGATCGAGGACGACTCCCCGGTGATCAATGCGGCGGGTGCCCTGCTGGAGTACCTGGAAGAAACCCAGCGTGGAGCCTGCGATCACATCCTGACCTTGGAATGCGAGCATCCCGGCGATCATCTGGTCCTCGACCGGGCGACCCGATCCACCCTGGAGCTGGTGGCCACCCAGCGCGGTGCGCGGCGGGAGGGAACCCTGATCGACACGATCGACTGCTCCCTCTCCCCCATGGGCGGACGGCTCATGCGGGAGTGGATGCTCGTCCCCCTGCGCAGCACGGAGGCCATCCTCTACCGCCAAAAGGGCGTGGCCGAGCTCGTAGACAATCCGTTCCTGCGTGGAGACGTGCGCGAGACGCTCCTGGAGGTGCTGGACATCGAGCGATTGGTGGCCAAGGTCTCCACGGGCCGGGCGAACGCCCGTGACCTCCTGGGCCTGGCCTCCTCGATTGCCGTGGTGAAGCCCCTGCTGGGCAAACTGGAGAACGTGTACTCCAAGATCCTGGGGGATCTGTGTGAGAGCCTCGATCCGATAGAGGACCAGGTCGAGCACGTCTTGAAGACCCTGGTCGATGCCCCGCCCATGACGATCAAAGAGGGCGGCCTGATCCGCGACGGGGTGGTTCAGGAGTTGGACGAGCTGCGCCAGATCGCCGGGGACGGCAAGGCCTGGATGGCCCGCTTCCAGGCTGAAGAGATCGAGCGCACGGGCATGGCCGGCCTGAAGGTCGGCTTCAACTCGGTCTTCGGGTACTACCTCGAAGTCCCGCGCGGCCAGATCGATCGGGTCCCGGAGACCTACATCCGCAAGCAGACCCTCAAGAACGCGGAGCGCTACATCACACCCGAGCTCAAGGAGTTCGAGGAGAAGGTCCTGCGGGCGGAAGAACGCAGCAAGGATCTTGAGTGCAAGCTCTTCACCGAGATGCGGGAGTCCATGGCGGGGGAGGTCCCACGCATACTCGCCACCGCCCAGGCCATCGCGGTGGTCGATGTGCTCGCTGCGCTGGCCCAGGTCGCGGCAGAGAATCGCTACACCGCGCCGCTCATCGACAACGGTGAGCGCATCAAGATCGTGGACGGAAGACACCCGGTTATCGAGCACGCATTGACCGATGAGACCTTCGTCCCCAACGACACGCACCTGAACCGGGGTAACAAGATGGTAGGCCTGATCACGGGCCCCAACATGTCCGGAAAGTCCACCTACATCCGGCAGACGGCGCTGATCGTGCTGTTGGCCCAGATGGGGTCGTACGTCCCCGCGAGCGAGGCGGCCATCGGCGTAGTGGATCGCATCTTCACCCGTATCGGATCTGCCGACGACCTCTCGCGCGGCGCCTCCACGTTCATGGTGGAGATGGTGGAGATCGCCAATATCCTGAACAACGCCACGGCCAAGAGCCTGGTGGTCCTGGACGAGGTGGGGCGTGGCACGAGCACCTTTGATGGGGTGGCCCTGGCCTGGGCCATTGTCGAGCACATCCACGACGTCTCCCGGGCGCGCACCCTCTTCGCCACCCACTACCACCAGTTGACGGATCTGTCCGAGCCCCTTGAGGGCGTGCACAACCTGAGCGTCGCCGTCCGCGAGTGGGAGGACGAGATCATCTTCCTGCACCGGATCGTCGAGGGTGGAACGGACCGCTCCTACGGAATTCAGGTGGCTCGTCTGGCTGGCGTTCCGGCTGCCCTGATAGAGCGGGCCAAGATCGTGCTGGGAGAGTTGGAGGGCACCCTGGGCCACGCAGCGGGAAAGAGCTCGCCGGAGGCCAAGCGAATGGTCTCTGGGGAAATGCAGCTCGGCCTGTTCGGTCCCGAGCCGTCGGCCTTGGAGGAGGCCGTGAAGGACCTCGACCCCGAGAACATGACGCCCATGGACGCGCTGGCCAAGGTGCGGGAGCTCAAGGACCTGACCTAGGGGCCTTCAGGCGCGGAGCGCCATTGCCTGCGGACTAGGGGGACTGCTCGCGACGATCCCGTCGACGCTCGTCAGCGGCATCGACGGCCTCGCTGATCAAGCTCCTGGCGCGGGAGCGGTGGCACGGAAGCAAATCCAGGAGCTGGGCATAGCTGGCCCCCACGCGCTCCCAACTGGATGCGTCGCGGACGAACTCACGTGCTGCCGCCTCGGCCTGCAGCCGACTTCCGCTGTCCCCCGCCAGCTCGACGATCAACTCCTGCAGACGTGCCACCTCTCCCTCGCCCACGGGCACCCGCCGCACACAGGCCTCGGGCCACTCGGCCTGCTCACCCTGGTCAGAGGTCAACACCAGTCTGCCCACACCCATGGCGCGAGCGATGGCCCCCGAGGTGCCGCCGGTGGAGGGACCCCGCAAGTTGACACACAGGTCCGCAGCCACAAGGTGACGCGTGATGTCTTCTTCCGAGAGGAAGCCCGTCACCGTCAGGTGAGGTCGGATCCCCAGCTCTTCCACCAGGGCACTCAGATCCAGCTGCTCCAAGCGATCCTCGCCAGCCAGCACGAGGTGCAGGCCGTCGACCTCTTTGCACGCCAAGGCGAAGGCGCGCAGGAGGGGCTCGGGCCGCTTGTGCTCCTGGATGGCACCAAAGCTCGTGACGATGGTGGCCCCGGCAGGCAGTCCCAGGGCCCTTCGCGCTCCTTCCCGATCCGCCTCCTCTGTGAAGGGGGTCGAGCCGTGGGGCACAAGCCCGATGGGTGTCGGGGCATTGCGCTGGTCCAGGATCCGGGAGCGCATCCAATCGCTATGCACAAGAAAAGCATCGGCCAGGCGCACGACCGGTCTGTTGAGGGGCAAGTCGAAACGGGCCCGGGCCAGTGGATCCATGCGCGCGGATCCTGTGGCCTCGCCCGTCAGGTCCAGGGTCTTCTCGGCACCCCCGCAGAAGACACGAATGGAGCGCACAAAGGCACCCAGGATGCGATCATCCTGCGCCCTCCGCTGTTCAGGGGTCGGGGTGGTGGGCGCCACACGCAAGCCCATGACCACTTGGGAGTCGCCGGGGAGCGGCACTCTCAGCTTGGGCCCGCCATGGCCCTGCAATGAGCCGAGTGGACCTTCAGCCCCGAGTAGCTCGAGGGTCCGGCCCGCCGGCAGATCCACCACAAGCTCCAACTCGCCAGCGCTCTGCAGTTCAACGCTGAGTACGGACCACGCGCTGCTCCAGCGACCCTCCCCTTCCCAATCGTGCCAACCCTCCAAGAGCGAGAAGCTCCCAGGACCGCCCACTCTCTCTTTCAACTCCCGCACCAGGGCCTCCGGCGAACGCCGCTGCCGCCGTGCGGATCGGGCGCGGGCATAGACCCTGGCCTGACTCAATCCGCCCGCCTTCAAGGCAGCCAGATGCCCTTTAAGGCCCCCGCTCTCCAATCCGGGCACCCCACCCATGGCCAGATCGAACAACACCCAATCGTGCAGGACGACGGTCCCTCCGAACTCACGGATGGCAGGCAGCATGAACCCATGACAGCGCTCGTTTCCCAGCTGATAGAGAATGCGATCCACCTTCATGGGATCCAGCGCCGACAGGGGCCGCGTGGGGCAGCCCGCAATCTCTCCACCTTCCAGTCCATCCTCCACAAACACCTCGACCTCCACGTGTCGGGCGAGATGGGGCAGAAGATCTCGAGTGTAGTCCCCTATTCCCGATCTCCGTCGGGGTGGCGTGGTGACTAGAGCGACCTTCATCAGGGGTCTATGCCGTCAGGACTTCCACACCGTTCGGACCCAGATACAGGGAGTGCTCACACTGGGTGGTCATGACGCCCTCCTCTTCCACCAACGGTGGGAAGCGCATCAACGATCCTTGTCGCGTCAGCTTGGAGAGGGTCGCCTCCACGACGTCGGGATCAAGGTCCCTGAAGTAGCGCCGGGCAATGGGGAGTCCGCGCCAAGACTGAATCACCGCCAGCACCTCCCGGTCCAAGCCCTTCGCCTTGCGAGGCGGGCGCTGCATCATGAAGACCTCCGCCCGGCCCCGCTCTTGAATGTAGCCGCGACCGGTGGAAGCAAAGGGCTCGATGGCAATCACCATCCCCTCCTTGAGGCGGCCAGAGCCACCCTCGGCGTAGTTGGGGATCTGCGGAGAGGTGTGCACCTTCCAGCGCTCGAGGCCGTGACCCGTCAGGTTGCGGATGGGCTCAAAGCCCGCGCCCACGATCGTACGCTCGATGGCTGCGCCCACATCCCGCACGGCGACGCCATCTCCAACCGTAGCGATGGCCGCAGCCAGCGCATTGGCTGAGGCGTCCACAAGAGGTTGCCAGGTACCGTCCTCTGAGAGATCCACGCTGCAAGCGGTGTCCCCTATATAGCCGTCTACGTGCACGCCCACGTCGACCTTGACGCAGTCCCCGATCTCGTAGGTCATGGGGTCCTCGGGTGCGGAGCAGTAGTGGGCAGCAATGCAATTGCGCGAAGACTGGGTAGGGAAGGCTGGCGCGCCGCCCCTCTCACGGATCATCTCCTCCACCGTCTCAAGTACGTGACGCACCTGGACCCCGGGGCGGATGTTCTCACGCGCCCATTCCCGGCATTCCGATGCGATTCGTCCGGCACGACGCAGTTTTTCGAGTCCTTCGCTGTCCACGGATCGGATCATAGGTGGCCGCCGGATAATCGTCCACGTCGACGGTCGATGCCTCAAACAACCCTGAATGAGGAAGGAGTCGGGCGGGACAGGGGCTACAGTGATCCTCGCTATGCTGCGCATCCTCGCCCCCCTTGTCTCGATCGCCGCGCTGATCACCTCCTGCCAGGGACCAGAGGCTCCTGGCCGAGCGGGAAACGTCGTAGAACGCGCCGAGATGGCTGTGACGCGTACGATCCTGTCGGATGGGGTCCAGGTGGGGTCCCTGGCCTCCTACCGACGCAGCGGGGGGGGGCAGCCCTGGGTGCGCCTGGTGCGCAATGTCCACGGTCAGGACCTGGGACTCATCGACACCCTCGGCCGCGTCTGGCGCTTCACCCCCCATGGTGAGAATGAGATCGTGCCCGAGGCCGATCTTCTTCACGCCTTGGGGCTTGTCCTGGGGGCGAGGAAGGGAGCCAAGATCTCCCTGGGCCCGGAGCAGCCACCAAGATCAACGGAGCCCCCCGGCCGCTAGGGGTTGGGCCCACGCGGCCCTGGGTTTTCCCACCTCCGGGAAACCTCTCCCGCCCGCCACCCCCAGGGCAGGCTCCAGGGCACGGATGGGCGATTTTCGGGCGCATTCGGACCTCAGCGGGGAGGAGTTCTCGGATTCCGGGCTCCGAAGGCCGGTTTCCCTCAACCCAGGCCCGGCTTTGCTCGATGAAAGGGCACCAAGGTCAGCCGACCGTCCCCTTCCCCCCTCCGTTCTCCACTTACATCCCATGATCAAGCTCGAAGTTGGTGAGTCCATCGGTACATACCGAGTGCTCGAATTCGTCGCCCGCGGCGGTTTCTCGCTCGTGTATCTGGCTGAGGACCAGCAAGGCAAGAAGGTCGCGCTCAAGGTCGGCGATGTAGCTGGCGGGGGCCGCTACGTGACGCGCTTCTTGGAAATCACGGATTCGCGCCAGCCCGAGGGCATCAGCCCTGACGAGACGCCAGCCGAAGCCATCTTCTTCCGCCAAGATGGTGTGCGCATCGACTTCCTGGACGTCCACGAGATCGACGAGCTGATCCAGAGTGAATCCACTCTCCTGCAAGGATGTAAGAGCCCCAATCTGGTACACACCAAGGAGTGCTTCACGCACGAAGGTCGGTCCATCGCTGTACAGGACTACGTCCGCGGTAAGACCCTGCGCGAGAAGATCCGCGCCTTGGAGGGCATCCGCCTCAACTGGTTCCTGACCATCGTGCGCTCGCTCTCCAAGCTCGCCGATAAGGGCCAGCTCAAGTACCACGGCGATCTGAAGCCCGAGAACATCATCATCAAGCCGTCGGGCAGCGTGGTCATGATCGACCCCGCCATGCGCTCCGAAATGCGTGATGTCATTACAACGACGCCACACTACAACCCGCTGCTGCTGCGCGACTCCAAGGCCGATGTGATGGCCATTGGTGTCATGCTCTACGAGATCCTGACGGGTGTCCTGCCCTTCGATGAGGTCCCGTGGAAGTTCGCGGGCAACGAGCAGGGTGGTGAGGAAGAACGCCTGAGCCTGTCCTACTTCCTGTCCTACCCGCCCGCCAAGGACCTGAACCCCAACACGCCCGAAGCCCTTTCACGCATCGTCTATCGCTGCTTGATCGTGCCCGAGTATGGCCTGGCCGAGCTGGAAGGCGACCTGGTGGACTTCCTGCGCAAGGACTGAACCGCCCACACGGGCACTCAGTCGGCGCGGCCCTGGGCGAGACGCTGCTCCGCCAATCGCAGGGCTGCCACGTTCGTCGGCACGCCCTCCTCTCTGGAGATCTCGAAGACCCTCTTCAGGTTGATGTAGATGTTCTCGATCTTGGCCATGGCCGCCACTTCGTCATAGCCCCCATCGAGCAGTTCGATGGAGACGTTGATGATCCCGCCAGCGTTGATGACGTAGTCGGGAGCGTAGAGGATGCCCTTCTCGCGCAGAATCTCCGCGTGCTCGAATTCGAGCAGCTGGTTGTTGGCGCAGCCGGCAATGACCTTGCAGTGCAAACGGGGGATCGTGCTGAGGTTGATCCCTGCACCTCGGGCACAGGGTGCATAGATGTCGCACTCCACTTCGAGGTGGTCTTCATCATCCACCGCAGTGAAACCATGCTCCGAACACAGTTGCTCCACTCGTTCGGCATTGATGTCGCTGATGGTGACCTGGGCGCCTCGTTCCTTGAGAAGGATGGCCAGCTGCCCCCCCACCGCGCCGACTCCTTGAATGACGATGTGCTTGCCCGAGAGATCCTGGCTACCGAAGGCCTCCTCGGCCGCCGCTCGCATGCCGACGACGCATCCGTGGGCGGTGTAGGGGCTCGGGTTGCCTGAACTTCCGGATTCACGGGAGAGTCCGGTTACCCACCCCGTGCGGCTGCTCACGGCTTCCAGATCCCCAATGCCGATGTTCATGTCCTCCGCGGTGATGTACTTGCCTTCGAAGGCCTCAATGAAGTCGCCCATCGCTTGGAACAACTCCGGGCACTTCATGGTCTTCGAGTCGCCGATGATCACGGACTTGCCACCACCAAGGCCGGTGTCGGCCACGGCTGACTTGTAGGTCATTCCCTTTGAGAGCCGGCGTACGTCCACCAGGGCCTCCTCTTCGGAGGCGTAGGGCAGCATGCGCATGCCGCCGAGGGCCGGGCCGAGAACGGTGCTGTGCACCGCGATCAGTGCATGCAGGCCAGAGGCTTCGTCCCGACAACTCGCCACGCGCTCATAGCCGTCGACGGGGATTTCGGTGATTTGCATGGGCGCAGTGGGCGGGAACGGTGATTGAGCCGATAGGGAGAATGGGGTCCCAAAGCGCCCGAAACAGGGTTCAATTCCTATTTCGCGCGAGAGAATTGGGCGCACATTCTACGCGCTCTGGAGACCGCCGTCGACAGTCCCAACAGCTACTCGATCCCCGAAGAACTCCCTACCCAATGACAATTGCCGGCAGGTGACCGCAGTCCATGGGCGGGAGGATGGGTAGATTGGTGGATGCCATGATTCAGTACGGCGGCAGCGGGGAGGGCGGGGGCCCACAAGGCGAGAGGGCACAGGCCTTCCCGCCTGCATTCGTTTCCATCTGGGCCACCGGTGCTGACCCGGCGCATGATGGAGTCTTCCGTCTGCTCGCCCTCAAGCCCGATGGCCACGGTGGATGGGCAGCATTGGATCAACTCGTGGATCCTTTTCCCGACTCTGGCAAGGAAGGCGCCACAGCTCGCATGGCGCGCGAATTCGGAATTCAGAAGGCTGACATCGAGGGCTGCCCGCACGCAGCCGAAGCATGGGCCTCCCTGGAAGCATTCTTGGGTGAGGCCCCCGCTGTCGCATTGGATGGAACCTGCCTGAGTAGCTGGGCGCGAGCCCTCGGCGGAGACGGAGAGCGGCTTGTGCTCGGCCTTGAGCAACTCGCGTTGCTGCTTCTTCCCGGGCGCCTCGCCACGCGCCGGGCAGATCTACTACACGTACTGCTGCCCAGCGGACACGACACCCACAAGGGCCCCCGCGGAAACACCCCCGAAGCCTTGGTGGTCGCGCTGGCTGAGCTCATGGGCCGCTTTCTGGGCCAACATCCATCCATCGTGGCCCTGGCCCTTGGTGGACTCACGCGCGCCCTGCACGGGCTACGCGCCACGGATTCCCAAGCGGCGCACCAACTTGGGTTTGCGCTGAATCTGTTGGATCGACCCAGCACCTGGGCCCTCAGTACGGGCGGCCTCTTCAGCGTGCCTCCCTCCCTGCGCGATGGTTGCCTGGCCGACACTCCCGACGCAGAGGATGATCTGTGCTCCCTGCTTGCCGACCTTCCCCCCGCTGCCGCCGTCGCGCCACAGCAATGGCGGCAGCACGAGGAGTTACCGCCCGCATGCCTGGACTGCACACCGTCTCACCCCGATGACCAGGCGCGATTGGATGAGCTGTTTGAAGTTCACCTGCCAAGCCTCCTGGTGGCCGAACAGGGCGGCCAGCCAGGAGACTATTACCGCCGATCCCAACACCAGGTCGCCCAGCAGGTCGCCCAGACCCTTGGGCAGGACGAGCTCCTTCTGGTGCACGCACCAACGGGGACAGGCAAGACCCTGTCCTACCTCTTGCCGGCGATTCTCTGGGCCCGCCGCCATAAGGTGCGGGTCGCCGTCGCAACCTATACCCGCGCCCTCCAGGAGCAGGCCATGGACCGAGAGGTTCCCCGCGCCCTGTCGGCCCTCGCCCGGTCGGGAGACCTGGAGGAGACGCGTATCTCGGTGCTCAAGGGCCGGGAGAACTACCTGTGTTTCCGATCCCTGAAGGTGGCCGTGCCTGATGCGGACGGGGACGCATCCTCGTGGTTGGCCTGGACGAGCCTCGCGCTATTCGGATTGACGGATCCCGATGGGGACCTGGATCGCTTCCCCCGGCGCCCTGCTTTGCGGGGGGAGACCATTCCGCAGATGCGTACGACCGCGAGTCACATGGTCCATGCGGTGCGCGCACGCAGTGGGTGCTGCTCGGGCGCGCGGGACAAAGACACATGCTGTGCGACCCTCGCTGCACGCAAGGCGACCCGAAGCCATGTGGTCATCACCAATCAAGCCCTGGCCCTGGCTCGACCTGAGATGTTTCGGCACGTGATCTTCGATGAGTGCGAGCACCTGCACAGCGTGGCTCACGGCACGTGGAGTCACCGGGTCGGCTTCGCAGGCATGCGCGAGACCTTGCTGCGCCTGCACCGGCCGGGCAAGGGTCGTTCAAACAGGCCCTTGGATGTCTTGGAGCGCAAGCTGCCTCTGGATAGCAGCGCACGCAAAGAGCTGCAGGGTGCTCTGCAGCACTGGGATGCAGCGACTCACTGCCTGCACACCCTGGAAGAGGGCGCCACGGATTTCGATCGCTGGCGACGGGAAGCCGAACGGTCGCGCCCACCGCGGGAGCACCACTCCCTGTTCAGGGAGTATGTGGAAGGTGATGGAGGTGAAGCCCTCCTCGCCGCACGGCTGGGTTCAACGGGGGCTCTGAATCGATTGGAGGGCGGATTGGAGCGCCTACTGGAGACCGTTACAGCCCTTGAACTGAAGGGCTTCGGACGCATCCACCGCACGGTGGAGCTCGTCCGCGCCGATCTGGTGGAGCTCATGGGGCACCTGAGCGCCTGGTTGCCCGAAAAGGACGGGCTGCCCTCCCTCTCCCAGCGCGTCTTTCACGAGGTCACCCGTCAGGAAGGCGGAGCCCTCGAGCTCTCGGCACAGCTTCTCCTGCCAGACGAACAGCTGGGGCGCATGTACTACCCATCCCTGGCCTGCGGCGTCTTCCTGTCCGCAACCACTTGTCTGGCAGGCGGGTTTGCGCCAGCGATGGCGTTCCTGGGCTTGGATCGGACCCAGGAGCCCTCAGGGGACGGTGAGCAGCCCGGCCGGACCGTGCGTACGTTCTCGGCACCTGAGGTCTTTGATTATTCGCGGGTACTGGTGGGGCTCCCACGGGATGTACCCGCGCCCCAAGACCGGCACGCACATCGCAACTACGTGGGCGAAGTCATCGAGTGGTTGGGGACGCGTACACGGGGGCGCATGTTGGTCCTGTTCACGAGCCTGGCCGATGTGCGCGCGGTGGGCGAAGCCCTTGCTCCGGTCTTTGCCCAGCGCCAGGTTCCCCTCTGGTATCAGGGCATGCCGGGAATCGGCAAGGAGGAGCTCGCGGACCTCTTCCGAGAGCGCACCGATTCCATCCTGCTGGGGGTGGACACTTTCTGGTACGGCGCGGACTTCCCTGGTGAGACGTTGGAGTACCTCCTCATCGCACGTTTGCCCTATGGCGTTCCGGACAGCTACCACCACGCCCAGTGCGCGGCCATCGGCGAGAAGGACCAGCGCAAGCGAATCTACATGCCGCGCGCCTTGGCCAAGATGCGGCAAGGGTTCGGCCGTCTCATGCGGCGGACTTCGGACCGTGGCTGTGTACTGATTCTGGACCCACGCATCTGTGGCCCCCGCCACCGCGTATTCCTCTCCGAGCTGCCCGCGATGGCCAACCCGATGGTCGCAGACGACGAGCCGACAGGGATGGCCCGGGTGGTACGTGGCGACTCGCGTCAGGTGCTTCACGAATGTCTGGCACACATGGACATGCTGGCGGACGTGGAGCGCAGGCAGTTGGGAGCCGACTTCGAGCCTACGGGCCCGGCGTCCACGATCCCCACCACCCAGGCGCCACCGCCGCCGCCTGAGGCCAGCACACCGCTCGCCCTGGAATCTCCGCAGCCGGTGGACGTCCCGGTCGACGACCTACCCTTCTAGATCACTCTCATGGCCGAACCCCTTCGTTGGACTGAAGTGCGCGTGTTCGTTCCGCGGGGTTGGCAAGAGTTGGTGGCCTCGAGCATGGCCATTGGACCCTGCACAACCGTGAGCGTGGGGAACACCTGTGTGGGCCAAGAGGACGCCCCCGATGGATTTGAAGCGCTACGGACCTTTGTGCCCACGGACCAGGACACACCTGAGCTGAGGGAGCAACTTCAGGAATCCCTGGCAAGCTTGGCGAAGCGAGCTGACGCTCCCGAGCTGGAAGCTCTGCCCGTCCGATTCCATGAACTTCCGCCAGAGGACTACGCCACGTCCTGGAAGAAGTCCTGGAGGCCCTTCCGGGTGCGGGACCTGGCCGTGATTCCGCCCTGGTTTGAGGGCCAGGTTCGCCCCAGCGACTGCGTCCTGCACCTGGAGCCCGGAGGCGCTTTTGGTTCCGGACGGCATGCAACCACCCGAACCTGCCTAAAGGTCCTGCAAGAGCGCATGAGAGGCTCTGAGCGCGTCTTGGATGCGGGTTCGGGGAGCGGGATACTGTCGGTTAGCGCGGCATTACTCGGAGCGACCAGCGTGCTCGGCTTCGACATCGATGACACCGGCCCCGCCTACGGCAACCAACTGGCTCGCAACAATCATGTCGAAGAACTCTGCACTTTCCGCCAAGGCGGCTTTGAGGTGCTGACACCCGGTGACGGTCCGTTCGGAGTCGTCCTGGCCAATATCTACTCAGACGTGATCCAAGCAGAAGCCGAGAACCTGCGCGAGCGCCTGGATCCTGCCGGTTGGTTCGCCTTCAGCGGCTGCCCTTTGCATCATGTGGAGGCCACACGTGTGGCCATTGTGGAAGCTGGTTTACGTATCGAAGAGGAGCGGCTACGCGGACGCTGGATGACTTTTGTGGGAGGAATGAAATGAGACCCTGCAGACTTTCTGGACTCTGGCTTGTGTACGGAGGAATCATGGTGGTGGGCTTGGCTTGCGTCGGCGGTCCGGCCGTCAAGTCCGAGCCCAGTGCAGCCACGGTCATGGAGAATATGCGAGTGGCTTTCGGTTGGCGTGAATTCGCCAGCCACGAGCTGGGCTGGGTGATCCACGGGACAAGCCACGAACAGGGGTTGGATGGCTCCTTCTCCCAGATGCTGAATCCCAGGGGGTTGTTTGTCAGCGAAACACGCTCCGAGCTGCCGTCCGTTCAAGGCTTCGACGGTGAAGTCGCCTGGGCCGTCGACCACACCGGCATGCCACGGCGCCCCGCGCTCAGCTCCAGGTCCCTGCTGTTGGGAATGGCATGGGTGGGTGGCGGCGCCTGGCTTGACCCCACCAATGAGCGCTTCCAGGTCGCCGTGGATGCAGAGCACTCCGACGATGAAACACTGGCGCTTGATGTGCGCCTGCCCGGGGGGGGCTTTCATTGCACGGTCATCGTCGATCGCCTCACCTGGCTGCGCAGGAAGGTCGTGGTGCACCTGCCCTATGGGAAGCGGCTGATCGAGTTGCTGGAGTACGCCGCTCCGGAAGGATTCCAGGTGGCCACCAAGGTGCGCCTAACGGGAATAAGCGGGGAGGTGTCCACCCTCTCGATCGAGTCCGTGGCACCCATGCCCCTGTTTGCGCGTGACCCCTATAGCCCCAGGGTGCAGCGCCCGGCAGATACCCGCTTCCTCCCAGAGGTTCCTTCGGAGTTGGCGAAGGTTCGCATCACGGCCTCGGGTCACATCCTCGTGCGGCCACGCATTTCCCGTCAGGATGCTGGGTGGTTCCTCCTGGATTCCGGGGCGGGAATGAACTGCATCGACCCCGAGTATGCAGATGCTCTGGGGTTTGAGCCCTTCGGCGTGGTCTCCGTTGTCGGTGTCGGCGGAGTCGAGCAAGCGAAATTTCGACGTGGCGAGTTGTATGAGCTGGGTCCGATGGTGGTCCGCGGAACTCCATGGTTGGAGCTCGACCTGGGCATCTTGGAGCCTCTCTTTGGTGTGGAGATTAACGGAGTCCTGGGTCACGACACGTTTGCCCGGGCGGGTATCGAGATCGATCTGGACGCCGGCCGCGTGTGGGTGCAGAACCCCGACACCTGGATACGCCCCGCGGGCGGATCACCTTTGGTGCTGGATCAGAACGCACCCTGCGTGGAGTGCTCCTTTGTCGGCGGGCACCAGGGCTGGTTCAGTTTTGACACGGGCTCCGATGACACCGTCACGTTTCATGGGCCCGCCGTGGAGCGGCTGGACCTCATCAAAAATCGCAGGGGCCTTGCCAGCGTGAAGATAGCCGGTGTCGGCGGAGTTCAGCGCGGCAAGCGTGGGCCGCTGGGATGGTTCGAGATGTGCGGGGAACGCTTTGAGCAATTGCCCGTCACCTTTATGTCTCTCGCCCCGGGTGCGCTCAACAACGCCACAACCTTGGGCAACATCGGAGGCGGCCTTGTGAGGGGCTACCGGGTCAGCGTGGATCTACCCGGTGGCAAACTGTTCCTGACTCCGAGCGAGTAGGTTGCGCCCCCGTTCGCTAGGCTGCCCGCGGTGAAGATCCTCTTCCTCTCCCAGCGCGTCCCCTATCCACCCAACCGGGGGGACAAGATATCGACCTGGCGCCTGATTGACCGCTTGCGCCAAGACCATGAGGTGGAGGTGATCGCCTTCGCCCATGACGAGGCGGACAAGCAGGGGGCACAAGACCTGCGCAAGATGGGGTTCGAGACCACCGTCATTCCCCTGAACCAGAAACTGCGCAAGCTCCTTGCCCTGCCCCTGCTATTCACGAGCAAGGCCCTGACCCTTGGGGTATTCGGCTCCTCGCAGCTGCAGGCGGAGGTCGACAAGAGGCTGGAATGGGCCGACGCTGCCTACGCATTCTCGTCCTCAATGGGCGCGTTTCTCGTGGGCCGAGGGCTGCCTTGGGTCATGCACTTTGCCGAACTCGACTCGGACAAGTGGAAGCAGTACGCCGCCAGCAAGCCCTTCCCGCTGAGCGCCATCTACCGACGCGAGTGGCGCACTCTCCTGGCCTACGAACGCAAGCTGGCTGCCGATACCGTGAGCAATGTCTTCTGCACACCCCTGGAGCAGGACATCTTCGAGGAGCAGATTCCCGGTTGCCCCTCCTTGGTCCTCCGCAACGGCGTAGACCTGGAGTACTTCCAGCCTCAGCCCGACAAGACTGAGCGCGCCCATCTGGTGTTCACGGGAGTCATGGACTACTACCCCAATGTGGATGGCTGTGTGCATTTTGTGCACGAGGTCTTCCCGCTCATCCGAGCGCAGATGCCCGACTGTCGGTTCACCATCGTAGGCTCTCGGCCCACGGCACAGATCCAGCAGCTGGCTGAGGTAGGCGGCGTGAGCGTCACGGGTTTTGTTGAGGACATCCGAACCTACCTCGGGCAGGCCACCATCTCGGTCGCCCCCCTGCGCATCGCACGCGGGATTCAGAACAAGGTGCTCGAGGCCATGTCCTCTGGACTGCCGGTGGTTGGGACAACCTCAGCCACTCAGGGCGTGGAGGGGCAGGCCGGGCGCGACTTCCTCTTGGCCGATAGTGTCGAGGATCAGGCTGCCGCGATCCTGGGCCTGCTACGCGATCCAACCGAAGCCAAGGCCCTGGGCCAGCGAGGGCGCCGCTTCGTTGAGCAGAACTACAACTGGGCCGAGACACTCAAGCCGCTCGACGGAGTTCTCGACCAATTGAATCAGCAGAGCTAGACGCTGCCCGGCCTGCCGAGGGCCCGCCCTTGCGCTATACTGCTCGCCCCAAATCGGGCCCGCGAGCCCAAATCGACCCCCTGAACGGCGCCCCCATGACCCACGAAAACATCATCTCCACCTTCAACTCCTGGGCTCAGGATGGCCGCGCCGAGGGCATGGAAGAGGGCCACGGAGACGTGGTTCGCCAGGTCCTCTCCCAACTGGAAATCCGCCCGGGCATGCAGTCTCTGGATCTGGGTTGCGGTTCAGGCTGGGCCACGCGTCTCCTGGCATCCGCTGCCCCCGGTGCGGGTGCCGTGGGCGTCGATGCTTCGCCGGAGATGATCGCGCGGGCTGAAGCCGGCCACGACCTCACCTCCCGCGCGCGCTACGAGGTGTGCACGTTTGAGGCCCTTGACTTCCCAGACAACCGCTTCGATCGGGTCTTCACCATGGAAGCCCTGTACTACGCCGTGGATCTTCCCTTGGCCCTGGCTGAGGTCTTCCGGGTTACCAAGCCCGGCGGCCACTGCGACATCGTCATGGACCGCTTCAAGGAGTCCTCCCTGACGGAGCGCTGGGAGGAGACCTGTGGAGTCGCCATGCACTACCTGAGTGAAGCGGAGTGGAAGCAGGCAGCGGAGGCCGCCGGCTACCAGGAAGTCACCTGCGCGCGGGTAATCGATTCACGCGGACCGGGCTCCGAAGACGAGTTTGAAGCCAGTGCCCACCTCTTGTCGTGGCAGGAAAAAGTGGAGCTGCACGAGGCTGGCAGCCTCTGGATCCACGGCGTGAAGCCGGCCTAGCTTCAGCGACCTAGCAGCAGCAGGTCCATGCTGGCCGAGGTCCAGTTCACAAGCGGTTCGGCGTAGAGCAGGAAGATGATGTTCAAAGCCGCGAATACGGCCAGCAGGGTCGCCATGGCAGGCTGGGGACGAACAGTCTGACCCTCGGAGTCCTTCAGGAACAGGTGCTTGGCCACGCGCATGTAGTAGTAGAGGCTGATGACCGAGTTCAGCAGCATCAAGAGCACAAGCCAGGCGTAGGCTCCTTCTTGCGCAGCCAGGGCTGCACGGGCAACAGCCAGCTTTCCAAAGAAGCCCACCGTCGGCGGCAGCCCGGTCAAGCTGACGAGGAAGACGACAGCGGACACGGAGATGAGCGGCGCCGCACGGCCAAGGCCGTTGAGCGACTCGTAGGTCTCCTTGCCTGTCTGACCGTGGAAGTAGATCAGCACGCCAAAGGCGCCCAGGTTCATCAGGTAGTACGCCACCAGGTACAGCATGGCCGCTTCCAGGCCGTCGCCATTCATGGCCACCAGCGCCACAAGAACGTAGCCCGCATGGGCGACGGAGGAGTAGGCCAGCATGCGCTTGACGCTCTCCTGACGAACGGCTGCCAGATTGCCCAGGGTCATCGTCACTGCCGCCAGGATGGCGATCAGACTTCCGACCTGCAGACCGTAGGCGCCCACGGCTGCGGCCACATCAGGTGACATGAAGAGCACCGCGAGGAACCGGAGCAGAGCGCCGAAGCCCGCCGCCTTGGAGGCCACGGCCAGGAAGGTCGTCACCGGTGTTGGCGATCCCTCGTATACATCTGGCGCCCAGAAGTGGAAGGGGGCCACGGAGATCTTGAAGGCGAATCCACCCAGGATCATCACCATGGCCAGGGCCACGGTGGAGGGAGAGGTCATCACGGCATCTGCCAGGCTGCGGGTGAGACCCACTCCTTCAGCCGTACCGGCCATGACCTGCAGGTCGAGCGTGCCGGTCAGGCCGTATAGCAAGCTGATGCCGTAGACCATGACCCCAGCCGAGAAGCCACCGAAGACGACGTACTTCATGGCGGCTTCCGCGGAGCGCTTCTCGCCCTTATGGAAACCTGCCAGGGCATAGCTGGCCAAGGAGAGCAGCTCCAGGCCCAGGACCAGAAGCAGCAGGTTGTTGGTGCCCACCATGAAGAAAATGCCCATGGCTGCGCCCAGGAGCAGGAAGTAATACTCCCCGATCCGGTCCTTGCGCTCGCGCTGATCGCCCATCACGAAGGCCACGACAACCGCCAGCGCGCCACAGGTGAACAACTTGAAGAAGTTCCCGAACTTGTCCACGACGACGATGCCAAAGGCCGTGTCGCCCACCGAGTCGTCGAAGGCCAAGATCAACAGAAAGCTGGAGAGAGCAAGGCCTGCGATGGAAATCCATCCGAGGCGGCTCGATCCACGCTCCTTCCAAACCAGATCCATGATCAGCACGAGCAAGCTGACCGCGCCGAGGACCAGCTCGGGGGACAGAAGTCCGAAGCCTGTGAGATGGATGTTTGGCACCGTTGGGTCTCCCGTTAGCTACCCGGGTTCAGCAGGCTCATCAACTCGATGACACTCGTGTCCATCCAGTCGAGAAGATAGAAGGGGAAGATCCCCAGGACCAGGCAGAGGAACAGCAGCGGCGCCAAGGAGAACACCTCACGGCCGTTGATGTCCGGGTAGTCCTTGTACTTCTCGTTCAAGGGGCCCAGGAAGACACGCTGCAAGGCCCACAGGATGTAGGCCGCGGTCAGCACGACGCCCAGGCAGGAGATCAGGACCAGGAGCTGGAAGCGTGTGTCGGCCGACTGGAACGCGCCCACGAGCGTCATGGCCTCCGAGACAACCCCTGCCATTCCGGGCAGGCCCAGGGAGGCAAAGAAGCCAAAGGTCGCCAAGGCCCAGTACCGGGGCATGGGCTGGGCCACTCCACCGAACGCATTCAGGTCGCGGTGGTGGGCGCGGTCGTAGATCACGCCCACGATGAGGAAGCAGGCAGCGGAGCTTGTTCCGTGGTTGAACATCTGGAGCGCGGCACCGTTCATTCCCCACTCGGTCAGGGCTGCCATGCCGAGCAGCACAAAGCCCATGTGCGAGACGGAGGAGTAGGCCACCATGCGCTTGAAGTCCGTCTGCCCGAGGGCCACATAGGCGCCGTAGACGATGGATATCACCCCCAGGACGCCCAGGACGTAGGCGTTCTCACGGAAGGCATCCGGCACGATCGGGAAGCAGCCCCGGATCAGGCCGTAGCCTCCAAGCTTCAACAGGATGCCGGCCAGGATGACCGAGATCGGCGTTGGCGCCTGAACGTGGGCGTCGGGTAGCCAGGTGTGGAAGGGGAAGCAGGGGATCTTGATGGCGAAGGCGATGAACAGGAACCAGAAGGCCCAGGTGGTGAAGCTCATGCCGAGCAACTCCGGACCCGTCCAAGCGCCCGCCTTGCCAATAGCCATCATCTCGGGGATCGAGAAGGTGCCTTGATCGAGGTACATCGCGACCAACGCGATCAGCATCAGAACCGATCCGGCCAGGGTGTACAGGAAGAACTTGATCGCCGCGTACTCCCGCTTGGGTCCGCCCCAGATGCCGATCAGGAAGTACATGGGCAGCAACATCACTTCCCAGAACACGTAGAACAGGAAGTAGTCCAGAGAGATAAACACGCCGGTGATGCCGCAGCCGAGCATCAAGAGCAAGGCGTAGTAGGCCTTGGAAAGGCGCGGCACCGTCTCGCTCGCGGGGACGGCGATGAACATCAGCAGCGTCGTCAACCAAACCAGGGGCAGAGACAGGCCATCGATTCCAACCGTGTAGTTGACCTGAAACTCTCCGGCCGTGATCCAAGGCAGGCTCTGTACCAACTGGTAGCCGTTGGCTCCCGTCTGGAAGTCGCCGAAGTAGACCATCGTGGCCAGCACCAAGGGAATGAACGTCGCCAAACCGGCGATGCCCTTGATGAGGCTCATGTTCTGGCGAGGCACGCAGAGGATCGCCGCCATTCCGATCAGGGGAATGAAGGTGATCCAGGTCAGGATCGTGGATTCGCTTAGCTTGAGGAGGCTGTCCATGGAACTTGTGGACCGAGGAAGGGGGGGCTGCCGTTATGGAGTCAGGAAAGGATGTGGAGGGCCGCCAACAGGATGCCGCCGGCCACGGCAAAGGAGACGTATTGCTGAATACGCCCCGTCTGGAGCATTCGGACGACGGAGCCGCAGACCTGGGTGACACCAGCCACCAGGTTCACGAGGCCGTCCACGATGTTCTTGTCGATCCAGGCGCAAACAAAGCCAAAGGCCTTGTGGATGCGCCCCATGAGCAGGACGAGACCATCGACAATGTTCTCATCGATCCAGGTCTGGGTGCGGCTCAGGACCATGGTTCCACGGATAACGGAACCGTCGACTATTTCGTCTATGTAGTACTTGTTGGCGATGGTCGTATAGACACGCCCCAACCTGGCCGTCACTCGCGCCGGATCAATCTTGCGCAAGAGATAGAACAGCACGGCGCCGATAACGCCAAGGAGCAGCACGCCCAAGCTGACAATGAGCGCACGGGTATGGGCGTCGTGACCAATGTGAGCAGTGTGTTCCGGATCATGAGCGCGCGCTTCGGCCGCCGAGGCGATGTTCATCTGGGTCAGGTCGATCCCGGGATAGAGAAACTGCTCGGTTTCGCCAGTCTCGTGATCCACATGCCAGGTCAAGCTCTCGAACCAGGTGTGCTTGCCAAGGACATCCCCGTCCATGGCCCACATCTTGCCCCCAAACAGGCCCAGGCTGGCCAGGGCCAAGAGGGAGATCACCATGGGGGCCGGTGATTCATGGGCGTGATCGTGGATGTGCTGATCCCTGGGCTCCCCGAAGAAAGTCATGAAGATCAGGCGGAACATGTAGAAGGTTGTCAGCATCGCAGCCAGGGCGAGGCAGACAAGAGCGAAGGGGCCGGTCCAGCCACCGTGGCCGAGAACAACCTCCCAAGCCGACGCGATGATCTTGTCCTTGGAATAGAACCCACTGAACAGAGGGGTGCCCGCGATCGCCAAAGTGCAGATCAGCATGGCCGTGAAGGTCAGCGGCATCTTCTTCCGCAGGCCTCCCATCTTGCGCATGTCCTGCTCGTGGTGGCAGCCGTGGATGACCGAGCCCGCGGAGAGGAACAGGCAGGCCTTGAAGAAGGCGTGGGTGACCATGTGGAACAGGCCCGCCACGAGCCCAATGCCGACCGTACCGACCGCCCCCCCCGCCGTACCGATGGCGGCTACCATGAATCCCAGTTGGGAGATGGTGGAGTAGGCCAAGACTCCCTTGATGTCATTGATCGTGCACCCGATGGTCGCCGCAAAGAGGGCGGTC
Source organism: Planctomycetota bacterium (assembly GCA_002720975.1). Lineage (GTDB taxonomy): Bacteria > Planctomycetota > UBA1135 > UBA1135. Next base: position 43,981 of record PBIX01000041.1, on the reverse strand, counting down.
ACCGAACCGACAACCGTGACGACCTGTAGCACCTCTGGGGACAGCAACGGGAACGTACGGCCAAGCAGGAAGACGCCGGCCGCCACCATCGTGGCGGCGTGGATCATCGCGGAGACCGGGGTGGGTCCCTCCATTGCATCCGGCAGCCAGATGTGCAGTGGGAACTGCGCCGACTTGCCCACCGTCCCGCCAAACACGAAGAGCCCTGCGACGGTCATCCAGGTGGGGTACTCGCCGCCATTACGGGCCACCTCTTCCGCTGCAAGACGCCACATCTCGCTGAACTGGAAGGTCTGGAAGTGGTAGTAGAACATCGCCATGCCAAACAAGAGGCAGGTGTCCCCCACACGCGTGGTGAGGAAGGCCTTCTTGCAGGCAGCGGCGGCTTGCTTGATGCGCGGGCTGTCGGGGTCGTGGCTGAAGTGGCCGATGAGCAAGTAACTCATCAAGCCCATCAGCTCCCAGAAGATGAACAGGAATAGCAGGTTGTCCGACAGGACCAGGCCCAGCATCGCGAAGGTGAACAGGCTGATGTTCGCGAAGAAGATGTGATAGCGCCTATCCCCCTTCATGTACCCCATGGAGAACAGGTGCACGAAGAACGAGACGACGCCGACCACGGCGAGCATGGCCGCGCCCAACCCGTCGTAGAGGACTCCAGCTACCAGATTCAGGCCGTCGGCCTTCTCGGCCGCCTGATAGAACCACCCGAAGACCGGGCCGCCCTCATGGACGGACTCGTGGAAGAAGGGTTCGTGACCGGCGGCGCCCAACGCAACAAAGAGCATGCGCACCGTGATGCACATGACGACGAACATCCCGGCTGTGGGTAGCCAGTCTCCTTTGCGCGGCAGGTGTCTGCCGAAGAAGATCTGCACCACGAAAGCCGCCAGCGGAATCGCCGGTACGGCCAGGAGCAGATTCCAGTCCAGGGATGTGAGGGGGTGGTCCATCGTGTCTTGCGAGGTGTGGGGGGAGAGTGCCGGCTACTCCCGCAGGAAGTCCGCCTCGCTGGGCTTCACGGTTTTCATGAGGTGGTAGACGTTCAACACGATGGCCAGGGCAATCGCGGATTCTGCAGCGGCCAGGATGATGATGAACACCACGAAGACCCGCCCCTCAAGGCCACCGCCGTTGAAGCGGTTGAAGGCGGCGAAGTTGATGCTGGCAGCGTTCAGGATCATCTCCACGCCAAACAGCACATAGAGGATGTTCCGGCGACTGATGATGCAGATCAACCCAAGGGCGAACAGGGCCGCCGACACACCGATGTAGGCTCCGAGTGCCATTAGGATTGCCCTCCCGGTGTCTCGGGTTCCGGCTCAAAGTCCGCGCGGCGACGCCGGGCGATGTAGACGGCGGCGACAAGCGCCACGGTAAGCAGGTAGGCCGCCAACTCGAAGGCCACGACGTACTGCTTGGGGTCCAGGAACGCCAAGCCGATGGCGCGCGCTTGGGAGTTGGGCTCGGGCAATTGGTCCGCCATGACCCAGCCGGCCACGCCGCCAGATATCTGAGCCACGACAAAGGCCACGCCCGCGCCGATCATGACCGTAGTGGCCCCCACGCGCGCCAAGCTGCGCTCGTTGTTGTCCGGAGGCGTCAGCATCACACCAAAGAGGAGCAGCGCCAGAATGCCTCCGACGTAGATCAGGATCTGAGCCATGGCGAGGAAGTCGCTGCCAAGAAGAACGAACAGGCCCGCCACACCCACGAAGGTGCCCATCAGGGAGAACGCACTCCGGACTATCGATCGCTCCCAGATGCAAATGGCCGCACCGCCCAGTGTCAGATAGGCGCAGAAACCGAATGCGAGGCCTGGACCGCCAGCGGTGACCATTCCGGCCCCCATCGCACAGGCTCCCGCCAGACCCAGTGCCGCATAGAACAGGTGGTTGGAGTTCACGCTTCGCCTCCGCCGGGTTCATCGTCAGTCTCTGGAGTAATCTCTGGAGCAGCTTCGGCGGTGCCATCGCCGCCAGCGGCTTCTTCCTGTGCCTTCTGTGCGGCCGCCGCCTCCTTGGCAGCAGCCTTGGCCGCCTTCTTGACCGCAGCCTCCTTCATGCGAACGCGCGCGTCCGGAGCCATGCCCTTGAAGGACAGCAGATCATGGTTGAGCTCGCTACGGTCTTCGGTCGCCAGGGCAAATTCGGTGCCCATGTGGATGCAATCCTTGGGGCACGGATACACGCACAGCTCGCAGAACATGCACTTCTGGTAGTCGAGGGTGAACGACACCCACTCCAGCTCCTTGCCGTGCCGGATCGCGTCCATCTCGATGCAATCGATGGGACAGGCCCGGGCACAGGCCAGGCAGTTGATGCACTTCTCCTGTTCGAGATAGTGAATGCCCCGATAGCGATCCGGGATCGGCAGCCGCTGATCGGGATACTGGACAGTGATCGGTTTCTGCAGGAAGTACTTGCCCGTGATCCGCATGCCCACAAGCGTGGAGTGCAGGGCATTCCAGACGTTTCCGATGTATTGCTTGGTGCTCACCATTGTTGGGCTTCTTGAATCCATCAGTTGAGCACGACGTGCAGAATGGCTTCCCAGATCGCTGCGCCCAGGACACAGATCAAGGCCAGCGGAGTGAGATACTTGTATCCCATGGTCATCACCTGATCGATGCGCACGCGCGGGAGGGTCCAGCGCAGCCACATCATCAGGAACACTCCGGCAAAGGCCTTGAGCACCAGGGTCGCGAAGCACACGAGGGAGAACACGATCGTGCCCTCCATGCCGGCGGAGCGCAGGGCATAGGTGGCGGGGCTCTCAAAGCCTCCGAAGAAGAACACCGACCCCACGACACTCATGAGGAACATGGCCGCGTACTCCTCCATGAAGAAGAAGGACCAGCGGATACCAGAGAACTCCGTCAGGAAACCGGCCACAAGTTCGGACTCCGCCTCGGGCAGGTCGAAGGGGGCGCGCTTGGTCTCGGCCAGGGCGGCGATCCAGAAGATGATGAAGGCCGGCAGGCAGAGAGGGTTCTGGAAGATGGCCCAGCCCATGCCGAAGAATCCACTCTGCAGCTCGCTGGCGTCGAGCAGGCTGAATGTGCCCAACGTGATCAGGGGCACCATGAGCGCGATTCCAAGGGGAATCTCGTAGGCCACAACCTGAGCGGCCTCTCGCATCGCCCCGTAGAGGGACCACTTCGAGTTGGATGCCCATCCGGCCATGATCACCCCAATGGTGGTGGTGGAGCCGATGGCGAGGATGGTGAAGATCCCCAGGTCCATGCGCGCGAAGTACCAGTCGTAGGACAGGGGCAGCGCGGCCAAGGCGCCAAAGATGGAGGCCAGGACGATCGCCGGAGAGAGCACAAACAGGACCCTGTCCGCGCCAACGGGAATCATGTCCTCCTTTTGGAAGAGCTTGATGCCGTCCGCGATGGTCTGCGCCCAACCGTGCCAGCCGCCGGCATACATGGGGCCGTTTCGGCACTGCATGTGACCCGAGACCTTGCGCTCCATCCAGACCGACCAGAGGGCGATGAGGGACACAAGACTCACCAGGATGCCGACCCCAGCACCAACCGCACCCAAGACCAGGGCCCAGCCCGGAATCCAGTCTGGCAAGGACAGCCAGAGGAGCAGCTCGTGGAGGAAGTTGGTGCCCTCATTGGGTGTCTGCGCAAGCGTGCCGACCCCGTCTTGAATCAAGGCAAGCATCAGCGATCCGTCTCCCCGATCACGATGTCGGTTGAGCCGATAATGGCCACCGAATCCGCCAGGAGCGTGCCCGGCATGAGATCTTCCAGAACGGCCAGGTTGACGAAAGAGGGGGCTCGCACCCGGCAGCGCGTGGCGACCTTGCCTCCATCGGAGTGCAGGTAGTGACCGAGCTCACCGCGGGGGTTCTCGATGCCCACGTAGGCTTCCCCCGGGGGCACCTTGATCACCTTGGGCACGTCGCCGATCACCGGGCCGGGTTCGATCTGCTCCAGGCACCAACGCACGATGCCGAGACACTCTTTCATCTCGACCATCCGTACCTGCGTACGATCCCAGCAGTCTCCCACGGTTCCCTTCTCGCCGGTGCCGAGGGGCACACCGTAGGCTCCGTCATCATGGGCTTGGCCGTACTCCATGTAGGGCATGTCCCGGCGAAGATCGAAGTCCACGCCACTGCCCCGCAGCATGGGTCCGGTCAAGCCGAAGTCGTAGGCCATCTCCTCGGAGATGACGCCCACGTTGGCCGTGCGCTGGACGAAGATGTGGTTCTCGATCAGTAGGTCGTAGTACTCCTGCCACTTCTCCTCGAAGACGTCGCAGAAATCGGCCACTTCCTGAAGCCAGCCGGGGGGCGTGTCGTTGAATACACCACCGATCCGAATGTAGGAGTAGGTCAACCGCGCACCACAGATCTTCTCGAACAGGGCCTGGATCCACTCGCGCTCGCGGAAGGCGTAGAAGAAGGGCGTGAAGGCCCCGATGTCCAGACCATAGGTGCCGAAGGCAACCAGGTGCGAGGCGATGCGGTTCAGCTCGGCACAGATCATCCGGATCATCGTGCCCCGGCGGGGTATCTCCAACTCGGGCATCAGGGCCTCGACGGCCAGGCTGTAGCTCAGGTTGTTGTTCATCGCCGACAGATAGTCGTACCGATCTGTGTAGGGCAGATACTGCAGCCACTCCACGTTCTCGCCGATCTTCTCCGCGCACCGATGCAGGTAGCCCAGGTGGGGTTGAGCGCCGGTCACCAGTTCACCATCGGTACGCAGCAGTACGCGCATCACGCCGTGCGTAGCGGGGTGCTGCGGACCCATGTTCACCTCGAGGTCGGAGGTGGCCACGTCCATGAAGAACTCGCGCTCGCCGCTCGACAGAGTGCGCGATTCATCGGCAGGCCGGATGGACGGCTTGTGCTGGTCTTGGGTCGGGCTGGTCATGGCGGCAGGGCTACTCGCAGGAGATGCCGTGGTACTCCTTGGGAAACTCGTAGTCCTTGCGCATGGGATACCCCACCCAGTCGTCGGGCAGCAGCATGTTGCGCGGATCCGGGTGGTCCTCGAAGGTCACGCCGTACATCTCCATGCACTCGCGCTCGTGCCATTGGGCCGCGCGGTACACCTTGGTGGAGGAGGGCATGGAGGGAGCCGCCTTGGGCAGCAAGCACTTGATCGCCAATCGCTGGCGGTGGCGCACGCTCAGGAGTTGGATCAGAACCCAGAGGTTCTCATCGTCGCTGCTGGGATCGGAGGCAGTCAGGTCCACGAGCACTTCAAAGCCAAGCGCCTCGTCATCACGACAGAACGTCAAGAACTCCACGATGCGCGACGGGTCGACACACAAGTAGGGCAGGCCCGAACGCCCCTTGTCCTTGGTCTCCTTGTCTGGAGAACGGGGTAATTCGACCGAGAGCAGGCCCGGTGCGTTTGCCACTGACAGGTGATCCGCGATTGCCTGGAAGTCCATGACTCTTGTTGCCTCAGGCCAGATCCGCGGGCTGCAACCGCGCGGGCTTGCGGATCACCGGGGTGCGTCGGAGCTTGTCCTGCAGAGTCATCAGTCCCTCAAGCAGCGCCTCCGGCCGCGGGGGGCAACCGGCGATGTACACATCCACGGGGATGATGCGGTCCACGCCCTTCATGACTGTGTAGCCGTACTTGAAATAGGGGCCACCGCCCGTGGCACAGGCACCCATTGCGATCACGTACTTGGGAGAGGGCATCTGGTCGTAGAGCCGCTTGACACGTTCGCCCATTTTGAAGTTCACGGTCCCGGCGACGATCATCAGGTCGGCCTGGCGGGGCGTGGCGCGGAAGGCCCCTGCTCCGAAGCGGTCGATGTCGTGGTGGGCAGCGCCTACAGCCATCATTTCAATGGCGCAGCAGGCAAGACCGAAGGTCATGGGCCAGATGCTGTTCAGCTTGGCCCAGTTGAGGAGCCAATCCACCCTCGTCGTCAGGACGTTCTCTTCAAATGCTTCTTCGAGGATTCCCATGGTCGGTTCTCGTCCACGCCCTAGGCGCTGGCCGCCTCTGCAGCCGTTTCGGTTTCGTGGGATTCATCCTCGTCCTCCTCGGGAGGAGAGAGCTCGTCCAGCGAGGGTACCGGGTCGCGGTGACGCTCGGCTGTCGGGACGTACTCCGGCCCGTCGTAGGAGAGAACCCAGTCCAGGTCTCCCTTGGACCAGACTGCAATCAGGCCAAAGAACAGGATGACAATGAAGAGCACGCCCTTGGCCACGGCCCACATCCCGATGTCGGGAGTGTCCAGAGCTTCCGTCAGGACCATGGCCCACGGAAACAGGAAGGTGATTTCCACGGCGAAGATCACATAGATCAGGGCCACCGTGTAGTAGCGGATGTCGAAGTTGATCCAGGAATCGCCGATCGTCTCTTCACCACACTCATAGACCTCCAAGCCGACCTCGGTCTTGCGCTTGGGCCGGAGCAAGGATCCGATGAACACGTTCACGAATACAAACGCGAAGCCCACGGCCGCGAACACCAGCACGTTGAGGTAGTCGAATTGCACTGGTGGGGGGGGCTTCCCCTATGGGGAAAGCGGTCGTGAAATGGGAAGTTGAGGGGGGGGCGTGGAACCCGTTCCAGCAGCCTGTCAGGCTCCAAATGGGGGCCTCGAGCAGGGATCTTGGCGGAGAGTCTAGGAGGGCCTGTCCGGGGGTGTCAAGCGAACCAGGACCCTTGGGATCGGGGCCCAATCGGAGGCCCGGAATAGGACCACGGAGGAAGCCTTGAGAGGGCTCTCCAGCCGCTCCGGCGAGTGGCGATCCGAGCACTGGGGGAAGCCAGAAATCCGACTCCAAACAGGACTCCTACCCTAGAAAGCAAGGCTCCAAAAGCGCCAATGAGTGGGTCCATATGGGCCCTAAGCGGGTGTTAATTGGGGTTCTCATGGCCAGGCTGCTGGTGTGTTGTCGCCAGCGGGGCCCTCAATAGCAGCAGGACTCCCCATGTCTCCCCCCCCCAGGTCTAGCAACGGGAGGGTCTGCTCCGTATCTTCGCCCGCCCAACTAGGGTGCTACCACCCACCCTGGGTCCCGTCGCTGAGCGGGCACCCTGAAACCAGTCGCTGCCGGCCCCTGACTCCCGGCACTCCCCTCGAGCAGGCCCCCCATGTGTCCCATGGACAATACCAAGACAACCTTTCTATACGGCCCCTCCGTCACCAAGCGCTTCAAGCGCACCCTGGCCCTCGATCTCACCGCCAGCCAAGAACACCTGGTCGTGGAGCGTGGATCGTCCCTGGCCCGCGGTTCCGTCATTGTGACGACCTGTGCGAGGGAGATGATCGCGTCCTCCAAGGCTGGCGACAAGTTGGACCACATCATCGTGACGGGTTCTGGTGGAGACCCCGCCCTGCACCCCGATCTGCGAGAGGTCACCGAGAACCTGCGCATGCTGCGCGACAAGTGGTTCTCCCGGGCCAAGCTGTGCATCGCAACCTCGGTCACTGATCTGGAAGACGAGAATCTCCGCGCCAGCCTCACGAAGTACGACCGGATTTTCCTTCGGTACCAATGGGGAACGGCCAAGACCTTCGCCAAGATGACCGGCGCCAAGGCCACGCAATTGGGTGAGTTGACCAAGCGCCTACCCGGCTTCGACCACATCATTGTCGAGGCTTCGTTCGTCTCCGGTGGAGCCAACAACGCCGCTGACGGTGAGGTCGCCAACTGGATCAAGAAGCTCCAGGAGATCGCCCCCCAGGAGGTTCACATCCTCTCGGGCACAGCCGGCCAGCCCAAGCCCGCCAAGGCCGTCACCCCCAAGCGTCGCCAGAAGATCGCTGAAGACGTGACGGAGAAGACCGGGTTGACTGTGGTCTTGCACGACGAAGAACCCCTACTCGCCTGAGGGCCTTTCCGTCGTGACCCAGGCGCCCCTCGTCGAATTGCGAGCCGTCTCACGTCGCTTCGACGAAACCCTCGCCGTTGACCAACTGACCCTTGACGTCCGGGCGGGAGAGGTCTTCGGCCTCCTGGGACCCAACGGGTCGGGCAAGACCACGACCGTCCGGATGATCGCGGGACTACTCGCACCATCTGCAGGTGCGGTTCTCGTCCAGGGCGCCGACGTGGCCCAATCCCCTCTGGCCGCCCGGCGCTCGCTGGGATTCGTTCCAGACGGTGCCCCCATGTACCCCAACCTCTCTCCTCGCCAGCACCTGGAGCTGGTCGGGCGCCTGCACGGGATGGACGAGGAGCAGCTACAAGCCGAGGCTCTGCGGCTCCTGACCGTACTTGGCCTGGAGGGGCGCATCGACGAGCCGGTAGGCCGCTTCTCCCGAGGCATGCGCCAGAAGGCGGCCCTTGCCTGCGCCCTCCTGCCGCGCCCGGAACTCCTTGTCCTCGACGAGCCGCTCTCAGGACTCGACGCCCCCACGGCGGCCGTGTTCAAGGAAGTACTGCGTGCTTGGGCCGAAGCCGGGCGCTCCGTTCTCTACACCTCCCACCTCCTGGACGTGGTGGAGCGCGTGTGTGACCGCATGGCCATTCTGGACGAGGGCAAACTCGTGGGGCTGGGGAGCTTGGAAGATCTGCGCGCGCGCGCCGGCGAGGAGGGCACTCTCGAACAGGTCTTCGGAGCGCTGACCCACAGCGAAGATCCAGCCCTGCAGGCACGTCGCCTGCTGGGCGACTAGGTTTCGATGGGCATGACCACTCCTCAGGGAAAGTCGGAGGCCGCCGCGCTTGCCGAGGCCGCCTTCATCGGTGCTCAATTCGTGTGGCTCATCGGCGTCGGCGGGTTCGCCTGGATACTTCGTGACGGCCTCGGTCCCGATGCCGTCGCAACCACCGGGGGAGCCGTGTTGGTCCGGACGTTCTGGACGTTCTACTGGGGCCCCGTGTGCTTGGCGCTCCTCGTCGTGGACGCCATCTGGTGGCGTCGACGCGGGCGTCTCGACCGCTGACGAAGAGCCGGAGCTTTCGTCACACGCGCAACGACACGACCAAGCGCGCGTCAGGCCGATCCGAGCGGGGTGGGCTTGAAATCATCATCCACCGCCACCATGGTCACCTCGGCCTCGGTGACATACTTCTGCTCTCCACCGCCAAATCGTCGCTGCGCCCAAACGGCCACATGCACGGTGATTGAGGTGCGGCCTGTCTTGCGCGTTTCCGTAAAGAACGAGACGAGATCTCCCACACGCACGGGCGCCTTGAAGTCGACCTTGTCCATGGAGACGGTAACCACCTTGCCCAGGTGATGGGTGTGCGCTTCGATGGCGGCTGCCAGGTCGATCTGGGAGAGGATCACACCTCCAAAGATCGTGCCCACCGCATTGGTGTCGCGGGGCATCATCACCTGCCTGATGGCAGGCATCTTGTCGGAGGGGTAGGTCTCGGGGACTAGGGCGGTCATGGGCTGGGTTCAGTATGGAGTGCGCGCTGCGCCCAATCACCAATGCGGGCCTGGAGATCTTGCAGCTTGCCACTGAAGAAGTGGTCCGCTCCCTCAAGCTCATCCACCTCGACCCTGGACGCCAGCACGGGGAGGGCGGCTTTTACGTCCGCAGCTGTGCCAAATGCGTCCTCGCTCGCCATGAGGGTCAGCCCAGGACACCGGACGTCGTCCGCCACGGCGCAGGGAAAGGCCAGGACCGGCAAGGCAATCAACAAGACCTGCCGGATCCGGTCCTCATGGGTGGCCAGGGCCGCGGCTGTGCGAGCACCGAAGGAGAACCCGCCGGCCCAGAGAGGCACTCCACCGACCTCCTGTTCCAGCCAGTCGAGCGCCGCACGGTGGTCATCCACTTCCCCTCCCTCTCCGTGGAAGGTGCCAACGCTGGCCCCTACACCCCGGTAGTTGAGACGCAGGACGGCCAATCCCGCCTCCTGCAACGCCCGACCCGCCCGAAACACCACGCTGCTGTCCATGGAGCCACCGTGCAGGGGATGTGGATGCCCCAGGACGATTGCCGCGCGTGGCGGACCCTCGGGCAGCCAAAGGGCGCCCTCCAGTTCACCAGCCGAACCCTCAATGCAGACCTTCATCATCCCGCTACGGTAGGCTCGGCGGCACTCATGTGGAATCGCATTCTACTCATAGCCCGCACACACCTCTCCGGAGAGTGGTTGGGTGAGCGCGGGGCCCGATTGCCCATCGCGCCGATCCTGTTCCAGGCCTCACTGTCCGCCGTCCTGTGCTTGCTGGTTCGCGATCACCTGGAGCCCAGGGCGTTTGCCGTATTCGCCCTCTCTCTGCCGCTTGGACTGACAGCCATTGCGCTGCTTGGAGAGCTGGGTCCCCTGCTGCGCGCCGATCCTGCAGCCGAGTGGGTGGCTGCCCTTCCCGTGAAACCCGGTGAGCTGCGTGCTGCTCGCATCCTCGTCCTGGCCGTACTGCTCGGGGGCCTCGCCCTCGGCTCTCTCATCCCGGCAGCCTTGCTGGCTCCTGAACAGATGGTCTGGTGGGCACGGTTTGCACTTGTCGTCGGGGGTCTGTTGCAGACCCTCTTCGTGGGCGCCCTGCTGCTCTGGGTCCAAGCGGGATTGGCCGGCCGAGCGGAAGGAGTGTTGACCGCCATCCAGACCATCCTCTTTTGTGGAGTCATCGTGGGCCTCACCGCGGGCCTCGGCAACCTCCCCGACCTCCAGGAGGCCGTGGGCAAGGGCACCTTGGACGCCTACTACCCGCCGCTTTGGTTCACGGCGCCCCTGGCTCCGGACCCCACTTCATCGGGCCTGTGGCTGGCCCTGGCCGCAACGCTCCTGACCCTGGCCACCTTCGCCCTGGCCCCCTTTCCCCCCGCCCCCCGTGCGCGGCCCACGCGCTCCCCCCTCGGCATTCTGCTCTGGCCTCTGCGGGTCTTGGCGGCACGCTATTGGGTGCGACCGCGAGAGAGGGCGAGCTTTGAATTCGTCTACCACGCCCTCCCCAGCGAACAGGACTTCGTCACCCGCGCCTATCCTCTGCTCGCCGTGCCGCTGGCGTTCTTGCTTCTTGGTGCCGATGGATCAAGTGCGCGGGACGAAGGCCTGCTTGCCCTCCTGCTCTTCGCGCCCGCCGTCTACCTGCCGCTCTTGCTGCTCTACGTACCCGCCACGGCCACCCCCGAAGCGCGCTGGATTGTGGACACCTGCCCCCTGGATACTCGCGACGAAGCCGCCGGCTCACGCAAGGCGGTCGTGATTCGGATGGTCCTACCGCTCTATCTGGCCTTGGGCGCCCTGGTCGCGTGGCGAGGCAACGTGGACCTGGCCATGCGGCTGACTCCCGTGGCATTGACCGCCGGGCTGCTACTCCTGCGAACCTCCTGGGATTTTTTTGCCGGAGCGCCCCCCCTGTCCATGGCCCCCAGTGAACTGGGCACGGCCTGGGACGACACACGTTCAGGGCGCATGTTCATGATTGCCATTCTCATGACCTTCGCGGCCATCGGCGCCTGGCAATTCATGCATTCGGTGGCGATGGCCTTCTCGATCCTTGCCGTGGTGCTGGTGGCGGACCGCCTGCCTACGCGCCACGACGCGCAACGAGAAATGCCTCCAGGTCCGGCGCCAGGGGGCAGTTGATCTCGACCGGACCGGACGCGGGGCTCTCAAACGCAAGGAGGGTGTTGTGCAGAGCCTGGCGCTCGTGCTCCAACTCCATCAGATCGGCTGCTGTCAGCTCGCCGTCGAGCGAGCGCTGGAACAGGGCTTCATCGGGGCCGTACAGCTTGTCTCCCACGAGGGGGTGACCCTGGGCCGCGAGATGGACACGGATCTGGTGCTGGCGGCCAGTGAACAAGTCGCACCGCACCAGGGCATGCCGACGATCCTCCGGCCCGACCTCCTCAAGAACCGCATAGTCCGTTCGCGATTCCAGGCCATCCACACGGACGGCCATCTTCAGGCGCACCGCACTTGTTCGTGAGGGGCCTATTGCCGATCGGATCGAGCCCTCATCGGGAGTAGGGACTCCACACACGATCGCCTGATAGGCCTTGCGCACACGACGACCCTCGAACTGCAGCATCAGCTGGGTATGGCCTGCAGGTCGCTTCGCGATCAGGACAATGCCGCTGGTTTCCCGGTCCAGGCGATGGCACAGGCGCGGAGCCATGTCGCCCCGGTTGATCTCCTCCTTGAAGTGCGCGTGCACCCGCTGAATCAAGGTGTCGGTGTAATGCCGGCCCGACGGGTGTACTGCAACGTGCGGTGGCTTGTTCACAACCACAACCTCGTCGTCTTCGAAGAGTACGTCGATAGGACCCATGGCGTCTGCCGAGAACTGCCTTCGGTTCTCTTCGGGGATGACCACGACGACGCGTGAACCGTGTCGCAACTTGCGGCCCGGCCTCTTTTCAACCTCCGGCTTGCCCTCCCCACGAGGACGATCGGGAGCGACTGCATCTACCAACACAAATCCTTCGCGGATCAGTTTCTGGATCGAATTGCGCGAGCGCCAGTTGATGCGTTCGGCCAGGAAGTGATCCAAGCGTACGACCAGATCGACGACCTTGACCCTGAAGTCGCTGGCATCAACAACCAACTCCACCGCCTCGGGCGGTTCAGTCAGGTCGCGATCGTTGGGGAGCAGGCCCATGGTGAAGACACGAAAAAAGGAGCCGCCCATTCAGGGGCAGCTCCTTTGTACTTGGGCAACGGCCCTGGGCGCTAGCGCGTGACCGTGCGGCGCCGACGGCGGCGGCGGTTGGGATCGTTCTTGCGCGTGGCCTTCTGGATCGTGCGCAGACGCTCGCGACGCTCACGACGACGGCGATCAGATCGCTTCTCGTGCCAGGTGCGGGCCTTGGCCATGCGGAAAATGCCGCTGTAGTTACACTGGCGCTTGAAGCGGCGCAGGGCGGCTTCCAGAGATTCGTTCGAGCGTACGGCGACCTTGATCAAGACGGACTAACCTTCCATATCCTTGTTTGTGGGGTGCGCTGGCAGGGGTGCCAACGCCGAATTGGGGGCGATTACTCTAGCGCCAACAGCGCCATTGGACATAGGGGCGGGTGGAAATCCCGCGCCCGGGCTGCCATTCTCCCCTCTCCGTGGCGAACTCCAGGAAGAAAAGCAGCCAGGTGCACCCTGGACAGGGGCCAGGGCAGCAGGGGATCCCCCTCCAGGGGCAGGTGGATCTCGTCACATACCACGACGAGGAGAGCCTCTACACAGTTCTAAAGCTAGTTCTCGAACCGGGTTACGACGCGCCAAAGGACCCCGACCTCTTCCCCTCCGGGCGCGTGACGGTGGTCGGGCGCTGGGCCAACCCCATGGAAGGGGCAAGGGTGCGCATGCTGGGCCAGTGGGGAAGGCACGCCTCCCACGGCAGCCAATTCGAGTTCGAGGTCCTGCAAACCCTGGTCCCCGTGGATGCTCCCGGCCTCAAGCGCTACTTGGCTTCCAAGGCGTTCCCCGGGGTGGGCAAGGCCCTCGCCGAGCGCATTGTCAGCCACCTTGGCACGGACACATTGCAACGCATCGCCGAGGAAGAGAACTGTCTGGTGGGTATCAAGGGCCTCAAGCCCGGAGTCGCCGCAACCTTGCGGGAAGCCGTGATCGCCCAGACCGCCCTGCACGAGACCCTCTCCTTCCTGCACGGCGTCGGGCTGGGACCCATCCAAGCCCAGGCCACGTTGACGCGACTGGGACCCGGTTGCGAGACCCACGTGCGCGAGGATCCCTACTGCCTGATGGGGGTTCCGGGCCTGGGGTTTGTACTCGCCGACCGGGTCGCCAAGGAGCTCGGCTTGGAGGACGACGACCCACGACGCCTGAGGGCCGCTCTGGTGCACGCCCTCGAACGAGCGGCCGATGACGGACACACGTTCTTGGCACAAGTCGAACTCCTGGAGACAGCGCGCGACCTGCTAAGGGTGCCCACCCCGAATGGACCCTTCGAAGACGCCCTCGACGCTCTTTGCCGTGAAGGGTTGCTGGTCGTGGACGAGAAAGTCTTCTCACAGGTCGAGGGCTTCGTGCCCGTGTACCTACCGCACCTGCACACCAGTGAGTTGGGGGCCGCCCGCAACATACGCAGGCTGCTGGCAGAGGGGCCACGCAGCGCGCTCGCCGACACAGAGGCCCTGGAGGCCGCCGAATCGGATGGCAATCTGGAGCTTCACACGGGGCAGCGGGAGGCGGTGCTGACCCTGCTCAGCCAGCCGGTGGCTCTGCTCACCGGCGGCCCAGGTGTGGGCAAGACCACGATCATCCGCTTCGTCGCCAACCTGGCAGAAGGAAGCGGAGCGAAAATCCTCCTGGCTTCCCCGACGGGCCGAGCCGCCAAGCGCCTGAGTGAGGCTACAGGCCGCCCCGCCAGCACGATCCACCGACTCCTGGGATTCGATTCGACCGATGGCGGGTTTGAGCACGGCGTCAACAAGCCACTCAAGGCGGATCTGGTGATCGTGGACGAGATTTCCATGCTCGACGTGGTTCTCGCCCATCACCTGTTCAAGGCGCTGGACAGCAAGACCCGGCTGGTCCTGGTGGGAGATCCCAACCAGCTGCCCTCGGTTGGCCCGGGCAACGTACTCGGTGATCTGTTGGACTCGGGCTCCGTCCCCACGGCGCGACTGACTCAGATCTACCGCCAGGCGGCCAAGAGCCAGATCGTCCAGAACGCCCACCGCATTCTGGGTGGAGACATGCCGGCCACAGATGGGGACCCGGCCGAGGGAGCCGACTTCTTCTTCTTTCCCAGTGAGGAGGCCGCAGCCACCGCCGACCTGCTCATGGATGTCGTGACGCGTCGCCTCGAAGATCGTTTTGGTATTGACTGGATCCAGGACGTGCAGGTGATCGCACCCATGTATCGAGGGGAGTGTGGGGTGGACGCACTCAATGATCGCTTGCGAGAGGCCCAGGGGGTCGGCGGGCGGGAGGTGGTCAGGGGCGAACAGCGTTGGCGCACGGGAGATCGGGTCATTCACACACGCAATGACTACGAGAAGGAGGTGTTCAACGGAGACATGGGTGTGATCCACACGGTGACCGGGGACGGCATCGTGACGGTGCGCTACCCCGAACAGGACGTGGTCTACAGCGGGGGCGAGCTCTCACAGCTGCGGCCCGCTTTTGCCATCACGGTGCACCGGAGCCAGGGAGGCGAGTTCCCCGTGGTGGTCCTGCCCCTCGTTCGCCAACACGCAATGATGTTGCAGCGCAACCTGCTCTACACCGCGGTCACAAGAGCCCAGCGCATGGTGGTGCTGGTGGGTTCCCGGCGGGCGCTGGCCATGGCCGTTGAAAACGTCCGGCAGGCAGATCGAAGCAGTGCGTTGTCTGAGCGGCTGGCGGCCGATTCCGACGGCTAGTCCGCCTCATCCGCCTTCAGGTAACGGCGGCCCGCCAGAGAGGGGGGCAGGCAGGTCATCTCACTCTTGGCTTCGGGGTCATCGTGGGCGTAGCGATAGCCTTTCCCGTAGCCCGCTTGCTTCATGAGGTCGGTGACCGCGTTGCGCAGGTGTCTGGGAACACCTTCAGCAGCCGTGCGCTGCACGTCTTCCTCCGCCTTCCCGAGGCCGGTGTAGAGGGCGTTGCTCTTGGGGGCCCGCGCCAGGTACACGGCCGCCTGCACCAGAGCCAGCTTGCCCTCCGGATACCCCAAACGCCCAAAAGCCTCTGCTGCGTCAAGGGTCACGCGCAGGGCGAACGGGTCTGCCAGGCCAATGTCCTCACTGGCCATGCGGATCAGGCGCCGTGCGAGGTACTGCCCATCCTCCCCGGCCTCCATCATGCGGGTCAGCCAATAGAGGGTCGCGTCCTCATCGCTGTTGCGCACACTCTTGTGGAGAGCAGAGATCAGGTTGTAGTGCTCTTCGCCGCTCTTGTCGTAGTGCAGATGCTTGCGCTGCAACGCCTCGCTCAAGAGCTTGTCGTCAAGGACACGCGGCACTCCGCCCTCCCTGTTCACCATTGAAGCGGCGGTCTCCAGTAGGGTCAGGGCGCGACGCGCGTCTCCATCGGTTGCGTGAGCGATGCGGAGCAGCTGCTCGGGATTGACCTTCAACGCAGAATCAAATCCTCGCGGATCCTCCAGGGCGCGCCCAAGAAGATCGGCAACGTCCTCTGGAGCCAAGGGCTCAAGCTGGAGCACCCTGCAGCGTGAGAGCAACGCAGAGATCACCTCAAAGGAGGGGTTTTCGGTAGTGGCCCCCACAAGCAGGATGTCGCCGCGCTCCACGTAGGGCAGGAACGCGTCCTGTTGAGCCTTGTTGAAGCGGTGGATCTCGTCCACGAAGAGGAGCGTCCGAGTGCCATTGCGCTTGCGCTCCTGTTCGGCAACGGCCATGACGGCCTTGATCTCCTTGATTCCCGAGAGCACGGCGGAATAGGGGACGAATCGACAGGTGGTCTTCGCGGCGATCAAGCGCGCCAGGGTCGTCTTGCCCACTCCTGGCGGCCCCCACAGGATCAGGCTCTGGGTCAGGTCCCCGGCCAGGGCCTGGGTGAGGATGCGCCCGTCCTCCACGAGATGCCGCTGACCGACAAACTCCTCAAGGCTGTGCGGTCGCATGCGATCCGCGAGTGGGGCGTCGTCAGGGGCCGGGCAGAGCGGGTCATCGCCTTGATCCGCGGGGGCTTCGAAGAGCTCTCTCACTTTGCCTGCGACCCCCCGCGTCCCGCAGCGAAGAGCAGAAGCGAAGCGGCAACGGTGACGTTGAGGGATTCCACCTCGCCTGTGATGGGGATAGTCAGGGGCTCAAGGCCTTGGCCGCTGTCGGGCAGGGCGCCGGTCTCCGATGCCACCCACAGGGCGGTGGGGCCCGCCCAGTCATGGTCGGCGGGAGCCTTGCCGCCCCGGGTCGCAGCCACGACCTGGCGGATCCCCCGGTCCCTCAACTCAGCCCCGACCTGTAGCGCATCCGCTGCGATCACCACGGGCAGGCGCAGCAAGCTACCCATGGACCCGCGCAGCGCCTTCGCATTCCAGGGGCTCGTGCCGCCTGCCAACAGAACAAGGGCGCGCACTCCTGCGGCCTCTGCGGAGCGCGCCAGGGCCCCAAGGTTGCCGGGGTCCGCAACTCCTGCGACGACCAGCAGCAGTGGGTCACCTTCCAGATCAAGCTGGTCGAAGGTCAAGGTCTCTGGGACGGCAGCGAGAGCCATGACGCCCGGCGAAGTCTTGAGCCCGCTGGCCTGCTGAAGCAGTGCGGCCTCCACCAGGCTGCCCTCGCCGCCCAGAGACTCGTGGAGTTCGAGGCTGTCATCCCCCACGAATAGGCCCTCCAAGGGGTACCCCAACCGGATGGCATCGCGCACGAGTCGCTCACCCTCGAGCACGAGAGCTCCGCGCTCTCGTCCCGCGAGCACGGCCCGCATGCGCTTGAGGCCCGCGTTGGAACGCGAGCGAATGATCTGCCCATCGGCACACATGCTCCTGTTATATAGCATGGGTGCCCTCCATGGACGATGCTCCCCAACAGACCCAGCCCGGCCGAGTGCTGCGAGTGGATGCCAAGGTGTGTCACGTACAAGTGGAAGCGGGCGTCATCCAGGCCTCCCCCCGGGGGCACCTGTTCGAGAATCTCGAGGGCCGCAAGAACCCCATCGCCGTCGGGGACTTTGTGGACGTCTCCCTTGAAGGCGACCCGGTTGCCATTGAGAGCGTGCACGAGCGCCGCAACTATCTGGGCCGGACGGCCTCTTCGCACGATCCACGCGAGCAGATTCTCGTAGCCAACGCCGACCAGCTGTTCATCGTCAGCTCCCTTCAGGACCCCGGTTTCTCCAGCAACCGCACCGACCGCATTCTGGCCGCCTGCATCTGGCACGAAATCCCTGTGGTTCTTGTGATCAACAAGATCGATCTCTCCGGGGCCGGCGACCTGGAAGACATCCGCCGCACCTACGAAGCTGTCCCTATCGAGGTCATCGAGACCTGCGCCGTGGACGGCCGCGGGGTGGATATCCTGAAGGACCGCATGCGCGACAAGGTCTCCGTGCTGTATGGGCCGTCGGGCGCGGGCAAGTCCACCCTGATCAATGCGGTGCAACCCGGATTGAATCTGCGCGAGGGCAAGATCAGCTCCTATTGGAAGCAAGGTAAGCACACGACGAGCTACTCACAGCTGATTCCGCTTGAGATGGGCGGCTGGGTGATAGACACGCCGGGCATCCGCGTGTTCCGCCTGCACGGCCTGAAGCGCAATCTGTTGCGTGACTTGTTTCCGGAGTTCGAGCGCATCCAAAACAAGTGCCACTTCGATGGGTGCAGTCACGACCACGAGCCCGATTGCGGCGTGTTTGATGCCGTGGACCGGGGCGAGTTGGCCGCCTCGCGCTACGCGAGCTATGTGGAGATGCTGGACGAGATCGACCCAGACAACGCCTACGATCCAGCAGAGGAGGAGCCGCTCTAGCCGCAGACCAGCAGGCGCCAGGCCCAGCCGATCGTGAGGCTGAGGAGGAATGCCGTCCCCCAGCGTTTCCCGCCTCCCCCCATGAGCCTCGCAAAGGCGTCGTCCCCTCGACGGTGCACCTGCAGAACCTGCATGCAGAAGGCAAGGCTGCCAACCACGAACAGGAACCCGAAGGGCTGGATCTGCCACGACTCTACAGGCTGGCCGTGCAGTAGGAGTGCCGCAGCAGTCGTGGCTCCACAGGTTGGGCAGGAGAAGCCCAACCACTCGCGAGCCCCGCATGCAGGCAGGCCCATCTGCTCATGAGTCCCGAAGCCTCGCGGGTCGGGCTCCAGCCACATTCCCACGGCCAACCACAGCAGCGGAAGGGCTGCGGCAAGGCGGACGACCCAGATGTGTTGCGGGCTTCGAGCTTCCACCCCGTCATGGTCGACCGCCCCAAGGGTTACGTCAAGCTCTGAGGTCTAGTTGAAGTCGTAGATGTAGGACAACCGGAACTTGTTCAGGATGGCGTACGGCAGTTTGTGCAGGCCATTCAAGTCCTTATCACCGTGGTCTTCAAAGCCACCCAGCTTGGGGTCGCGCATGACGAAGAAACGGCGGGAGTTGCGGTCGCTGACCTCATAGGAGCTGGGCTGGATAGCACCTGCGATTTCCAGGTTCAGGTTGCCGGTGTAGAACACCCGGACGTTCTGGAGATTCTCTTCTTGTTCGCGCGCGATCTGTGCGCGGTGCTTGTCACCGGCCTCGTCCAGAAATTCGTGTGCCAACAGCACTTCGTCCACGTTCATGTGCAGCAGGGGAGTCTCGATGCGCTCTTGCGAGCGCAGGTCGATCAGCGTCACATCCTGAACGCGCAAGAAGGTCTTGCGGTGCTCGTCTAGGAGCTTCGACAGACGTGTGTACTTGTTCTCGACATTGCCCTTGATCAGAAAGGCGTCCGTCAGGAAGAGGTCGGAGCAGAGGGTGAGCATGGGGGTGGGTCTTGGGGCGTGAGCGAGGTCCGCAAGGCGCCGACGAGGTAGAGGGAGCCTGTCACCAGGACCCACCCGTCCGCACCGGCTCTCGCCATCGCTTGGGCAAGAGCTTCACTCGCGTCGGGTTCGGCCAGGGCCTCGAAGCCAAGTTCACGGGCCAGGCCCGCCAACTCGTCTGCGAGCCAATGACGGCCGCCCTCGACGGAGGTGCATATCAACCTATCGGCATGGCCCTCGAGAGCCTTGAGCAGCCCCCGGGCGTCCTTGTCACGGGCGAGGCTGAGCACAGGCTGACAGGGCCCAGATAGGTCCGGATCGCCCCTCAGCGCCTCCAGGACCGCCGTCAGGCTGGTCGGAACATGGGCCCCATCGAGGACCAGCGGCACACCCTCCTGCCGTCTCTTCTCAAGGCGCCCCGCCAGGCGAGCCCCCAGGCGCACGGGCTCGGGCACCAACAAGTGGGCCCCAACCGGCTGGCCGTCTGTGCCTTCGAGACCCATGCCGCCCAACACATCGAGGCACTTCTCGGCCAGCTTCTCGTTTCCCTCCACAAGCCCTTCGAGGGGCCCCGTGGACGACAGCTCGCATCCGAGCTCCCGGGCACGCTCGGCGATGACCCTCGCGGGCCCCGGATCGGTGTCGGCCCGCCAACAGCCCACCGCGCTGACGCACGGCCTTCCCCTCTTCAGGATCCCGGCCTTCTCCCCGGCGATGGCCTCGCGCGTGCCGCCCAACACGTCGGTGTGTTCGAGGTCGATCCGGGTCAGAACGCACAGATCGGGCTTGAGAATGTTTGTTGAGTCCAGCCGGCCTCCGAGGCCCACCTCGACAACGGCAACGCTCACGCCGGCCGACTCCATGGCTACAAAGGCCGCGGCTGTGACCAGATCAAACCAGGTTGCCGCCGCCGCAGGAGTCTGCTCCGCTTGCGCGGCCGCTTGAGCTTCCAGGGCCTTCTCGATCCCATGGGCCAGAGCGTCGTCAGCGATCTCCTCCCCATCAATAACGAGGCGCTCATTCACACGTTCCACATGGGGCGAGGCGTAACGCCCGACGCGCAGCCCGGCCGCACCCAACCCTCCAGCGATCAAGGCGGCCACCGAGCCCTTGCCCTTCGAACCACCCACGTGCACGGCCCTGAAGGCCTCCTGGGGATTACCGAGGCGCTTCACGAGGTCCACCATGGGCCCGAGGTCCACACGCATGGCCCCCCGATCCGTGCGCTCCCAGTTGATGCGCTCGTCCAATCGCTCCATTACAGCCTTCAATCGCGGTGAGGGGCAGTCCATATTGAGACTCGTCGTAGGTGCAGGCGCCCCAGAACGGGATTCCGTTTGTGCAAGCTCCTGCGTCCTCATGGCCTACAATTGAAGTAGGCCAAGGCACTTCGTCGATGGAGGACCATCGTGCAATTGTTCCACAGGATCAAGATTTTCGTGTATCGCCAAGGCGATGCAAAGCCCGACTACCTGCTGCTCAAGCCGGAGCAGGGGATAGAAGGTCTATGGGGTCCGATTCAGGGGGACCTTGGCCTGGGTGAGCAGCTTGAGCAAGCCGTACGCAGGCGCGCTGCTGAGGCGACCGGAGTGCCATGCCTCGGACCCGTGATCGACCTGGACCTCCCCAGCCGCTGGAGCCTGGGCGATGAAGAGGTGGTCGAGTGGGCTTTCGGATGCCGTCCGGCCCAAGACCCGGATCCTGCGCGCTTGAGTGAGGGGTGGGCGGAACACCGCTGGGCCGATTTTGCCCTGGCCTACCCGGCCCTGGGATTCGAGAACGACCGCGAGGCAATGATCCGACTGCACACGCTCTTGGGCGCGGCCTGACCCTGCATTCGCGAACAGCTGGGGGGGCTTCTCAGCCGAGCAGTGGCAGCAAGGGGTACTTCTTCCCCAGGACCACCTCGTGCGGGGTCTTGAACCAGTGCTCGATGATGGACCCATAGACGGAGCGGAAGTCCGTGGTGGACGCCAGATCACCAGCGTCCAGGTCTTCTAGTGATGGGTGCTTCCCATAGAGTCCGCCCTTCACTGAAGAGCCTAGCAAGAACATGGGCCCCGCCTTGCCATGGTCCGTTCCCTTGGAGCCGTTCTCTTTTACGCGGCGCCCGAACTCGGAGAACACCAGGACAAGGGTGTCTCGTCCTGCAGGGCTCTTGCTGAGATCGTCCATGAATGCACTCAAGGCCGTGTCCAAACTCTCCATCAGAGAGTCGTGACTGCCGCGCTGACCTGCATGGGTGTCAAAGCCTTTCATCTTCAACGAGAAGACACGCGTCCCCAGACGCCCGTGGATCAGGGCCGCCACATCACGCAAACCTCCGCCGAGGCGGTTGCGCGGATACTCCACGCGTTCTCTGTAGAGGGCGGCCGCCTTTCGAATGGAGGCGCTGGAATCGTGAGCGTCGTCCAGGACAGAGCGCAGGCTGGCCAGTGCCTTGTCACGGCCGGCATGCTTGGGCTCTGCGGGCTTCTTGGAGTCAGCACGGGCCGCCCCCATGCCGTAGGCCAGCTCAACCTGCTGCTTCCCGAACCACTTGTAGACCGTGGGTGCCTGAAGGGCAGCCGAGGGGTGGTGGGTCGAGTACACCGAGTAGGGAACCTCCCCACCCAGGTGCACCACCAGATTTGGGTGGTCTTCGGTATCCCAGGCCGCTTGAGCCAATTGACCCACCCAGCCCTCGCCACTGATTCGGCCCGCGCGCCGTCCCGTGTGCCAGACCTCCAGGGCCCGGAAGTGAGAGCGGATCATCTCCTCGTATCCCACACCCTCGATGATGGCCATGTGGCCCTCCTCGTAGTGTCGGTGCAGTCCCTTCAGGTTGTGATGCATGCCGCGGTAGTCGTCGAGAGGCAAGACATCCCCCTTCATCAGACGGGTTGCCTGACGTGCAGCTGCATAGCTGTCATCAGCGAAGGGCACGATCGTGGAGAGGCCATCGTTGCCACCAGACAGTTGCACAAGAACGAGGGAGCGCGGAAAGGGTGTCTCGTCAGAGAGTCCCTGCAGTCCCTTGGCGAGGGGAGTCGCAAGGCTCATCCCACCCAGGCCATAGAGGCCTCCGGCAAGGACCTGACGTCGTGCTAGGAGTTGTTGCATGGCGCGGGTCATCCCAGTTGGGCCTCCGGCAGGGACAAGATCAGGTGGGCGAGGCGGCGCAGCACTTGCTCTGCGGCCATGGTCTTCTTCACAAGGGCGCCGGGCTCAATTCCCTGGGCCTCGCGATCGGTTCTCAAGGCAGCTACGAGCATGCGGCGAGTTTCGAGAGGGGCGTCGATGGCGAGCAAGCTCGAGCACATGAACTCCACGATTTCCCGGTCACTGCTGGCGCCCGACCGGAACAGGCGCGCACCCAAGCTGATACGCGGGTGGTGCCCACCCGACCCGATGGCACGGGCCACCTTGGCCATGAGGTTCCCTTGGTTGCGAGACTTCTTTTCCTTCTCGACCTCAGCACTGGCCGTCATCATTTCCCCGTCTCCCATCATCGCTTCGTCGAGCGGGAACTCCGGGCCCATGCTGGCCATCTCCTCCTCCGTCAACTCCATATCATCCAGAGGATCAACCAACATCTCTCCCGCCCCGATGGTCCCAAGCAAGACGCCGGCGAGGTTGGCCCGGTTCATGAGGGTGGCGGTTGTGATCCAAGCCGGACCCTCGTTCCAACCCTTGACGTTGGGTGGCTCGAAAAGGCTCATGCCAAGCAGGCCAGCCCCGCGGACGATGAGCTCACCGCGCACATCGGCACCCAGTCGCCGGCAGGCCCCAACGAGGTAATCGATGGGTGAACTCACGCGAGCTCCCACGATTTCGTCTCGGTAGAACTCCGGGTCGAGCAGGAGCTTCTCCAACATGGGCCCAAGCTCGTAGTCCGCTTCACGGAGGAACTCGGCGTAGGCCTCCAAGCGCTCCTGGTCGGGCGCCGCGCCTTCGAGGTAGGTGATGATGCTGCCAGCCACCCAACGTGCGCAGGCTGGCTGGGCAAGCAGAATGTCCACCACATCGCGCCCGTCGTGACGCCCTTCCACACCCAGAATGGTCTTTGTCGTGAAATCGTGTGCGCGGGCATTGAAGACAAACTCACGCCTGCGGTCGATGCCGTACCCGGTGAGGGCCCGCGCGACTTCTCGGATGTCTTCTTCGGTGTAGTTCCCTTCGCCCAGACTGAAGAGTTCCATCAGTTCGCGGGCCAGGTTCTCGTTGGGGCTGTCCTTGGTGTTGGAGGTGTTGTCGAGGTAGATCAGCATCGCCGGGTCGCGAACGACTGCGTGAAGCAACTCACCGAAATTGCCGAGCGCGTGTTCACGCAGGAGTTCGTTCTGGTCGATCATCAACTCAGCCAAGCGCACCTTGGTGGAATCACTGGTGAAGAACCCGTGCCAGAACAAGGTCATCCTCTCGCGCAGGGGCGACTGGCCCTCAAGCATGCGGCTCACCCACCAGTTCAAGAACTCCTGGCCCTGACGGCGGTTGTCGTTGCGCAAGCGGTTGCGCTCTTTCCGGCGCTCTTCCTCATCACCGCCCTTCAGCATCTCCATGTCCGGTTCAACGGGGCGAACCACGAAGCGTGGTCCTTCGTCCTCCCCCCGGATCAGGTGCCCCACGAGCATCTTCTGGCCCGTCCGGAGACCACGGCGCAGGTCGAGGTTGTGCGCCCCAAAGCCTGCCCTGTTGAAGAGATGCTCTACGGCCCTGGCGTCCCAGGCGGAATCGGGCTTGGATTTGAGGACTCTTAAGTCGAGCGTTCCCCGGTCCTCCAGGCCGTCAACGGACTGGCCCGTTACGGGGCTCGTGACAAGAAGGGCAAGGAACGTGAGGTGAGGTAGGTACGGCATATTCTTCATGGGGGTCGGTGTCGAAACCCGACAATCGCACGGTCTGCAACCGCCTCAAGAGTCCAGGTTCCGAGACTTCCAATCTATCTTTCAGGGGGTAATCCGTGCACTTGGACTCTCTGGCTCCCCTCTGGCGCCGATCCAGGGGGCCGGGGACACGGCCTGAGGGGCTCCTTTCCGCCTGAACGATGTCCATAATGCATACCCATGTCCGCCGCCCCCCACGACCTGCAGTCCTTCCTCCGACGCTTGCGCTCCGAAGGGGAGCTGGTTGAGGTCCAGGCCGAAGTCGATCCGGATCTTGAGGTCGCCGAAATCCACCGACGCGTGATCGCCGCGAATGGTCCGGCCCTGCTCTTCACCAACGTGCGCGGAGCGACATTCCCCCTGGTCACCAACCTCTTCGGTACAGCCCGGAGAGTGAGCATGGCATTCGGAACGCGCCCTGAAGAGACCATCGCTGCGGCGGCTCGACTTCCTGAAACCTTGCTCCCACCGACTCCGGGCAAGCTCATCGCTGAACGCGGACTCCTCGCGCAGTTGGCCCGCGTTGGTTTGCGCAGGCGTAGGAGGGGAGCCGTGACCGAGGTTGTGACGGCCAAGCCTGACCTGAGTTGCCTCCCAGCTCTGCGCACGTGGCAGCGGGACGGCGGCCCATTCATCACCCTGCCGCTGGTCTACACCGAACCGGTGGGTGGTGGACCAAGCAACCTTGGCATGTACCGCTCTCAGGTGTTTGAGGACAACGCCGTGGGCCTGCACTTCCAGATTGGCAAAGGGGGCGGTTTCCACCTGAGCGAAGCTCACGCGCAAGAGCGACCCTTGCCGGTCAATCTACACGTGGGTGGACCGCCAGCTTTGATGCTTGCGGCTGTCGCACCCCTGCCCGAGAACACGCCCGAGCTTCTGCTGGCGAGCCTGGCCCTGGGCAAGCGCCTGGCCATGTGCAATAACCCTGCGGGCCCGCTACCCCTCATCGCCGAAGCGGAGTTCTGCTTGGTGGGACAGGTCCAGCCCGGGGCACATCGGCCCGAGGGTCCCTTTGGGGATCACTACGGATACTACTCCGAATGTCACGACTATCCGTTCATGCATGTGGATGCCCTTCTTCATCGACGGGATGCTGTCTTTCCCGCAACGGTGGTCGGTAAGCCGCGGCAGGAGGATTTCTTCCTGGGGGACTACTTGCAGGAGCTGCTCGCGCCGCTGTTCCCTGTGGTCATGCCCGCCGTGCGGGATCTCTGGAGCTACGGTGAGACCGGCTACCACTCCCTGTCCGCCGCTGTCGTTCGCGAACGATACAAGCGAGAGGCCATGGCCTCCGCTTTCCGCATTCTGGGCGAAGGCCAGCTGTCTCTTACGAAGTTCCTGCTTGTCACCGACAGCCAAATAGACCTGAGGGACTTTCCCGCCACTCTTCGTCACGTCCTGTGCCGGGCCGATTTCCGCACCGATCTCTTCGTATTCGCCAATCTCTCCATGGACTCTCTCGACTACGCCGGGCCCCGGGTGGGCGAGGGCTCGAAGGGAGTCTTGCTTGGGGTGGGCGAGCCAAGGCGAAGCCTGCCGAGTGAGTTCGATGGCAAGCCCGGAAAGCCCATCACCGCCGTGCAGGTGTTCACAGACGGCTGCCTTGTGGTTGAAGGGCCGCCACATGCCAAGGATCCGGAGGCCGGGGAGAGCATCGCCAAGGATCCTGCTCTTGCCGACTGGCCCTTGGTGGTGCTGGTCGACAACGCCGAGCAAGCGGCCCGCAGTACAACAAATTTCCTTTGGACCACGTTCACCCGCTTCAACCCCGCAAGCGACATCTACGCCCACTCCGTGGAGTTGAACCAGAACCACGCTTCGTTCACGCAGCCGATCGTGATCGACTCCCGAATGAAGGCGGGCTACCCAGAGGAGCTGTTCTGCGATGATTCCACGCACGCTCTCGTGGCCAAGCGCTGGAAGGAGTACTTCCCTGGTGGAGGCGTGGAGATGGGCGATTCAGCGGGCGGGCACCTGGACTAACGCACGGCCATGCGCTCCTGGTGACGCTCCATTTCCTCAACCATGCGGAACTGCACCTGTGCACGGTCGAGATTCTGGCCCGGGCGGTCAATCTTGAAGTAGACGTCCCCCGAAAGGTGGTCGGCCAAGAACCGCATTCCAATCGTGAGGGTCACGAGGCGCGCGGAGAAAGGCATCAGCTCGCGCTCCCTGGGGGTCAGGAATTCGGCGGCGCTTTCTAGATAACCAGCGACGAGGGCGTCGTAGAGGTCGAGGTCTACACCCGCCCGATCAGCATCCTGCTCATCCTCGTCACAAGTGGCCGCAGTGAATCGCACCAGATCTCCAAAGTCATACAACGAGTACCCCGGCATACAGGTATCAAGGTCCACGACGCAGCGTGCATGCCCGGTGTCCTGATCGAACAGGACGTTGTTCAGCTTGGTGTCGCCATGGACAACCCGGGCAGGAAACTCGTTGGCGGCCAGGCAGGCCTCGACGACTCCGACCTCCGTTGCGTGCGCACTCACAAAGTCCAATTCGCTTCGGCACGTGGAAACGCGCCCCATGACATCAGCTTCACGTGCATCCCCAAGCTGTTCGAGTCTGTGAGGCGAGCTGAAGAACTTGGGCAGGGTCTCCCGTAGGTCCATCGCATTGAGCCCCAGGAGCCGGGCCTGAAAGCCCCCAAAGGCGCTCGCAGCCTCAAACGCCCGATCTGTGGATTCGCACCGATCGAACGACTCGGTGTTGTCGATGTACTCGTACGTGCGCCAAGGCCCTGACCGGTGCTGCAGGAACGGATGCCCGTGGCGAGTGGGCACCAAACGAAGAACGGTCATGTCTCCCGAGTGATCCTTCGCTCCAACCTGCAGGTGGTGCGTCACCAGTTCGATGTTGTGCATCAGACCTGGAATGTCCGTGAACACGCGATCGTTCATGCGCTGGTGTATGTAGCGCCGCTGCCCATCACCACAAGTCCAGGTGGAGACGTAGGTGTCGTGGATGTGCCCGCGCACGTGGGCGCGCAGGCCTACGAACTCGCCCTCTGTGGCGAATTGCCTGGCGGCATGTTCAGGGCCGGCGGTTGAGTCGGAAGTCAAGCTTGTTCCTTCGCCGTCGCAGGGCTGTGCGAGAGCATTACACCTGAGGTCTTGTCCGTCGAGGGGGCTACTGCGCGTTGGGAGCGGAGGCCCCAGGTTCACCGAAGTTTACGTGAAAATGGAGATGCTTGGAGTCCTGATACTGGCCGAGGTTTGTCAAGACTCGAGCGCCCCCGTGCTCCAGGTTTACTTCTGCCGCAACGTGGCGCACCACCGCCATGAGCTCTATCAGGAGGCTGGGGTCGCAGTCACCCAAATCCGCGAGAGAGGGCACGTGCGCCTTTGGGGTCACGACGATGTGCACAGGCCAAAAGGGGCGCGTATGGTGGAACGCGAGCACATCGTCCGTCTCCAAGACAACCTCGACCGGCGTCTTGCCGCTCAGCACTTGGTCACAGTAGAAGTCGTCCGGCATGGATAAGGGTTGGGCTTACGGCCTAACGGAAGCGAACCGAATACGCATAGAATCCTCGTCGATGTTCCTCGTTGCCAGCATTGCCCTCTCGTTTGTTGCACAAGAACCTCCCGCCGAACCCGAGGGCTCCCTTTTTTATCGCGACGGTCTCTGGGCAGAGGGGCGGGAAGGCCTCTCCCGAGTGCGCCTGAAGGGGCGCTGGATGCACGATTGGGGGGATCTTGACCCCAATTGGCGTGATAATCCGGCTGAGTTGGACCAAACCCGCCGCCTTCGGCTGCTACTGCAGGGAGAGTGGAGCCCGCAACTTGCATTCAAGACCCAAGGCGAGTTCAAGGGAGGAGACCCGAGCCTGCTGGAATGGTGGCTCGATTGGAGAACCCCAGCTCGCCCCGCCGTCCGCTTTGGGCATTTTCGCGAACCCTTCGGTTTGGACGCGCGCACGTCTTCGGCGCACCTGACCTTTGTAGAGCGCGCCTCGCCCACGCAGGCGCTTACCTTTGGTCGCAACCGGGGTGTGGAGGTCCACAGGTCAGGTGTCCCCTTCAGCTGGGAGGCGGGGGTGTTTCGAGAGTCTGTCGGCATGGCCGATGAAGGCCTGCTGAACAATAAGGCCATCACAGGCCGCGTGATCTGGTTGCCCCTCAGAGACGTCGAGGGGGAAGAGGTTCTTCACTTTGGGCTATCAGCTACCTACCGGGATACCCAAGCTGACGGGATCCGCCTTTCCGCCGATCCCGAGGTTCATCTCGCCCGCAATGGAGTAGACACGGGCCTGGTCGCGGCGGACAGCACTTCAGGCTTGGCGCTTGAAGGCGCCTGGCAGCGAAAGGCACTCACCATGCAGGCCGAACTCCTGTTCGCCAATCTGGTACGGGCCGATGGAGCCGATGCCGCACTCCGTGGCGGCTATCTGCAAGCCAGCAGGATCTTGACTGGTGAGAGACGAAGCTACCGCGACTCTACCCATTCAATGGGCCGCCTACCGGTTGCCCAGCCGACTCTCGGCGGTGGTGGGCCGGGAGCATGGGAGCTCGGGGTTCGCTATTCCCAAACGGACCTGCGCGACGGCTACGTTGATGGTGGAGTGATGGACAACCTCACCCTCGGACTGACCTGGCACCTCAACTCCGACACTCGTTGGATGGTGAACCACGTACAGACGTCCAGCGACGGAGACCGGGCCGGCCTGCTACTGATCCGACTGCACTCGGGGTTTTGATACCCGGGGAGGGTCTCTAGCCGTCGCTGCGGAAACCGTAGAACTCGGGTCGCTCCAGCTTCGGTGTGGCCCCAGGCCGGATCATGAGCGTGCGCACGGCCCATAGATCCCTGAAGATCCGATAGCGCAGGGCGGTCTCGTCGAGGTACTTGACGCCCTCACTACCACCGGTGCCTGTCCTGGAGCCAATAACCCTCTCCACCATCCGCGCATGGCGCTGGCGGAAGATGAGAAACCGCTGCTCAACTCTCACCAGTTCGTTGAGCACCTCCCTGGGCCAAGCCAGGAGAGGAAGTTCTCGATAGGTCTCGATGAAGATCATTGCTGCACGGATACGTGCGATGCGAGCACCACCCTCGTCCTCGCTGGGACGCAGGAATTTCTCCGCGGACTTGGCTTCCCACCGATAGCGATCCTCCAAGTTCTCATGGGCCGCGTCGCCCTCCATGATGGACTTGGAGTACTCGAGGTTGGCTTCGACCTCACCTTGATGGGCAGCGAGATAGCGAGAGATGAACCTCTCCAAAGCCACGTCTGCATCGGGATCTTCGTGCGCCACGCCATCGATCGGAGTACGTAACAGCCAAGAGTCAATGGCGTCCCTGAGGCTCGGGCCGTCCTCCATCTGGCCCGCGACCCGCTTATATGCAGGACCTTCTGATCCATCGGCCTCTCGCAGGATGTTCATGTGCCAGTCTTTGTCACCCAAGGGGACGCGGTCCCGATCGTCGAGCCCAAATAGGATTTCGATCTGGCGCATCTGAGCGCTCTGCCCACCACTGGCCGGCATGAGCTTCTTGCGGAACTCCAGATACTCCCGCGTGGGCAAGGTCTCCATTACCCGGAAGTGATCGGCGGCCACAGCCAGAATCGTGCTGATCCTGCGCAAGCTTGCCACAGCCCCCGAGAGTTCCTGCTCTTGGACAAGGTCTCTCCCAAAGAGGTCCCGTGCCGAGTTGAGCTCCCGCAGGACGAGTTGAAACCACAACTCGAAGACCTGGTGGACGGTGATGAAGAGGACTTCATCGTTGCTGGGATCGGCAATATCTTCGGGAAGCCCACCCTGCAAGGACAGGAGGTCCTCGACGTGGATGTAATCCCAATAGGTTGTCCGTCGGGGGTGCGTCATGGTTGCTGGTGTCGCGATCTCAGAGATCCGCGCTCAGCATAGGGGGCTCACGCTCCCGCGACCACCGCAGCAAGGACGGGGCCCCTCAAGCCTCGGGGGGGGCGTACTATCCGTCCAGACCTCTCTGCAGCTCGATAGATGCAGGAGAGGCGTCGAACCCGTGCGATCGGGGTTGCATGGATAGAGGATAGTCCCCCCAACCCTCACCTGCGGCCCACCAGGCAGCCGACACCTCGGCCCTGTCGAGGGCATCCAGGAAGCCGGGCAGCAAACGTGACCACTGTTCGGACTGAACCGGGAGACCAAACTCGCCCACGAAGCCCTTGGCCTGGTTTTCACTCAGCCATGTCAGGAATGGCTCCAGCCGCGCCGTGAACCGAGAGGGAAGTGTCGGGTCGCGCTCAAGCTCCTCTTCATAAGAGAGCTCGTACTCGCCAGAACCATCGTGGTCGAAGTAGCAGTGCGCTTCGTAGATAACCGGCCCCTTGCGCTCGCTTATCCACGGGCAGCTCGGGTTGACCTGGTTCCAGTGCATGGAGCTCGCCCAACGGTCTCCCGAGACATACAAGGGCGTGTCATCACCGCAAGACCGGATCGCCTCGGCGGCCGCTTTCGATGCCTCCACCCATACGCCGGGACCCAGGTCGTGGGGCTCGTTCATCAGTCCGTAGCCCGCGATTTCGGGAAGACCGCACAGGGCATAGGAGATGCGGGCCCACAGGTCCGCAAAGTCGTCCTTGGTCAGGGGCACCCAGCCATTGCGATCATGCCCGATATGGCACTCGACAGGGCCGCTGTCCAGAGTGCGTACGTAGCGACCATAGTTATGGAGATCCAAGATGATCTTGCCGTCAACTCGGGCCGCGAGGTTGGCTTGGAAGCGCAGCTGCTGGATCGCATCGGGGTTCAACGGAGCGCCAAGCACGGGCTGAATACGCTCCCACCGGAATGGTATCCTGAATGTCCGAAACCCCTGATCCGCCAGCAGGTCATAGGTACGGGCACGGGTCTGAACGTAGTCGCGGCCGATCTTGCCTGGGTGCTCGGCGCAGAACCCCGGTAGCAGCGTCCCGAACTCCAAGCCTGCGATGTTCATCGCTCTCGGTTGGGGCTCCACGGTCTTGGGCGCAGAAGTAGCCCGGGGCTGAAGGCGAGGCTCCTGCCGTGAAACAGAGGGGCGGCGGCTTCTGAGGCCACGTTGGGGGTCGGAAGGGGCGGGGTCCATCTCGTGGCTATCGGCAGATCAGGATATCAGCTTGAGGCTACCCCTGGGGCTCAATCAATAGCGGGTACTACTGCTACGACCCTTCTCTCGGGCCTCAGAGAGAAGAGCCCGATAGTGGTGTTGAGCCTCGGAGTGTCTCCCTGCGGAGCTGAGCGCGTCGGCGAGACGCATTCGCAGACTTCGACTCTCGGGGTTTTCCTTAACGGCCGTCTGCAGCATGTCCAAGGAGCTCGTGAAGTCCCCGACAAGGGTCAGGGCCGTAGCCAAGCGCCCCGCAATGTCCAAGGTCGGAGGCTCGGCGGCGCGGTTGTACAGGCTGACCATCCACATCAGGCGCCGCGTGTCGCTATCCGTGCGACGTTCCGCACCCAAGAAAGCATCGAGGAAACCTGCAAGGAGACGCCAGTCGTCGTTGCCCTCATCAATCATGTGGCCGTATTCCACCAGCGACAGGTCTGCTTCACCGGCCCAGGTCATGGTCTCTGCAAGAGAGATGCGAATATCCACATCGTAGGGGTTTTGAGCCAAGAGTTCGCGATAGATGCGCTCAGACTCGTCGTAACGCTTCTCCCAGGTGAGCAGCTCCGCCAACTTCAGCTGGAATCCACGGTCGCTCGGGTTCTCCTGCAACATCTCGCGAATCAGATTCTCGGCAGCTGCAAAGTCCTCAAGGGCAGAGTAGATGGACACCAGCTCCATGCGCACGGCCAGATCCTGGGGAATCGCAGCATATTGCCGGAGAGCCTCATCGGGCAGGCCGACCTGAAGCAAGAGACCGGCGTACTCCTTCCGCGTCGGAATGTCCTCGGGGAACAAGGCCAGGGCACGGCGGAACCGGTCAAGGGCAGCGAAGGCATCCCCAGACGCCAGCGTATTACGAGCTTGCAGCACCTGGAACGTCAGGAGGTCAGTGGGCTCGGCACCCTCTTGGCTGATGCGTGACACCCAATGCTGACAGATGTCCTCCGCCTCTCTATAACGGCCCGCGAGGGTCAGAGCACTCGCCAGGGCCATTCCCATGTCGGCATCGTTGGGGTCTTGGGAGGACAGGATACGGCAGACACGCACAAGCTCGGGAAAGCGCTTGCTCTCCTCAAGGGCGTCCTTCAGGAGCAGCAGGCGCCTCTTGTCAGGGAGGTCATCCGACAGGGTCTCGGTGAAAATCCTATCCAGATCCTTTGCGTTGACCGTCTCCATACGCAGGGCCAGCTCTCGCTTCGATCCAGCCAAGAGCAGGTCGTCATCGTGAACCTGACGGAATACACCAATCGCTACCGGGGAGAAGATCGCCACGGCCAGCGCGCCAGCCAGGACCGGCCGCGAGAACGGGCGACGGGGACGCTCGTGTTCGAGGCTCAGCCCGGGGCGCAGGCTAGGTTGGCCGCCCAGGTCAAGGAGGGACTGCAGCAGGCTGCGACCCTGATCCTCAAACCCATCGAAGGTGAAGACGTACTCCGAAACCCGATGCGGAGGCCCGGTGATGACACGTGCGATAGTGGACCTTGCCTTGACCTTGATCGGCCCAATGGGGCTCACGATCTCGGCGTCGAAGACGGTGCCGTCTTCAATGGGCTTGGCCATGATGCAGCGCATGGCGCGAATGCTCAGGTCGCGGGTGGTGCAATGCACCTCTTCGTTACCCACTCGCATGATGACCGGCAGCTTGAACTCCTCGCGGGTGACTTCGCGATCCGAGAGGTGACCGCGGACACGGACTCCGGTCTTACGGTTGCGCTCGAACACGGAGTACCACGGAGCCACTGCAAAGCGCTGGGCGATTCGACTGGCAGCATCCAAGGCCTCCGGCGTGGGGTCAACAAACTCCAGGCCATAGCGGTATAGGTTGGGTGCTTGGGCACCCCGGTGCGCCTCACCTTCCCGGTGGGCGGCATAGCGGATTACGGCCTCAGCCTTCATCCTATCGCCGTTGACGATGACCTCCACGATGCCACGCACGTTAGTGGGGAGGCTCGAGTACGCCACAACGCCCAGGCCTGAATCGCTCAGGTCCGTGGTGACGCCGATTCCCTCGAAGACCTTGCCCTCGTTGTTCTTGAACTCATAGCGCACGGGCAGGTTCAAACGATGGCGGTAGATAGCCCGCTTGGAGGCCGGAGCCATGGCACAGCGCAGATAGGCCACGGCATAGCGCGAGTGATGCAGGATCAGGAAGGTGGCGATGCCCAAGCCCACCAGGTCGAGCTGAGGGTCGAACAGCAGGTGCCGCACCCATCCATACACCAAGCTGCACCACAGAGCGGAGAGCAGCAGAATCTGGGGCATGATGTGGGGAAGGGTCGAGCCCTGACGGCCCCCACGCTTGTGCGTCACGACGAACTTGGCTTTCTGCTTGGTGAAGGCCGCCCTCCATGTCGAACGCATCTGAGTCCAGAAGTTCGCCATGTTGAAGAACTCGATCAGATCGTAGTTCGTGTACCCACGGTAGATGACCCGCAAGGTCAGCATCATGGTGCCCAGGTAGGTCAGGAACACGGCCGCCAGAGTGGGGGTGATCTCTGCCACCGGAGCCACACCGGAAAGCAGCATCATCACGGGCGTCAGGTAGAGCGCCAGGCGCGGCACGCCTCCAGCCCAGTGGATGATCGACGCGAAGTAGGTCAGGCGCTGCCCAATGTCCAAACCACGAATGGTCAGAGGGTTGTCATACCGGAGGATGGAGAGGTTGCCTTCCGCCCACCGTAGACGCTGAGAGTGGTAGGTCGTCACGTCTGAGGCACCCTGTCCAGCGATCAAGCGCTCGCTCACGTAGACCGTGCGCCAACCGTGGGCAGACATGCGAATACCTGTGTGCATATCCTCGGTAATCGTCTCGGTGGCGATGTAGCCCACTTCCTGGAGAGCCTTGCGGCGGAAGACAGCCGCACTACCGGCGAAGATGACGGAGTTGGTCGCGTTGCGTCCAGGCTGAATGACCTTGTAGAACAGAAGGCCCTCATCCCAGAAGCGACCCTTCTCGTAGTTGACGCGTCCCTGGAACGTGTCAAAGTTCGAGAATGCGTGGGGGGACTGAACCATGCCCACTTCCTCATCGCGGAAATGCCCGACCATCTTCGTGAGGAAGTTGGGCTCAGGAATGTGGTCCGCGTCCAGAATGGCCACAAACTGACCATCGGTCTGGTCGAGGGCGTTGTTCAGGTTTCCGGCCTTGGCGTGCAGGTTGTTGTCCCGGGTGATGTAGTGGACGCCCAACTCCTCGCACAGGAGCTTCATCTCTTCCCGGTTACCGTCATCCAACAGGAACGTCCTGTGGGGGTAGTCCATGGCCAGGCAGGCTTGCAGCGTGCCCCTCAGGATGGAGATGTCCTCGTTGTAGGAGGGCACGAAGACGTCGACCTCACCCTCTTCCAGAGGCGGTTGCTCGGGGGGCTCACTGGGATCCCAGACCTGCATCAGGAACAGAAGCAGGGAGACGGTACCCCAGATTTCGGCTAGGTAGAGGACCCAAGATGCCGCTGTGGCATAGGTGCTGGAGTGGTTGAGCGTGTAGAGCCCTCTGTAGACGAGGTACCCGATACACACGACCGAGCACAGAACCATGAGGGACTGACGAATCTTGTTGGTCACGGGGTGTTCTCGCTGGCAGGCAAAAGGGAGGGGACTTCAGGCATTCTTACGACTCTGCTTAACAGTACCCTAGGATCATGCATTATCGGTGCAGGGACCTAATTCTTTCATCACACCGGACTTACTGCCTCCACATGTGCCCTATTGTGACACAGCCTTCCCTGAAAGGGATCAGGAAAAGAATCAAGTCCAGTGCCCTATCAGTCCGATCCACGGTCTCGTTCTGACTCATCCCCACACAGATACCGCCATGCGCCTCCGATCCACCCAAACAACCTGGTTCCCCGTCTTCTTGGTTCTTGCGGCCTGCAGCCCAGGCGAGAAGGAGTCCACTTTCGCAGAGCCCACCGCTGGACCGTCTGCGGTCCAAGACCGAGACCTCGAGGCCTCGGTCAATCCTCAAGCGGCCATACGGCCAGCGCGTTTCGGCATTCAGGATCCCAGCACACCGGCAATCCCCCAGGACGACACGCCACTGCGCACGGACGAGCAGGAGCTGCTTCTCCGCTCGGCACGTAACGCTGTTGCGCTTGAGAACTGGACTGAGGGCATTTCTCTCTTCGAGTCCTACCTCCTGCAAGTCCCCAATGACTACGGCGTCCGCATGGAGTATGCCGGCCTGTTGGTACATGAGGGACAGCTCTCACGAGCCCGGGAGGCCTTCGAGGAAGTCCGCGTTGGACGGCCGGAGGATCTCGACCTGCGCCGGAGCCTGGCCAACGTCCTTATCATCGGTGGTGAGTACTGGTCCGCCATGGAAGAGCTAGAGGCCATTCTGACCGAAGACCCCAACGACGTTACCTCTGCCGCAATGCTCGTGCGTGTCTACTCCTGGGTGAAGGACTTTGAACGCGCTCAGCAGATCTATGACCGCTACCTGCGCAAGCTTGACCCCTCCAACGAACAAGACCAACTGCTTCTCGCTCCGGTGCTGCTCGACATGCAGCGCCCCTCAGAAGCCCTGATCTACCTGGAGAGGCTCCACCGCCGCTACCCCATGGAGGTCGAGTGGGTCACCAACCTCGTGCTCTGCTACCTGCAGACCGGGGATCTGGATCGTGCTCACCGGCTGGTCAGAGAAATGACGGAGCTGCAAACACAGCGCACCCAGCCTCGAATTCACCTGGTTGACCAGCTGCTTCTCATCAAGAACTACAAGCTGGCCATGCAGGTCAACCGCCAGGTGTTGGACGTGGCTCCCACGGACCCCATCGCCCAATTGATGAGTGCCCGAATCCTGCTGGAAGCCTATGACGTCAGCGCCGCTAGCGATGCACTGACACGTCTAGACAGCACCCTGGGGAACCTTCGGGCCTTTCAGCTCGCACAAGCGCGCTACTTTCAGCTGGTCGGCCGCTGGGTGGACGCTCAGGGTATCTACGAGAGCCTGCTGCTCAAGCACTCGGACGACTACGAGGTGCGTCTGCTCATGGCCGTCCTCCGCCGCGAGAAAGGCGATGCGGAGTATTCCAAGGCCGACCTGCGCAAGGTCCCCATGTCCAGCCCCCTCGGGCCGCGCGCACGTGTTGAGCTCTCCAATACGCTCATCTCTCAAGGACGCTACGAAGATGCTGCCGCTGTATGCCAATCCGTCCTGGCCCAGCGGCCCAACTATCTTGAAGGGGTTCTGGGGCTGGTCCGCGCCCATCTCAAGCTGAAGGCCTACTCCCAGGCCAGGGCAACATGCCAACGCTACATCGACAACCATAGCAACGATCCCTTGGCCGTCGCCCAGGTGCAGTTGGCGCTCGCCAAGACCCACTTACTTTCAGGGAACGCCGTTCTCGCGACACGCACCTATCGTGAAGCGCTCGAAAGCCCCATGACGCACACGCCTGAAGCCTTCTACGGCTTGGCCGGCGCGCGCCAATTGGGTGGAAACCGGGATGGTGGCGAAATGGCCTTGATGTCCTCCACTGTGTTGGCTTCTGGTGAGGATATTCGCCTGCGCGTCGAACTGGCCAAGTTGTCTCTGGGTGACTACTCCTGGGATCGCGCCATTGGCGAGTTGCGCAACGTGCTGCAGTGGCAACCTGACAATGCCACGGCCCTCGTCCTTCTTGGCGAAGCCTACAACCAGAAGTTGAAGGCCGGCTTTGTTGCGGAGCCAGCGAAGGTCTTTACCGCTGTTCTCGCACGTGACCCGAACAACAGCCGTGCCCGCCTAGGTCTGGCCCGCGCGTTTGTCATTCGACAGGAGTTTTCCAAAGCCATCGCGGAGTACGACGTCCTGATTGCTCAAGATGCGTCCTACACCTACGTCAAGCGCGAGCGCGCCCGCACGCTCTATTGGAATCAAGAATACGACGCCTCCTTCGCCGCCTACGACGAACTCCTGGCCGGGTTGCCCACAGGGGCCTATCCGGTAGACGTGTTCGGCTCGAACGCGCCTGACGCTGGTTTGCGTGCCGGCATGGACTTCGAAGCCGAGCTTGAGGTTTCCGAGGGGATTCGCCTCGAGCGCGAAGTGAAGATAAACATGTCCTGGCGTCCGATGGTTGCCAAGAATGCACTAGAGCAGCTCGTCGTGATTGAGCCCGCCAACTTGGAGGCGCGCTTTGATCTGGCCCAACTCCACCACAGGGAAGGGCACACGCAACTGGCTGCCCAGTCCTACCGGGAGCTGATCGCCCAGGTCGCCGGACACAAGGAAGCCGAGATCGCACTCCAGGGAGCCGCCCTCACCACACGGCCGAAGTTCGTGCTCGACGTTAGTACCGAAGACCGCAATGGTCGCTCCGGCCTGACGCTGATGCATGAGAGCAGCCGCATCGGAGACATCATCTTCCCCATGGGTGACGCCGTTGACTTCTTCGCGGTCGGGCTTGGGCAGCGATCCTATGACCGGGTCGAAAACACACCCCTTAGCGCCAACATTCTACGTATCCGTGGATCCAAGGGTATGGGCGAGCGGACGGTGGTGCGCGGTGCCATGGAGGCCCCCCACTACAACGTGTCGGACGAAGCCTTTGATGAGCGCCTGCTGTTTGACCTCGGAATCAAGCACCGCACCGTCAACGAATTGACTATCGACATGGCCGTCTTCGCCGACAACGTCGCAGAAAACAGCGTGACCATCGCCAACGACCTGCACCGTACCGGCGCTCGCATGGGTGTTACCAAGAAGCACAGTCGCGCCGTCGACTATGGTGCAAGCCTGATGTTCGCTGACTATTCCGATGGCAACGCGCGCTTTGAGATGAACCTGTTCGCAGCGTATGAGTTCACGCCTGCTCCGCAAAGTCTGCGCGTCCTGACCAAGATCGACACGCTCGACTTCTCGAAGAAGAGCGACGACATCACCATCGGTGAGGACTATTCGTTACACCCCATCCCCTACTTCGCGCCCTCGGGCTACTCCATCTTCTCGACCCAGCTTGACTGGCGCCACCAATTCGGTGAGTACTGGTTCACGGGTTCCCCTGATATGTGGTACGGATCCAGCGTCCGCCTGGCTGTGGACAATAACGGAGCCGGCTACACCGAGCTTGGTGTCCAGGCTGGATATGACTTCAGTGAGTGGTTTGGAATGAAGTTGAACTCGCGAATGCTTCGATCCTCCGAGATCGACGTAACCGCCAGTTCACTCCTCTTCACTATCCGTTGGCCCTAGGCCGACTCCGCACTCACAAAAGGAAGCATGCCTTGAAGGTGGCTACGCGAGTTGTCCTCCTGGCCGGGGCGTTGGCCGGGGCGGCCATCCTTACACTGCGAACCGTTCAGTCCATGGGAGGAGGAGCTGATTCCGCCACCTACCGGGGAGTCAGCCTGGCCGGGGCAGAGTTTGGCTCCCAGGTTCCGGGGTTTGGCGCCTCTGCGCCAGGCGTGTTTGGGGTGGACTACACCTACTGTACGCCAGAGACCATGCGCTACTTCGCGCAGTTGGGTGTGACCCATTTCCGCCTTCCTGTCAGATGGGAGCGGCTCCAGAGTGTTCCTGGTGGAGACCTCAACAACGTTGAGTTGGGACGCGTCTTGGAGACGCTTGACTCCGCAAGCCTCCATGGATGCCGGGTCGTGTTGGATCTCCACAACTACGGGCGCTACTGTCGCGGGGAGAGTCGGTATCCCAGCGGACGGATCGTCGGTGTGCCGGCCACGGATGGCCTCGGCATCACGCAAGAGCATCTGGCAGACCTGTGGTGCAGACTTTCGGACCGACTCCGAGACCATCAGGCCATTGAAGCCTTCGCCCTAATGAATGAACCGCACGACATGGGCCGAGCGGACTGGCGCAAGATCTCGCAGCACGTGGTCGATGCACTGCGCTTCCGTGGCGATCGCACGACCCTGTGGATTTCGGGTGACGGTTGGTCCCATGCCCATGACTGGCAGAGAAACAACGGGTCCCGAGCCTGGATTGCTGACCCCTTCGATAATGTCGTCTACGAGGCGCACTGCTACTTTGACCACGACTTCAGCGGAACCTACCAGTTGCCCTTCGCCGAAGAACTTCTCCGGGATGACGCTGTCCTAGACCGCGGTATCTCGCGCGTAGCTCCTTTTCTGGACTGGTGCAGACGCAATGGGGTACGAGGCGTAATTGGAGAGTGTGGCATCCCCAGGGACGAACCCCGCTGGCTTCCCGTTTTGGCAAGCCTCCTGAGGGGAGCCGCAACACGAAAAACCCCCGTCTACTACTGGGCAGCCGGAGAGTGGTGGGGTGATAACCCGCTCTCGGTCCAACCGAAGGACGGGGAGCAAGCCGCCCCACTGCGCGTTCTGCTTGAACGATAGGCCTTCAGAGAGTTCCTCTCAGGATGAACTCCCGGCGGAAGGGTCCCGAATTGCCCGGTCCGTAGAAGCTCACGGGCACCCGTGCGCGCCACTCGACACCCTCGGGTACCGTTTTCCAAAGGACCTCATTGATGCGCATCCGATCCAGGGAAGCCGACTCGAAGGGCCAAGGGAGGGTTGCTTGAGGTGACCAGGGGCCCTCGATGATGAACAGCCCCTTCTCCTCGTGGGGAAGGTCCCAGGTGGACCAGCCTTCGTCTTGAACCCACCTGAGATTCTCCTCCACCTGGGCGCGGCCCATCCGAACTACGGCCCCAAGTTGCAACGGCGCCACGGAAAGAGAAGCCAACCGGCGCACTTGCTCGGGTTCACGTAGATCAACGGCAAAGCCTGCAATAAGAACAGAGCGCGGAGGGCTTGGAGTCAAAGCTGCCGTGCGCAACAGCACCTCTCCCGCTTCGGCCAGGATGAGGCTCTCGCTGACAACGGGGCCCCCACGGCGAAGTTGACGCTGGACACGAATAGCTTCAACTGCCGGATGTTGTGTGCCGGACGAGGAGACGACCTTGACAGAGTAGTAGACCCACGCTGATTCGCCATCAGCATCGGGGCTAGCGGTGTCGGGAAACAGATGTTGAATCCGCCCTAGTGCGTTCCGCTGGATGCGGGCACTAATGCGGTCAGCTTCTGATGTGGGCGGGCGCACGCCTAGCTCCGTCCCCGTGTCGGGCAGCGTCCGATGGGGAAGACTGGAGGTTCGAGCCCACTCTGCCTCCCCGCTCAGGTCCGTCGACGCAATCGCCCCGGGCGTGGGAGGTGACAGCGGTGCCAACGGGTTCTCTGAGCGTACGGACCGGCTACTTCCGCAGGCCGTAAGAAGAACAAGAGGAAACAGTGTCGCGCGCACAAGCACGCTCCGATCCTACTGTCCCGTGCGGTACGCCACCATGGACCACCCAACGTCCTCCTGGAGTGTTCCCAGCTCGGCCTGGCCCAGGTGGGTGCCGCCAAACCAGTCGCCATCGGCATTCAGGTTTGTGTAGGTGTAGGTCCACAGCCAGTCGTAGTCCTCGTAGCGCCGGGCGACTGTTATCTGGCTGTCGTTGACGATGCCGGTGAAGCACTCACCATCAGCACGCTTGGCCTCAAAGAAGCCCTGCATGGGCCCGCTCATTTCCTGGGTGATCTGATAGATGCCACTCTCCGTCATCCCCGAAAGATAGGAGAGCCCTCCGGTGGCCCAATCCAGCGTGTGGTCGATGTCCCACACGCCGTTCAGGTCGTGCTGGGGGAGATTCATGATCTTCACCATCGTCACCGTCTCCAGCTGATTGGGCGCGGATCCCACCCGATAGGTTGCGTCACCAGCCGCATGCCCCCAGCTGAATTCCCAGACAAGCGTATTAAAGAAGAAGTTGGTGCCGTTCCAGTTGTACTGCCCCTTCAGCCGCACGCCTCCGGAAGCGCCCGTTGCTACAACGCTGACGGCCTCCGTAAACCCCCCATCGCCGTCCAAGTCGAGGTAGGCCTTAACACCCTGGCCACTATCCGAGAAGGTGATGAACAGCGTGCGGCAAGACTGCACCCCGGCGGGGGGAGTCCCCTTGCAGCGCGCATGCATGACCCAGCTGCCGGTCATGGTCACGGGGCCACCACCGCCATCTCCTCCTCCGCCGCCACCGGGATTATCCAGGTTCACGGAGGGGCCACAGGCCGCAACCCAAGGGGCCAAGGCGATGGCCAGAGCCAAGGCCGAGCGTCGGGTAAAGATTCCCATGCTCAAGGATACCGCCCTCGGGAGGCGCTCCTCGGAGCATCGCACAGTGTGGGAAACGGATTCCCTATGGGCAGCCCAGGGGGCCGCTCGGCCCCTTTAGCGTGGGGGCGACTCCACTCAGTTCGTGAACATCACCTGCAGGCCATCCGATAGGTTGCTACCGCTGATGCCGTTCTTGTCTCTGTACCAATACTGGAATTGCCAGATGCTGCCGGGAAGGATGGTCCCCGGTCCTGGCAAGGTGGTGTTGTCCATGGGATAGAACACGATTCCAGCCTGATTGCTCTTCAGCACGTCGAAGCGGAACAGCTTGGCCCCACCGACACATCGATAACCATCGCCAACGGGCAAGTAGGTCGGGGCCGACCCATAGAAGAACAGGCCGAATTCACCGACAGGCAGGCTCTCGCACTTCAGGGCAAGGTCGTTGGCTTGGAGGCTGACTGAGCCGGCGTTACTGATGAGAGCTCCTCCTCCAACGGAGTTCGGTGACGTCGTGCAGAAATTCATCGAGCCCGGATCGATGCGATACATGTTCCCGTCAGAGAGGCTGACAAAGTACGGCGTGCCGTCCGGCTTGTGCATGATGTTCGCGGGGAAGGACGCGCCCACCGAAATAGGAACCCGCAGACCATCCTCGGTGTATTCGACGATTGAACCGGAATTGGGCGCAAAGCCCGTGGACGGGTCGAATGACGCGGCGAACTCCGCCACGGCCAGTCGTCCATTGATCGGATCGTAATCGAAGCTTGTGGCCAGGTTCAGCCCCGACACCTCGACACTGATCGCGCTTGGCCCGTCGATGGTGTAGATCTTGGAGAGCCCCGGTAGATATGGGAACCCGGTCATGGTGCAGACCCGTAGTTTCTTGCCGTCCCAGCGCATTCGGGTTGGAACTGCGGCGATAATCGGGGGCCCCACACTTGTGGGGTTTGCCTCCCCGGGAATATCTGCGTAGACCGAGAGGGTCCCTGTTCCGAGGTTGTAGCGCAGGATCGCGCTCGCCCCCGCGTCCGCGATGAACAGGTTGTTCTTCCGGCCCAAGACCATGCTGTGCACCCCGCTGTAGGAGTATCCCTGGCTCTGCATGAAGCTCTTGACCGGAATCAGCGTCGCCGCATCCGCAGCTGTTAGTGCCGGCGAGCCGAGTGACCACGGAGTTGCCTGCAGATCAAAGTGCAGAATGGTGGAATCCAGAATGGGGTCGGCGTTCTGGCCCAGCGCGACGTAGAGCTGGTCACCCGTGAGGGTGGCGTCGCGCGGCCCTGAGGCGAAGCCGGCAACCATGTTCGAGGGCAGGCCGGCCACAACGGTCTGACGGTTGAACGTCACATCTTCCAAGAAGGTCACGCGGCCGTCGTTGATGCCGGTGCCGGCCTCCACAACGAGGAACCCCGAGCCTATTGAGGACCCTTGGAGGGCGTGCATCCCGGCAGCGCTCAGGAAGCCGGAGTGGTTCGTGATGGTGACTTGGGCCTGGAGGGTGCCCACAAGGGTCACGGCAAGCGCGAGAGTGGTGATTTTACGGGTCAGCATGATCTTCTGGAGGGGTGGGCACCGATGGCCTAGGGAGGAACAGCCCGCGGTGGATAGATTCGTCTCAGACAATCTCATCTTTAGACACCTCGCCCACAAGGCTGCATCTGTAGCTTTTCTTAGGAGTGCCCATATTGAGACAGTTTTTATACGGTCTCATGGTGGGACACCCGGGTGGCCCCTCCAGAGGCTCTGATTCTCCCTTGGCTCGCCCCGGCCCGATCAGTCCGTGAACATCACCTGAAGCCCATCGGACAGGCTGTTGCCCGCTCCGATCCCCTTGTCCCGGTACCAGTACTGAAACTGCCACACGGAGCCCGGAATGAAGGAGCCGTGCTTGTTGAGCGTGGTGTTGTCCACGGGGCAGAACGCCACGCCCGCCTGGTTGCTCTTCATGAGGCCCAGACGGAACAGTCTGGGCCCGCCCACACACCGATAGCCGCCACCCAGGGGCACCATCGTGGGCGCAGAACCGTAGAAGAACAGGCCGAACTCGTCCACCGGGAGATAGTCGCACCGAAGTGCGAGATCGTTGGCCAAGAGGCTAACCGAGCCGGAATGGCTCATGATGGCGCCAGCGCCAACGGAGTTCGCGCTTGTCACGCAGAAGTTCATGGAACCAGGATCGATCCTGTACAGCACTCCGTCTGCAAGGCTCGTAAAGAACGGTGTCCCGTCAGGCTTGTGCATGACCGCCGTCGGAAAAGCTGCATCAACTGAGATGGGCACCCGGTCTCCCGATCGAGTGAACTCCACCACGGATCCCGTGTTCGGGGCAAAACCCGTAGCCAGATCAAAGGAGGAAGCCAACTCGGTCACAACCAAGCGATCATTCTGCGGGTCATAGTCAAAGCCCGTCACCATGGTGAGGCCGTCCTGCTCGACGGAGAGCTGCTTGCCAGCATCAATCGCGTAGATCTTGGCCAGGCCCGGAATGAACGGGAAACCCGTCAGTGTGGACACACGCAGGGTTTTTC
Organism: Planctomycetota bacterium; assembly: GCA_002720975.1. GTDB lineage: Bacteria > Planctomycetota > UBA1135 > UBA1135. The sequence goes on along the minus strand of PBIX01000041.1, from coordinate 193 downwards.
CGTCCCATCGCAGGCGAGTGGGTACGGCATCGATGATCGGAGGCCCCACACTTGTCGGGTTGGGCTCTCCGGGAATATCCACGTAGACCGACAAAGCGGATGTCTTGAGGTCATACCTGATGATGGCGTTGGCCCCGGCATCCACGATGAAGAGGTTGTTCTTGCGCCCAAGAACCATGCTGAAGACGTTGCT
>PBIX01000040.1 GCA_002720975.1 Planctomycetota bacterium | reverse complement strand
AGAGCACGGCGAGCACTGGTCGCGGTTCGTGCGGCGCTGAGCTGGCGCGTCAGTTCCAGGATCTGAAGACGGCCCCAGGTGCTCTGCACACCCGGGATGGACTCAATGCCCAGGCAGACTTCGCCCCGGGGCGCAGAGGCCCAGGCTGACGGTGGCCAGGAGGGCGGGAATGAGGGAGGTCTTGTGGAGAGTCATGTTGCTGTTGGGGGCTGGATGGGCAGCGCCCATTGAAGCACGGGGGTAGCAATCGCCGCAGGGAGGTGGCTGCGTGCCTTCTTCCGGGTGAGGGGTGTTTCCTCAACTCACCCGCGTAGCAGGCACGCGGCCTGAGCCACGAAGTTGCGGCAGAGGCGCCCGGGAGGGGGTCCTCTCCGCTCCTGGCCCAGAGCCATCACTGATTGCGCTGTCGGAGGACCGTTTGCACAGGCTCTCCTTCCCAGCGAGGCTCCACGCCGTGCAGCTCTCGCACGAAGAAGTCGTACATCCTGCGGGTGCCGTAGCGGCCGCCGCCCGAGCCGTGGCCGCCGCCTGGGAAGACGATCAGCTCGAAGTCCTTGTCGGCACGGATCAAGGCGTCGACCACCTGCATGGTTGAGGCCGGGTCCACGTTCCGGTCGAGCTCACCGACCGTCAGAAACAACGCGCCGCCCAGGCGATCGGCGTCCTCGACGTTGCTGCTGCGCAGGTAGCTGTCGTCCACCGGCCAGCCCATCCACAGTTCGTTCCACCAGACCTTGTCCATGCGGTTGTCATGGCATCCGCAGTCCGCGGCTGCGGCGCGATAGAACTCGTGGTGGTCGAGGACCGCGCGCATGGCGTTCTGTCCCCCCGCCGAGCCGCCGTAGATTCCGACCCGCTCGAGGTCAAAGCTGGCATCGGCCTCGCCCGCCGCCCGCAGCCAAGCGATGCGGTCGGGGAATCCAGCGTCGGCCAGGTTCTTGTGGGCCACGTCGTGGAACGACTTGCTGCGCCAGTTCGTGCCCATGCCGTCGATTTGCACGACGAGGAACCCGAGCTCGGTCATGGCCTCCGCCCGGTAGGTCTCCGCGAAGGCCTTGGGCACGTGATGGTCGTGGGGCCCGGCGTAGATCGCCTCGATGACCGGGTAGCGTTGACCCGGGTCGAAGTCTCGAGGCCGATGAATGAGGCCCCAGATCTCCGTCGTGCCGTCGCGGCCCTTGGCTGCGAACGGCTGCGAGAAGCGGCCGCCGCGGGCCTCGAGGTTGGCGCTGGCGTCGGCGCGGGCGAGCTCCGTGACGAGGGCACCGTCGGAGGTGCGTCGCACCTCGTGGACCGGGGGCTGGTCGGCTCGTGACCAGGTGGCGACCAGGTGCTGGCCGTCCGAACTGAGCCGTATCTCGTGGGTCCCGTCGCTCTCCGTCCAGACGGTCAGCTCGCCGGTGTCGAAGTCGACCACGGCGTGGTGGACGTGGTACGGGTCCTGACCTGCGTGGATGCCCATCACCCGCAGGCGAGCGGTGCGCTGGCCCTCATCGACCTCGACCACCGCACGCACGACCCACTCGCCGGAGGTGACGGCCACCGCTTCCCCGGTGCTGCGGTCTACGCGGTAAAGGTGGTTCCAGCCGCTGCGCTCGGAGGTCCACAGGACCTCGTTCGTGTCCTCGAGGTGGTGCAGGAACAGCTTTTGGTTGTAGTCGACGAAGGTCTCGGGGTCTTCGTCGATCACCACGCGGGTCGTGCCCGTCGCCACGTCCACGGCAAGCAGGCGCAGGAACCCGTGACCGCGTTCGTTGTGGACGAAGAAGAAGCTGGAGCTGTCGGCGGCCCAGTGACCATGCCGGATGTTCCAGGGGTTGGGGAACAGGTCTCGGTCGAGGCCCAGCTCCTTTCCGCTTTGCGCGTCGAACATGCGAGGCCGCTTGACGTCCAGGGGATCGCCGGGCTTGGGGTAGTCCAAGGTGTGCAGCTTGGGTTGCAGCTGGTCGTCGGGCGAGGACTCGACCATGTGGATCTCGCGGGTCTCGGCTCGGTGCTCCTGATGCACGACCAGGTAGCGTCCGTCGGGAGAGATGTGGACCGGGCCGGCGAGGGGCTGCTCCTCAGCTCCTTCGGTCGTGAGCTGCACCTCGCTCTCGCCAGGACGCTCGAGCCAGGCGTTGTGCTCCCGGAACATGACTCTGGGAGTTGGGGCGGGGAGAACGGGCTCCTCCTCGTCGGCCCGATCGGTGGGGGCCGCTGGGCCCTCGACCCTCACGAGACTGATCAGCTCGGGGGCCAGCACGTCGCCCCAGGTCGCGTCGTCCGAAACGGACACGATTCTCCACAAGTGCCCCACGTGTGTGTCCTGGACATGCCTCTCTCCCGGAGCGATCTCGTCGTAGCGGCGAGCTCCACGATCGCTGAGCCAGTCCAGTCGGATCGTGTGCTCACTCGCGTTGTGGACGATCAGGTCGACCCGACCGCGGCCCCGGCGGCGTCCTCTACCAAAGTGCCCCACGGGCCTGAGGGGAACAGCGAACGGCCCCGCTGGGTCGATGTCTCCGAGCGAGAACACCTTGCCGTCCTCGACCACGAGCTCCTGCGGCGGAGCGCTCTGGAGGAGCAGTCGCAGGCGTCCATCGCCATCGAACTCCAAGCGACGCAACGGAAGGCGATCCGGGTCGATCTCCAGGTGGGCGGCTCGCAAGGACTCCGCCAGCACAGCGTGGTTGAACGCATGGGTGATGCGGCCGGTGGCGAGCTCGCACACGCGGTACTGGGTGCCGCCGCCTTCCAGGTTCGCGATGAACCAGAGTCGCGTGCCGTCGCTGGACCAGCCGTGGATGAGCTCGTCACCGCGGACGGTCCCTCTGCGGCTCGCCCGCTGGTCGAAGGCCTGTTCGTAGTCCTGCTTGGATCCCTGGCCGGCAGCGGTTGAGGTGAGCAGGGAGGTGAGCAGGACCAGGAGGGCGGTGGAGGTAGTGCGCATGATGAGGGCACACCCTACCTCAGCTCTGCTGGACCGTGATTGAGATCTCGTCCGTGAAGCGGTCGCAGGTGGGGGCCCGGGCCCGGCGGAGGGGGCTTGGGATCTCCTCCTGGGAGTCGCCGCCGATGTCGCTGGGACTGGAGGCCTTGGCTGAACCCTCCCCGATGCCCGAGGGGGGCGTACATCATCGGCCTCACGGGGGGGCTCGCCTGCACCCCTTGCGCAGGAAAAGGCCAGCCTTCACCGTGGGGCTTCTCCCATTCCGCCCCTCCGTCTCCCAAGCCACCCATGCGATCCATCCTTCGGCTCCTGACCGTCCTCGTCCTGGTCCCTGCGTCTCTCGCCACGAGTGCATCCTGGGGTGCCCCCCAGGGGGGCGAGGAGATTCTCTCGCCGGATGAGTTTCTCCAGGGCCGGGACCTGGGAGCGGACTTCACCCTGGCCGACTGGCAGGAGGTCTCGGGCTACTTCCGGCATCTGGCGGAGGCCAGTCCCCGTGTTCAACTGCAGCGACTGGGAATGACCCGTGGGGGCCGCGACTTCCTGATGGCCACCCTCTCCTCCGAGGAGAACCTGTCGCGCCTGCCCGAGATCCGCCGCATGGGGCACCGGCTCTCCGATCCCCGCGGCCACAGCGAAGAGGAGCTCGAGCAGGCGGTGAACGAGGGCAAGGTGGTCCTGTTCATCTCCCCGGGCATGCACTCGACAGAGACCTCCCCGGCCCAGTTCGGAATGCAGTTCGCCTATGAGCTGGCCACCTCCGATGAGGAGCCCTGGGCGAGTGCGCGCCGCGAGACGGTGGTCAACCTGTTCCCCTGCACCAACCCAGACGGGTTGGACGGTGTGGTCTCCTGGTACCGCAAGTTCGTGGGGACGCCCTACGAGTCCACTGGACTCTCAGACCTCTACCAGCACTACGCGGGCCATGACAACAACCGCGACTGGTTCATGCTCTCCCTGGCGGAGACGCGGCTCGTGACCGAGCAGCTCTACAAGGTGTGGCGACCCCAGGTCTATTGGGACGTCCACGAGCAGGGCAGCAGCCGCGAGCGTTTCTTCGTCCCGCCCTTCCGCGATCCTCTGAACCCGAACATCGATCCGGCGGTGATCACCGGCATCGACCTCTTGGGGACCCGCGCCCTCTTGGATATGAACCGCGAGGGGCTCTCGGGGATCTCCACCGGCGTCTCCTACGACATGTGGTGGACGGGCGGCAACCGCAACGTACCCACGCGGCACAACATCATCGGGCTCCTGACCGAGGCGGCCTCCATCCGCCTCGGGACGCCGATCTTCCTGCGGCCCGACGATCTGAGCCCCCCGCGGGGATTGGGCCAGTACGGGCCCTCCAACCGCTTCCCCAACCCCTGGCCCGGGGGCTGGTGGCGGCTCAAAGACGTGATCGACTACGAGATGGCCTTCGGGCGCTCCTTGTTGGGCAGTCTGTCGCGGGAAGGGACCCTCTGGCGCGAGAACTCTCTTGAGCTGGCCCGTCGAGCTCTGGAGCGCGGCGGCGAAGAGGGTCCGCGGGCCTGGCTGATTCCCCCCGACAACCGCGACCTCTCCGCCGTGCGCCGGCTGTGTCAGGCGCTGATCTCCACCGGGGTCGAGTTGCACGTGGCCCAGGCCGGGTTCGAGGCCGACGGAAGGCCCTGGCCTGAGGGGACGATCGTCATTCGACGGGACCAGCCCTACGGCGGGCACGTCAAAGACCTCTTTGAGATCCAACGCTATCCCGAGGGCGACTCTCCCTACGACGTGGCGGGCTGGACGCTCCCCGTGTTGATGGGGGTGCGGCGGGTGGAGGTCATGGCACCTCTCGAGGTGGAGTCCTTCCTCGCGGCGAGCACGAGAGAGGCCATGGCATCCTTCGGAGGTGATGAGCGTCTGGCCGTGATGCCCCACCGCGGCTGGCTCGACGCCTCCAACCTCGACAGCTGGACCACCGTCTTGCGTGGCGTGGCCGATGGCAACCGATTCACGTTCGTGGGTAGCGGACCGAAGGCGGGCCTGTTCATTCCCGGTGAGGGCGCCTACCCGGCCGAAGATCCCGTGGCCTTTGAGCGCGTGCCCCGCATCGGCCTGTATGCCCCCTGGTCGGGCCACATGCCCGAAGGCTGGATGCGTTGGGTGTTCGACAACTTCCGCATCCCCTACGAGACCGTCCGTAACGAATCCCTTCGCGCTGGGGGACTGGCGGATTGGCTCGACGTGCTCGTGCTGCCGGGCGTGAGTGGGGGGCAGCTGGATGGCGGCAGAAACCCAGGTAGCGTGCCGGCGCAAATGGCCCGCGGTCTCGACCCCGAAGGGGCCGTGGCCATCGAGGAGTTCGTGCGGGCCGGCGGCAAGCTCGTGGCCGTGGGCCGCTCCAGTTCCTGGGCTGCCGATCTCTTCCGATTGCCCCTACTTGACGTGACGCGCGGGGAGGCGGCTGGCGGCTTCAGCTGCCCGGGCAGCGTGGTGCGCTGCATTCCCGAGGCGCCGGGAACCGTGACCACCGCGGGCCTGCCCGCCTCCGTGCCCGTGTTCTTCTCCTCCTCATCGGCCTGGAAGCGGCTGGAAGAGGAGGCGGCGCGGGAAGCGCATCTCGATCCCGATGCGGACCTGACGGTCCTGGCCCGCTACGCTCCGCGCCGCGCACTCCTTTCCGGTTGGGCCGCCGAACCCGAGCGCATCGAAGGGCAGATCGCCTGGCTCTCTGCCCGCCACGGCGAAGGCAGCGTGCACCTGATGGGCATCCGGCCCCAGTACCGCTCCTGGTCCCAGGGAGCGTTCCACCTCCTGGTACGCGCCCTGTTCCTACCCTAGGTCGGGTCTCAGTACGCGGTCCGATCAGGACGCGCCAGCCAGGCTTCAAATGCGGGCTGGGCTGCGGAGCGCAGGAACTCCCTGGCGGGTAGCTGTCTCTCGGCGGGGGGGAGCGCCAGCTGCGCATGGAAATGATCGTCGTCGAAGCCGGCGCGGGCGGCATCGGCGCGTGTTCCCGCGTACCAGATGTGGCTGATGTGCGCCCACTGGGCTGCGGCCAGACACATGGGGCAGGGCTCGCAGCTCGTGTACAGCTCGGCACCGGTCAGGTGGAAGCTCTGCAGGTGTCGGCTGGCTGCGCGGATCGCGCCCACTTCGGCGTGGGCCGTGGGGTCCTTCTGGGACAGCACCTCATTGTGGGCCTCGCCGATGACCTCCCCGTCCAAGACGACCACGGCTCCGAACGGGCCACCCGCGTTCCGGCGTACGCCCTCAAGGGCCAGTTCGATGGCGCGTTCCATGAATCGCGGCTCAGGCACGGAGTCCATGCCCGTTGAATCGGCCCGCACGCGCTCCTTGCACCCCCTCGATCTGGAGAATGTCGGCCGCGCTTCTAGGCTCGCTGCGCCAACCGGTGCCGGAGAATGAGGCCCAGACCGGCGCGCTTCTGCTCCGGGGCGCTCCAGCCCATGCCCAGGAGTCCCTTGCGGATGCGCCGCAGTCGACGGTGCTCCGTCTCCTGACGGCGCAGGTGTCGGGTCCGTGAGCGTGGCATGTGACGTGTGCCCACCAGCCCCAACCCGGAGCCCGAGCCAAGGCCTCCCCCGGCGAAGAAATCGCAGATGCGCTGCCGCTCATCGGTCAGCGAGGCCAGCTGGGTGATACGCAGCGTTCGGGGGGAGGGCGTGATGCTGGGAAAGCCCGCGCGCTCCACCCCGACACCCCAGGGGGCGAGGCGCTGTGCCAGATTGGCCGCGAGGCGTTGATCGAGGTCGGCGGTCTCGCGCAGCTCATCGCGCGTGGCCTGACGCAGGACCTCCTGGATCCCCATGCCCAGCATCTGGAGCATGCCCTTCTCCAGGTGATCGACCTCCACCAGGGCCTTGCGTACGTCGGTCACCCGGTAGACCAGGTTGGCATCCACGTGATAGACGAGCCCCTCAAGGGTGACCACCCGCTGGGCGGGCATGTCCAGGGTGCGCGAGCGCGTGGGGAGGCGGCGTACGCGCTGCAGAAACGGAATCAAGGGGTGGAAGCCCGGGGCCAAGGTGCGACGTGCCCTACCGAAGCTGAAGAGGAGCCCCGTCTGTCCGGACTCAATCGTCACACCCATGGCGCGCACCAGACCGGCACCCGTGGCGAAGAGGATCACCAGGAGGTCGTCGGAGATCCTGTCCCAGATGGCAGACACGACACCGCGCCATTGGCTGGGCGGATCCTCCTCGGGGCCGTCGCCGGGGATCTGGCCGCGCCGTGGGCGCAGGCGCTGGTGCAGACCCTCTTCCTTCAAGGTCCAGGCTCGCCGGGATCCAGTGGATCCTCGTCGGGGTCGGCCAGGGGGTTGGGCTCGGTCGAGCTCTGGCCCTTGGCGCTACGCCCCTCATCGAGCTCGTCGTTCAACAGACCCATGGCCGCCGTGTCCTGGGCTCTACTGCGTTGCCGGGAGGGCTCGTTGTCCTCAGGGTGCACCGAGACAACGGCGCCAGAGATGAGGGCCACAGAGGCCTCCTCGCTCAGGCCCTCATCCCGCAGCCGCGAGTAGAGGTTGAGCTTCTCCTCGGCGAGCAGCTCAAGCTGGGTGATCTCCAGGGTCGTGGGGGAAGGAGAGATGTTCGAGAAGCCGAACTGCAGGATGCGCACACCCCACTGATCCTCCACGCCACGCAGCTCCTCGCGGATCTCCTCACACAGGCCGTCCACGTCGAGGACCGTATGCCGGTCCTTGCGGGAGACAATCTGTTGGACGGCGATCACCACCCGGTTCTGGAGGCCGGTGACCAGATCGTCCACCTCGATCATGGCCTTGCGCAGGTTGACGATCTGGTAGACGACCTTGCAGTCCACCTCGTAGACGAGGTTGTCGTTCAGCTGGATGACCTGGGGTTCCAGGTCGAGGGTGGTGTGCTTGGTCTCCTCCACCTTGAAGGTCTGGAACAGGGGTACCTTGAAGTGGATGCCCGGGCCGACAATGGAGCGTGCCCGGCCCAGGGTGAAGCGTAGGGCGTGCTGGCCGTCATAGACGATGACGAAGATGCCCGTCAGGGCGCCGAAGATGTCGAGGGACATGACCTTGGAGTGGTAGGGAGGGTGCTCTTGGAGGGGATCCCAGGTGGGGTCCCCCGCTAAAAGAACACAACGGGCCAGCGCTGGAAAGCCCCCGGGTGGGGTCCTGGCTTCCACCCGCTGGACATGCCGGGTCCGATGCCGGCCAAGCCCGCCGATTCGGCCTTGAACGCGGGGGGCCGGGGCACGACCCTGCCTCCATGTCCGATGCCAGTTCCTCTGAATCCAAGTCCCTGCCGTCCGTTCCTCGTGATGCAGAGGACGACCACGCACCCGAGGCCGTGGGGCGTCGGCTCGCTCTGTGCGAGCAGGTCGCCGGTTGCGCTCTTCCCCACCTCTCCGGTCAGGCCGTGGATCCGGGCCAGGCGCGCGGGAACATCGAGAACCTGGTCGGGTTTGCACAGGTGCCCGTTGGAATAGCAGGGCCGCTTCGCGTTCAGGGCGAAACCGGAGTGCGCGAGGTGTACGTCCCCATGGCCACGACGGAGGGAGCCCTGGTGGCTTCCTACTCGCGCGGGATGGGATGGATCGCGGCGAGCGGTGGGGCGCGGGCCTGGGTGGACGAGTCGGGCCTCTCCCAGCACCCCATCCTGGAGTACACCGATGGCGAGCAGGCGCGTCGCGCCGCTTCCCAAGCCCTCGCAGATCACGCTGACTACGAAGAGATCGTTGGGGGCTTGACCTCCCACGGTAGCCTGCACTCGGTGACCCCCAAGGTTGTCGGCCGACGGGTGATCCTGCGATTGGTCTTCCACACCGGCGATGCCATCGGCGTCAACATGGCTGCGCGTGCAGCACAGCTGATTGCCAACCGTCTGGGGCAGGACAGTGGCGCCCTACGCGTGCACGTACACGGGCAGGATGTGGAGAAGCGCGCCAACTCCCGAGCTCTGGTCGAGGGTCGAGGGCGCAGTGCACAGGCGGAGGTGGTGATCTCACGGGAGCTGCTTGCGGAGAAGGCGCGTACAACTCCCGAAGAGCTGGTGGCCATCGCGCGCACCTACGCCCTGGGTTACGCCCACATGGGAACCCACAACTGGATGGTGCAAGCGGCCAATGGGCTGGCTGCCGTGTTGTTGGCCTGTGGGCAGGATGTGGCCTATCTGACGGAGTGTGCCACCGGGTTCTTGGACCTCGACCTGACCGCTGAGGGAGACCTGTACGCGTCCGTGACCCTGCCCTCCTTGCTGATCGGAACAGTCGGGGGCGGTTCGGGACAGGGTACGGCTGCCGAGTGTCTGGCCCTCTTGGGTTGCTCGGGTGATGGGGGTGTGGGTGCCTTTGGCGAGGTCCTGGCGGCGACTGTCCTGGCGGGGGACTTGTCCCTGATGGCCGCCTTCACTGCAGGGGAGTTCGTGGCTGCCCACGAGGCGCTGGGCAGGAATCGGCCCACCTGACCGTTAACTGCTCCCAATAATGGGACGCAAAGGCCCGTGGGGGCCCTGGTCGGGTTGACGCGCACCCTCGGATCGCTACCCTATTTGCCTTCCAAATCCGATCGAGAACCGTCTTCTCGAGGGAATCGGGCCTGTGTTGGGGGGAAGTTGTATCCCCGAGCGCGCCCCTTTCACCCTCCTGTTCATTTCTACCCTGGGGCTGAGGCTGCCCCTTCCCGGCTGTGCCGGATCAATCCTCACCCGTCACCATGACAGCTGTCCTCAAGAGCGACTCCCCCAGAACCCAGAAGGTCCAAGCGGGCAATCCACTGTTCCGCCGCAACATCGGGATCATGGCCCACATCGACGCGGGCAAGACCACCGTGACCGAGCGGGTTCTGTACCTGGCCCAGAAGCTGCACCGCATGGGTGAGGTGCACGATGGTGCTGCGACCATGGACTTCCTTGAGGAAGAGCAAAAGCGCGGGATCACCATCCAATCAGCGGCAACAACCGCTGAGTGGAATGGTCACGAGATCAACATCATCGACACTCCCGGGCACGTGGACTTTACGGCCGAGGTGGAGCGCTCTCTGCGCGTACTCGACGGGGCGGTAGCCGTGTTTGATGCCAAGAACGGTGTCGAGGCCCAGTCCGAAACGGTCTGGCGTCAGGCCGATCGCTACAAGGTGCCGCGCATCTGCTTCATCAACAAGATGGACAAGATCGGCGCGGACTTCGACCGGGCTGTGTCCACCATCCGCGACCGCCTGGGAGCCAATCCCGTTCCGCTGCAGATGCCCGTGGGCACGGAGAAGGACTACGCGGGTTTTGTGGATCTCATCCGCATGAAGTACATCAGTTGGGTCGACGAGGGCGACGGCCGGGACTATTACGAGCAGGAGATTCCCGCCGAGCACCTGGAAGCAGCCGAGGCCTACCGCCACGACTTGCTTGAGGCTGCGGCGGAAAACGACGAGGAGCTCCTCGACCTGTTCGTCGACGATGCGGTGATCCCCGAGGACATGCTGCTGCGAGCCCTGCGCAAGGCCACTTGCAGCTTGGCCTGTACACCGGTCCTCGCCGGTTCGGCTCTCAAGAACAAGGGCGTGCGTTTCGTTCTGGACGCGGTCCTTGACCTTCTGCCCTCCCCCGCCGAGATCGCGGATATCCAGGGAGTAAACCCCGACACCGATGAGCCGGTGATCCTCAAGCCGACCACGGAGAGCCCCGTCAGCGCGATGGCCTTCAAGACCGTGGCCGAGCCCACGGGAGACCTGACCTTCGTGCGCGTCTACTCGGGCGTGCTTGAGAAGGGCGCCAAGTTGCTCAACCCGCGTACCGGCAAGACCGAGCGCATCGGACGCCTGGTGCGCATGCACGCCGACAAGCGCGAAGCCTGCGACGCGGTCCCGGCTGGTGACATTGCCGCCGTGATCGGCCTCAAGAATACTGTCACCGGTGACACGCTCTGTCACCAGGATCACCCCATCTGTCTGGTCAAGATGACCTTCCCGGACTCGGTCATCTCCATGGCCGTGGAGCCCAAGGAGAACAAGGACCGCGACAAGCTCTCCGAGATCATCGGCCGCATGATGCGTGAGGATCCGACCTTTCGGGCTCAGACCAACGAAGAAACTGGCCAGCTGGTGATCTCCGGCATGGGCGAGTTGCACCTCGAGGTCGTGATCAACCGTATTGAGCGCGACTACAAGTGCGGCGTGCAGACCGGCCGCCCCAAGGTGGCTTTCAAGCAGCGGCTCTCCAAGAACGTCGAGACCGAAGCGCGCTACATCCGTCAGTCGGGTGGTTCGGGCCAGTACGCCGTGGCCAAGGTCCAGTTTGAGACCAGGGCGGGTGTCGAGGATTCCGGCTTCGAGTTCGTGGACAAGATCAAGGGCGGCAACGTCCCGCGCGAGTACATTCCCAGCGTGGGGGCGGGCCTGACCGAGTTCTTCAAGTCCGGTGGGCGTGAGGGGATTCCCTTCGTGGACTGCCGAGCCACCCTGGTGGACGGCAAGTCCCACGACGTGGACTCCAGCGAGATGGCCTTCAAGGCCGCAGGTGTCCTCGCTTTCCGGCAGGCGGCCGAGGGCAACACAACCCTCCTTGAGCCCTTCATGAAGGTAGAGGTCACTGTCCCCGAAGACTACTTGGGGGCCGTCGTGGGCGATTTGAACTCACGCCGCGGTGAAGTCAGCGAGGTGGACTCCCAGGGGGACCTGCGCGTCGTGCGCTCCATGGTTCCCATCGCTGAGATGTTCGCTTACTCCTCGGCTCTCCGCGGTGCGACCCAAGGCCGTGGCCAGTACTCGATGGAACTCGCCGAATACCGCGACGTTCCGCGCGGGATCGCGGAGAAGATGATGGAAGAGAAGAGCTAAGCCTCTCTTCTCTCCACAAGTCGGTCAAGCTGACCCGCGGCTCTCAAGGGCCTCGGGTCAGCTTTGTTTTTTGGATGACTGTTTGGACCGCGCGTGTACCCATGCAGGGTACGATGGCTGCATGACCAGCACCGCACGAAGACGATGGAGCCGCGAGCTCGATACTGAAGTGAGCGGGATAGCCTTCGGTCCCGAGGGGCCGGTGCTTGTCCACGGCTTTGACCCTCCTGCGGGTGGGAAGTGGCTCGATGACGTGATTCCAGGGAAGTTGGCGGCGCTGGATCGCAACAGTGGTGAGCCCCAGTGGATTGCACCCTGTGAGGTTGGCTACGGGCGTGGGTTCGCCGCGGGTTTCGGTGCTCTGGGTCAAGCACTCGTCCTGGGGCCGAGTACCCATGGGCACCGTATGGTGCGCATGTCTTTGGAAGACGGCGAGCTTCTTGAGGGCAGCGACATTCCCTCCTTTGACGAATCCATCGTGGCCCGTGACGTGTGTCACTGCGCCTCGGCCCAGCGTGTGTTCGCGCTTGATTCGCTGAGCTTGAATGAGACGTGGGAGTACGCTCGCGAGGGAGAGCGCTACCACGGGTTGGCCCGCAGCGGGGACTGTGTTTACGTGAGTGTCACCCAGGTCAGCGGCGGTGCAGGCAGCGATGATCCGCAAGGCGTGATCATCTTGAATGCGAGCACGGGTGAGTATGTTGGCTACCTGTTGCGTCCGTGCCTCCCTACCATTCATGGCCTGTGCGCCACGGGCGGTTTGGTCACCGTCTTCACAGAACAGATCGAGAGCGTGATCGGACCGGAGCGCATGGGCGAGTACGCCGTCGCCCTAGGCGATCACCCCGGAGGGGGCAACCGCGACACGCTCTCCATGCTGGCCCTCCGCGAGGACGGATCATCCGGAGGCTCGCCGCAGTGGTTTCGGATTCTGGAGACGGCACCGGTGGGGGATATCCCCGAGGTGAGCGTCTCCTCGGATAATGGCAAGCTGTATGTGGAGCGTGGAGCGTTACTCGAAGCCCTGGACGCGCTGTCCGGAAGACCCCTGGGTGACTGGACGGTTCCGGGCCTGGATATGAAGATCAGTTGGACCGTTGCGGCCGGTGCGGGGCTTCTCGCCGAGGAGACAAGGGTTTCCCTGTTTGAATTGCCCGCTTGATTTCGGTCCTGCCCCACTTGTATTGGACGTTAGGGCTACCTGCGCTTGACGAAACGACTTTGAGCCGGACAATTCGTGCCACCATGACAGATGAAAACAGCGAGCCGGAGATGGACGAGGACGGTCTGGTCATTCAGCGGCACCAGAGTCGGGTCCTGGTTGTCCTTCCCAGTGAAGGAGCGGGCGAGCAGATACTGCGCTACGCGCGGTCGTCGTTGCATGCGATTCACGTGGGCACCACTACCGTTGCTCCCAGTTCAATCATCACGGGCCGTCTACAAGACGAGTTTACTGTGGACGGTGCGCTGGCCGATGCGCGCATCGACGACTACGCAGGCATCCTGGTGGCTGGCTGCGAAGGTGAGCACCCTTTGGCCCGGGACGAGGATGTGCTGGGCCTTGTGCGTCATGCGGCTCAGGAGGGCAAGCTGATTGCTGCATGGGGGAACGGACTGAGTGTGCTCGCTGAGGCTGGGGTTTTGAAAGGGCTCAAGGTCACTGGTGACGGAGCACAGGACGTGGCGCGAGCCGCTGGTGCCAAGTACACAGGCCGCCAGGTTGAGAGCTGCCGCGGAAACACGGTGACGGCCTTGGATGAGAGCGCCGGGATGCGATTCGGTCAGGCTCTGGCCAAGGCCGTGGGAATCTAGGAACATCTAAGCTGATCCTCATACCTCAATCCCTCCCCCCTTCCTCCCCTGAAAACCCAAGTCCCGTGTAGGCTATTTTGCTCTGGCTCAACACACCGGGCCTCCAGCAGTGTCCGACTCCCAACGACCTTGACCGACTGATCCCGTGACTGACACTCTCATCCTGAAGACCCTGGGCAAGGAGTTCTCCATCGAGGCCCCCCTTGTACAGGCCACCCTCGAAATGGTCGACGCTGGCCTTGAGGCTCCGTTCATCGGCCGATTCCGAAGAGCGGCGACCGGCGGATTGACGGCCTTTGACGTAAGCAAGCTTGTGCGCCGCCGCGACGAGCTCGACGAACTCGGTCGCAGGCGGGGGACCATTGAGCGTGGCGTGGAGCAGGCGGGTGTCACCGACAAGAAGGTGCTTGAGTCGATCCAGTCATGTGTCGAGCGGTTTGAGTTGGAGGACCTCTTCGTTCCCCACCGACGACCTGAACCCGAAGTACAGCTGGCCCTTGATCGTGGGCTCGGCCCGTTGGCGGAGCGATTGATCGCTCCGGTTCCTCGGGATCAACGCAAAGCAGAGGAGACGAGTGCTGGATCCGATGAGTCGAAGGGGGAGACTCCATCCGAGCCGGAGGAGGTCGAGACAGCCACTGGTGAAGGCGAAGGTGTAGAGGAAACGGCGGCCCCTGATGAGGTAGCTGAGACCGATGGCGCGACGGAGTCCGATGACCCCGCCGAGCCCGAAGCGACTGCCGAGCCCGAAGCGACTGCCGAGCCCGAAGCGACTGCCGAGCCCGAAGCTGCACCGGAGCCGGTCGAGCCCGCTACCGCTGGTGAGGTCTCGAATGAGGAGCCGGTCCTTTCCGAATCCGCTCCCACCGCTCCCACTGCGCACCTCGCGGGTCTGGAAGAGGACGTAGTCATCACCCCCGAGCTGGTGAACGCCTGCGCCCCCTTCGTCAATCCCGACCGTGGTGTTCACACCGAAGAGGAGGCCATCGCGGGCGCCATCCGGATCCTCTCCGACCGCTTGGGTCGTAATGCTCAGCTGCGGACCACCATTCGCCGTATGCTTCGCAAGCAGGGTGTCTTGACGGTCAAGCTGCTGGTTGGTTCCTCCAAAGTCGGCCGACACAAGGCCCTGATCAACCTGTCCCGGCCCATCTCCCAGCTTCAAGGTGGGCGATTGCTGGCCCTCCGACAGGCCCAGAAGGAGCGCGTGCTCACCACGGTCCTGGACCTGGATCCGAAGCTGGCCGTTCCAAAGATGCGCCGAGCGCTCGGGCGCCACACTCATCCTGCGCTCTCTCCCTTGCTCGATGCGGTCTGTCTGCAAGCCCTGAGAATGCGTCTCTTGCCGGCCGTGGAAGAGGACGTGCGCCTGGAGTTGAAGGAGCGCGCCGATGGGGAGTCCCTGCGTTTCCTGAGCAACCATCTGCGTCAGGTCCTCCTGACTCCCATGCTTGGAGCTCGCGCCGTTTGTGGCATGGACGTCAGTGCCAAGGGTGATTGGAATCTGGCCTTTGTCGATGCCAGCGGGACTCCGTTGGCACAGGCTGTCCTGGAGGTGGGGGAGAAGGACGCCGCTGCCCTCGGCGCGGAGTTGGCCCCTCTTCTTGTGGAGCACGGCAGCGCCGCCGTAGCCGTGGCCAGCGGTAAGGGCCCGCGTGCCAGCGTCTTGCGCGTACGTGCCGCCTTACTGGCGGCAGGGTCGGATGTGATCGTGACCCTGGTCAATGAGGGCGGTCTCTCAAGCTACGCCAGTTCGAGCCTGGCCCGGGAGGAACTCGCCGACTACAAGGTTCCCCATCGCGCCGCCGTCAGCCTGGCCCGTCGCCTGCAAGATCCCATGGCGGAGTTGCTCAAGGTGGACGCGCGCCACTTGGGGCTTGGGTATGAGCTGGGGCTGGTCAGCAAGGCCAATGCCCGCCGCGTGCTCAACGAGACTATCGCAGCCGCAGTAGCGTACATCGGCTGCGATGTGAATCGCGCCTCGAAGACGATGCTGGCTCGGGTTCCGGGCTTGGACAAGGACGCGGCCGACAAGCTCATCGAGCGCCGTGCTGCGGCGCCCTTCGAGTCCCGAGAAGCCTTGCGCGAGCCGGGCCTGCTGACGGAAGCCCAGTGGACCAACGCCGTGGCATTCCTGCGGATTGCCGGCGCTGCCGATGCCCGTGACCGCACGGGCCTGCACCCCGAGCAGTACCCGCTTGTGGACAAGATGCTTGAGAGCAGTGGGGTCGAGGCTCTCGGTAAGCCCGGAGCTACCAAGGGGCTGCGTCGCTCAGCGTTTGAGGTGGACGAGGAGACCTGGCGAGACCTCATGCGGGAGTTGACCTATCCGGGCCGGGACCCACGCCGTCAACTGTCCAAACCCGAGTTGCTTGCTCTCGACACCGACCCCCTGCGCTTGACCCAAGGCCGGGTCGTGGATGGGATTGTCACCAGCGTGACCGGTTTCGCCGCCTTCGTGGACTTGGGGCTGGCTCAGGAGGCCATCATTCATGTCTCGGACCTGTCGGACCGCTACGTGCGTGATGCGCGTGAGCTGATCAGCATCGGGCAGGTTGTGCGGGCCAAGATCAAGGACGCCAGCGGCAAGAAGCTGGCCCTTACCCTGAAGGGCGTTCCTGCTCCGGGCGCCAAGCCCAGGGGAGGTGGTCGCTCCGGGGGCGGAGGCGGTTCCCGCCGTGAGGGCCAGGATTCTCGTGGCAAAGGTCGCGGTGGGCGGGACAAGCCCTCTGGCCCTCCGCGCCGTGGTGAGTTGCTCGGTGGCGGGCGCAGTCGTCGCCCCGGGGGGCCCGGCGGTGCAGGACGCGGGGATCGCAAGGGTCGTCCCGAGCGTTTGACCCGGGAGGATCGCGCAGATCTTGATCGATTGAACAAGTCCTCTTCCGAGGGTGCCTCCTACAACCCCTTCGCGTCGTTCTTCGGCAGTGACGCGGGTGAGCAGGGAGAGGTTCAAGCCGATCCGTCCGCCAAGAAGAAGGCCACCAAGAAGAAGGCCACGAAGAAGAAGGCCACGAAGAAGAAGGCCACGAAGAAGAAGGCCACGAAGAAGAAGGCAACCAAGAAGAAGGCCAGCAAGAAGGCAGAAGAGAAGGGCGATCCTCAGCCTGCCTCAGAACCTGCTTCAGAGAAGGACTCGTAGCTGGCGCAGCGTCGGTCGGACTCAGGACCGGGTGGTCCTAGCTGGCATCCCGAGAGTTGGGCCACTCCCACGGACCCGAGCCGTCCTGATCTCCGTTTTCCTCCTCGAGACCGTCGCTTTCTTCGTTCTCGTCTTCCTCGTCTTCAAGCTCCACCCAGATCACCAACTCGTCCTCATCCTCGCATTCGGAATCGGCCGGCTCGTGAGGCGTGTTCGGGACGGGCTGCAGCTCGAAGTCCCAGTGCTCGCTGGAGTTTCCGGGAGTGGGTTGACCGTCGAACTCCGTAGTGTCGCCATCCTCGTGAACGGAGAGGGCTCCGCTCCAGAGGGCGCGGAGGGTCGCACTCACAAACGCGAAGATAGCCAGAGTGAGTAGAGCGGATGAGCGATATCCACTCCAGGTGA
This sequence comes from Planctomycetota bacterium, assembly GCA_002720975.1. Classification (GTDB taxonomy): domain Bacteria; phylum Planctomycetota; class UBA1135; order UBA1135. The sequence goes on along the minus strand of PBIX01000040.1, from coordinate 67,782 downwards.
CCATCGTGGCGAGCATGACGACCCCGGCGAGCCCGATAGGAATCCACACCGCAGGAACTCGTGCATGAACCCATCCGGTTTCTTGACCAGGAATAGAGCAGGCGGCCTCTAGGTCTTGCCATGCCAGGGAGGCTGGTTCCAACTGGGAGTCGTGGGAGAGCATGAGTGTGCGGGGTGCGATGGAGCGCTCCCTGCTTGTTCGGATGCTGCCGCCTGTCCCTTGAGGGCATTCCCGAGGGCCGCCTCCTTTTCACAGGGCCTGCCAGGGGGCAGGATAGGGGTGGGGTGACTGTCGCCCTCTCGAACATGTCCATTATCAAGGGAACCGCCGTGGCTCCGGGGATCGCCCTGGGCCCCATTCACATCGTGCGCGCCCACCCGGGGGGTGTCCCGATTTGGAGCATCCCGCCCGATGAAGTGGGCAGTGAGATCGCCCGCCTCCACGAGGCCCTGTCCCTGACCGAGGAGCAGTTGGACCGCCAGCGCCAGCGGGTGCTCGAGGAGGCGGGTGAGAGAGAGGCCGGTATCTTCGCCGTGCACGCGATGGTCCTTCAGGACCCTGCGGCCCTGAAGGCCGTCACGGACACGATCCGGGAGCAGTGCATCAACGTGGAGGGAGCCGTTCAGGCATTGATCGACCGCCTGAAGAAGCGCATGGCGGGCATGCAAGGGGAGAGCGTGCGGCAGTACGCAGCGGACCTGAGCGAGCCTTGGCGCATCGTGCTGAACGTTCTGCTACGCCGGGAACAGGACGCCCTGGGTGCAACGGACCACGGTGTTATTCTGGCGGCGAGCGAGTTGACCCCGGAAGTGGTCACACTCCTACCCCGCAACCGCATCCTCGGGATCGTGACGGAGACAGGTGGCCGCTATTCTCATGGCGCGGTCCTTGCGCGCTCGCTGGGGTTGCCCTGCGTTGTGGGGCTCACCAACCTGATCGCACGCCTGGAGAAGAACATGCAGGTCATCGTGGATGGCACGCTGGGGACGGTTCACCTGCGGCCCGATGGGAAGGCTGTTGATGCCTTCCTGGGTCAACGCCAACGCCGGGAGGCGCGGGAGCTTGAGCTGAAGTCCCATGCCCACGAGCCTGCGATTACGCCCGATGGTCACGCCGTTCGGGTTGAGGTCAACCTGGAGAGTATCCTCGACCTGGAGGGGTTTCAGGTCGAGAGCTGTGATGGAGTGGGCTTGCTGCGCACGGAGTTTCTCTACATGGAGCGCTCCCAGTTCCCTTCCGAAGAGGAGCAGTTCCGACTCTATCGGCGCGTGCTGACCGCACTCGAAGGGCGCCCCGTAACCTTGCGCACCTTGGACATTGGGGGAGACAAGCAGCTTCCTTATTTCGAGACACCGGCCGAGCCCAACCCCGCTCTGGGCTGGCGGGGGCTGCGTTTGACCCTGGAGTGGCGCGACCTGCTGCAAGTACAGTTGCGGGCCGTGATGCGCGCCAGTGCCTACGGGCCCGTGCGCTTGTTGTTGCCTATGGTGTCTTCCCTCGATGAAGTACGCACCGTGCACCAGATCTTTGATCGGATACGGGGCCAGCTTGTGGACCAGGGCTACGAGGTGAGGGATCGGATCGAGGTGGGCGTCATGATCGAGGTCCCCTCAAGCGTGTGGATCATGGACCAGCTCGTGGAGGAGGTGGACTTTGTCAGTGTCGGCACCAACGACCTGACCCAGTACCTCTTGGCCGTGGACCGGGACAACCCGCGGGTTTCCTCTCTGTACGAGCCCTATCACCCAGCCGTCTTGCGGGCCTTGGAGCACGTGGCCCGCACGGCGAGGGAGGGGGGCATACCTTGCTCGGTCTGCGGCGACATGGCCGGGGACTACGCCATGGCGGTGGCCCTGGTGGGGATGGGGTATGACGCCCTGAGTGCTTCGCGGACCTTCCTGCCCGAATTGCGGTTCGCTCTGCGCCAGACGACCCTGGCGGCCGCCAAGGATCTTGCCGAGCGGATAATCAAAGCCAAGGGGCCCGCCGAGGTACGCGCAGCCTTGGATGGAGTACGCGCTCAACTGCACGCGGGTTTGGGTGACGATTCGCCCTCAGTACCCCTTGCTGAAGGGGACTAAACCTCCCCTCTATGCCCCAATTGCAACCCCTGGAAGGATCGCGCATATTGTGATCTGAATCTGGGCAGGTTGCCTCCCCGATAAGCACCCTCCTACGCTACACTTCCAAGGCGGGTGGGCCCCGCAGAGGAGACTTCGATTGCAACGACCTAGATGGGCCGGTGAAAAACCCACGTCCCCGCGCCGGGGGCGTTGGTCTGCCGAGGAGGTGGCCAGATTCAAGGACCTTTTTGGTCTGAAGGACGAGTCTGTGGTTGCCCGTGAGTTATGCCGGTCTGTCGCCAGCGTGCGCAAGATGGCTCAGACCGTCTACGGTCGTCCTCACCGGGTGGGCCCGTGGAGTGCTGCCGAGATTCAGGAGCTCAAGCGCTACCTCGGTGCCACCGATGTTGACACCGTTGCTCTTGTCTTGGCCCGCCCACGGGAAGAGGTCCAGGCACAGATCGTCGAGTTGGCCCGGGTCAAGACCTCCGGTCCCTGGGCTCGAGACGACATTGCAGAATTCAAGCGCATCTATGGAACCCGAAGCGACGAAGACCTGACCCTGATTTTTGGCCGCTCGCTCGTGGAGGTTGGTGCCCTCGCCATGAAGTTACACTTGGCCAAGGACAAGGCTTTCTTGCGTACGCGTCAGGTCGAGCGCGGGGTCACCAAGATGCCTCGTTGGAAGCCCAGCGAACTGGACATCTTGCGTGAGTTGTATCCCGTGCGACCCAACCTTGAGATTGCTGAACACCTCAATCGGTCTGTGAAGAGCGTGGTCTCCAAGGCTCACAATCTGGGACTGCGCAAGAATCCGGATCGTCTGCGCGAGATGGGCCGACAGAACGTCGGATTGCGCTACCGTCCGGCTTCGCAGGATTCCTGACGGTCTCTACGCGGAATTCCTAACGGTCTCTACCAGAACCGTTCGGCTTGCAGGGTGCAGGCACCCAGGTGGTCTTCGACCACGCCCGTGACGCACAGCACCCCCTGTTCGTTGAGCCGGTGAGAGTCGCGCCGGTGGACTTCGGGGAAGAGCACGACCTCGGCCAGACCACTTTCATCTTCGAGGGTGAGGAATTGCATCAGCTGTCCTGTTTGGGTGCGCAGCGAGCGTGTGGCAGCGGGCCAACCGCGCAGGGTGACGCGGCCCCTGTGCCATTGGTTCAGTTGGGCGCAGGCCACGGGGTTGACCGGGCGTAGGTCTTTGTGTCCGTGAGGGGTACGGATGCGCAGGCGTTCATCGGCCGGGCAGGGGAAGAGGCGCACCGGGTGCGCCTGTGGGGAAAGGCCGAGCAGATCGAACTCTGTGCGGGCTCGGGCGAGGACGGGTTCGTCAGGCAGACCGGGCAGGACCAGGGCCTGCGCCGGGGGGGTGGGGAACAACAGGGCGCTCTGCCCGCGGGGTAGTGCTGAGTGTTCCACGCCCAGGCCGCGGCCAGCCCAGCCGGACGTATGTGTCCGCGCCGCATCAAGGGCCTCGCGGGGGTGATCGGCGGGGGTGCGTTGGCAGGCTTGTAGTTGCTGCAGGTCGAGCCCGCTCTTGGGGTTTGCACGCCGTTGGGGTGTGTGCAGCAGGTGCAGCCGCCAGAGGAGTTCGGGGCGCGTGCGGTCGAATGCATCGAGGGCGCCGCACTGAATGAGTGCGTCCACCTCATGGCGGTGAGCCCCACTGCGTTCGAGCAGGTCGGGCAGGGAGAGAAAGGGGCTCTGTTGTCGACTCTCCAATAGATTGTCGAGCGTATGGCTGGAGAGCCCGTGCACCTGAGCGAGGCCTACGCGCAGGGCCAGGGGGCCCGGGGCGGTATCGCGGCCCGCGAGGCGCTCGGCGCTGAAGGTGGACGCACTGCGATTGACGTCCGGGCCGAGGATGGGCACCCCCAGCCGCCGCGCCTCTTCCACGTAGACCCGTCGGGGGTAGTAGCCGGTTTCGCTGGCCAGGAAGGCGATCAGGAAGGCCGCCGGGTAGTGGGCTTTGAGCCATGCCGTGCGGTAGGCCATGCGACCGTAGGTCACCGCGTGGGATTTGCAGAAGGCGAAGGAGGCAAAGCCCGCGATCTGCTCCCACACACGGATGGCGTCGGCGGAGTGGGCTCCCTGCTCGGCACAGCCCTGCAGGAAATGCGCCCGCAGGCTGGCGATGTCCGCGCTGCGGTGTTTTTGCAGGGCGCGGCGGAGTTGATCGGCCTGGGCCAGCTCCATTCCGGCCATGTGCGCGGCGGCCTGCATCACGTCCTCCTGGTAGAGCATGACGCCGTGGGTGTCCTGCAGGACCTCGGCCAGACTGGGATGCAACGGTGTGGCGGGTTCGAGCCCCCGGGCGCGTCGCACGTAACAATCCTTCATGCCCGACCCCGCTGGTCCGGGACGAATCAGAGCCACGGCGCGGATGACGTCATCCATGCAGTGGGCCTGCATCTGTTGCAGGAGATTGCGCATTCCCGGGGATTCGATCTGAAAACACCCTACGGTGCGGCCAGCACGTAAGAGCTCAGCGGTCAGCGCGTCGTCCTCGGCCAGTGTCTCGAAGTCTACTCGGATGCCCTGTTGTTCCAGGATCTCCAGACAGTCGGCCAGAGTGGTCAAGGCACGGTTGCCGAGCAGATCCATCTTGACGAGCCCCACGGCCTCGACGGCATCCTTGTCCAGCTGGGTCACGATCACGTGTCCACGGGTCGGATGCGGTTTGGCGGCCCGCCGACAGGCCGTCCAGTGGGCCAGGGGTCCGGGAGCGACCACAACGCCTCCGGGGTGCAGCCCAAAGTGGCGGGGGGAGTCGAGCAATTCGGCGGCATCTTCAAGGGCGCGCCGGAAACGTTCATCCTGGAAGGGGAAGGCTTCGCCGGGGTTCGGGGCGGGGAGGTCGTGGAGGGCCCGGGCGAGGGGGTTGTTGGTCAGGCCCGGGGGGCAGCCACCCCCGCCCCCACCCTCAATGGGTGGGCACCCACCAGACGCAGCGCTCGACTCGTGGTGACGGGTGGGCGTTTCTTTTTTTTCACTCTCCGCATCGCTGGGACCCGCCTCCTTTGTTCCGCGGGCAAAAGCGTAGGGCAGTCGTTGCGCCCAGGGTCGGATCTGGGCGGGGGGGATGCCGTGGGCCAGGGCGGCTTCGCGCAGGGCGGAGCGTGGCCCGAAGCGATTGAGGGTGCAGATCATGGCCGTGCGCTCGGCCCCGAAGAGGTCATACACGTGCTCAAGCACCTCGTCCCGCCGGCGCCAACAAAAGTCCAGGTCGACATCCGGCCGGTCCCGCCTCTGGGGATTCAGGAAGCGCTCAAAGGGCAGGCCGTAGCGAAAGGGATCCGCCTCGGTCAGCCCCAGGCAGTAGGCCACCAAGCTGCTGGCGGCCGACCCGCGCCCCACGCACGGGATGTGTTGATCGCGAGCGTATTCGGCGATGCGTTGCACCAGGAGGAAGTAGGGCGCGTAGCCCAGCTGGTCGATGGTTGAGAGTTCGACGTCCAGGCGGCGTAGGATCTCGGGCCGCAGGGGGCGGTAGCGCTTTCGGGCCCCCTCCAGGCTCCACTCGCAGAGCTTGGAGTAGGGCGTCTCCTCGGCGCCCAGCTTCACCGAGGGAAAGTCCACCCGGTCCAGGGCCGGGGTGAAGCGACAGCGTTCGGCTACCCAGAGGGTGCGCGCCACGGCCCCGGGGATTGTAGAGGGCGCAGTTGCGGGGCCTGCTTCCCCAGGGGGGTCCCAGGGTCCGGGAACCTCGGGCAGGTCCGCGTACAAGGCGCACATCTCGGCGTGGGTGGGGAGGTGCGCGGGCTCGGGAGCGAGCCAGGCGGGGTCGAGGTCATCGACCAGGGCGTTGTGCTTGACGGCGACCCGGATGCGATGGGTGCGCACGCCACCGGGTAGACCGTAGTAGACGTCTGGAACGGCCAGGGTGGCCACACCCACGGCCCGGGCGGCGTCCACGAGGCTGGACGCGGGCAGGGGCTGGGCTGGCGCGGGGCACTTGGCGGGCGGCTCGGATGGAGTGGATTCGCGGGGGCCTTTTCCCGCATCCGAACCCGGAAGAGAACACTGGGAATCGCGACCGAGCTCGCCGCTGACGTCGCGCGGGGCATGGGCTTCGGGGCGCGCCACAAGGGGCGGGCGGCGTGAGCTTCCATCCAAACGCAGGGAGGCGGGAGAGATGGCCGCAAACAACTGCTCGGCCGGGATGTGACCGAAGAGACCCAGCAGCAGGCGCGGGTGGTCAGCCAGGAAGATCAAACCCTGCTGCATGGCGATGGCCGACCCGATCAGATCAAACCCGGAGCTCTCGTCGCCCGGCTCTTCGGGATCGGTCCCGGGCTCGATCAGACTGTGGTGGCGGGCGCTCACCAGACGGTTCAGGTTGGTGTAGCCCTGCTCGCTCTGGACCAGGATCACCAGGCGGCCCGGCCGACCCCCATCGTCGGAGAGCTCAGCCCCCAGGATGGGTCGGCAGGTGGTGGGGGGCTCGGGAGCCACCTGTGCGGCCCGTAGGAAGTCCACCAGGCCCGTCACGCCGTCCACGTCGGTCAGGGCGAGGGCCCCGAGCTTCAACTCCCTGGCCCGCGACAGGAGCTGTGCGGGGGAGTCCGTGCCCGTGAGCAGTGAGTGGTGGCCGTGGACGCGGAGAGGGACGTACATGCAAAGGAGTCGCGAAAGGGCGAACCCTAACAAAACCCTAATGCATTCACCAGCCCGACTTTCGTGCCGGGACTACTCCGCGGGGCTCGGCTTGGCGGCCAGATACTGCGGGGGCCAGAACTGATCGTCCTGGCCGAACTCCACCGCTGCCTCCAGGCTCAGGTGGGGATGGACGAGGTGTGGCCGGGCCAGGGCGCACAGGTCCGCGCGGCCGGCGGCCAGAACCGTGTTGGCGTGGTCCCAGCCCTGGATCGCGCCGACGGCCATGACGGCCACGTCAACCTCGTGCCGGATGCGCTCGGCAAAGGGCACCTGGTACATACGACCGTAGCCGGGCTCAGAGCGCGGCGTGTTGCCCGCCGAAGACACGTCGATGAGGTCGCAACCGGCTTCACTCAACTGCTGGGACAGGTGCACCGAATCCTCGGCCGTCTGCCCATCTTCACCAAGCCAGTCCGTGGCGGAGATGCGCACGGCCAGGGGCATGTGAGCGGGCCACACCGCGCGCACCGCCCGGCAGACTTCCAGGGGAAAGCGCATGCGACCCTCGAGGTCGCCGCCGTACTCGTCCGTGCGCAGGTTGGAGGCGGGGGAGAGGAAGCTGGAGAGCAGGTAGCCGTGGGCCATGTGCAGCTCCACGAGATCAAACCCCGCCTCCAGGGCGCGCTCTGTGGCTTGGACGAACTGCTTCGTTACCGCGTCCATGTCGGCGCGATCCATCGCGCGTGGGACGGGCCAGTCGGCATCGAAGGCATCGGCGGATGGGCCGACCGTGGGCCATGCGCTCTCTCCGTCAAGGGGCCTGTCCCCTTCCCATGGAAGAGAGCAGGAGGCCTTGCGTCCAGCGTGGCTCAGCTGGATCCCGATGGGGGTGGCGCTGTGCGCATGCACAAAATCCGTGATGCGTCGCCAGGCTTGTACGTGCTCCGGACCGTAGAGGCCGGTGCAGCCGTGGGTGATGCGACCCTCGGCACAGACGGCCGTGGCCTCGGTGATCAAGAGCCCGGCACCTCCCACAGCCCGTGCCCCGAGGTGCATCAGGTGCCAGTCGCCGGGAGTGCCCTCCTCGGCCGAGTACTGGCACATGGGGGAGACCACCATGCGGTTGGGCAGGGTCAGGTCGCGCAGGGTGAACGGGGCGAAGATGGGGGCCTTGGCCCCGGGAGCGCCCTGCTCGGCGCACCACCAAGCCCGCACCCGCTCGACCAATTCAGGGTCGCGCTCGGCCAGGTTGCCGTAGGTGATGCGCTTGGAGCGCGTCATCAGGTTGAAGGTCAGCTGAAGCGGATGCTGGTCCATGTAGCGCGCTGAATTCTCGAACCACTCAAGACTGGTCTGGGCCGCTTTCTGGAGCTTGATGCAATCCACCTCCCGCGCCTCTTCGTAGCCCTCCAGGGCGGCGGGCACGTCCCCCGTACCGTCCGCGCTCAAGACCTGACCCAGGGCCTCGTCGAGAGCGATAGCGTCCTCCATGGCCAGCTTGGTTCCCGAGCCGATGGAGAAGTGTGCCGTATGGACCGCATCTCCCAGGAGGGCAAGGTTGCCCCGCACCCACTTCTGGCAGCGCACCGTCGGGAAGGTGCGCCAGATGGATCGGTTCGTGTAGACCTCATAGCCATCGAGATGCTCGGCAAACAGCTTGCGGATGAACTCCACGGTCTGCTCTTCGCTCACGTCTTCCAGTCCGGCGCGTTTCCAGACGTCCTCGTGGCACTCGACAATCCAGGTGGAGAGAGCCTCTTCGCCGACCTCGAAGGGATAGGCGTGCACCTGGAAGAGACCGAACTCGCTCTCCAGGAAGATGAAGGTGAAGGCCTTGAGGGGTTTGTTCGTACCCAGCCAGGTGAACTTGCAGCGTCGCCAGTCGAGGCTGGGGGTGAAGTGGTCGACATACTTCTCCCGCACGAAACTGTTGATCCCGTCGGCGGCAATGACCAGATCCGCGTCGGCGAGCTCCTCGTCGTCGTGCACTTCCGTTTCGAAGTTCAGGGCCACTCCCAGTTCGCGGCAACGATCCTGGAAGATATTCAGGAGTCGCTTGCGGGACAGACCGCAGAATCCATGCCCCGTAGAGCGAAGCACCTCGCCTCCATAGTGGGTGTCGATGTCGTCCCAATAGGCAAAGCTGGCCTCGATGGCCGTGAAGGTCTCGGGATCCGCGGCCTGGAACCCCGAGAGCGTCTCGTTGGAGAACACCACGCCCCAGCCGAAGGTGTCGTCCGGCCCGTTGCGTTCGTAGACCGTGACCTCGGCTGCTGGGAAGCGCTTTTTCAGGAGCAGGCAGGCGTACAGGCCACCGGGGCCACCACCGATGGAGGCGATCTTCATGATGGGCGCAGGATAACGGCCTCCCCGGCCCGTTCCGGGGGGGTGATGACAAAAACCTGACCGATTGCATGGGGTTCCGGGCAGAGCAGGACGGGTAGAGTGGCTACCATGCTCGCCGGGGCCACAGGCCTTGCACCCCTTTCAGCACCCGGTACCTTCCTTGCCATGAGACAACTCCTTGTAGCTTTGGTTCTCTTCTGCGGCACCTCGCTGGTGGCATGCCATGGCCCCAACAAGGACGCCGCCTATCAGGTTGAGGGGCCGGCTACGGTCTCGCTGGCCATCACCGGCATGACGTGAGCCGTGGGGTGTCCCCCGCGAGTGCGGTCTGCACTCAAGAACGTGGAGGGCGTCCAGTCCGTGGACGTGGACTATCTCTCCGCCACGGCCACCGTCAAGGTTGACACCGGATGTACGAACAAGTCCTTACTGGAAGCTCTCGACGGCGTAGGCTTTGAGGGCAAGATCAAGTAGTGGCCGCATCGGAACCCCGCCCACTGCCGGCTCAGCCGACCCGGGTTCCATCACTCCCAAGACAACAAACCATGAAGCAACTCATTCTACCCGCCCTGGCGGGGCTGGCCCTTATGGCCTGCACCTCCGAGATTCCGGTCGACAACGACCCGCAAACGCCCCAGGAAACTCCTGATGAGACCCCGAAGGCCAAGACCGTGGCCTTCAAGATCGACGGCATGTCATGAGGCACCATGTGCCCCCCCAAAGTGCGGTCTGCACTTGCTAAAGGCCTTGGCGTTTCCGAAGACTGTATCGAGGTGGACTACACGTCGAAGTCAGCCAGCGTGGCACTGGGTGATGCGAAGCCCGACCTGGATGCTCTCGCCAAGGTCATGGACGAGACCAACTTCACCGCGGCATTGGCCGACTAAGGTTTCATCGTCTTCTTGGGATCCCTTCGGGTTCTCTGATGGGGCGCGGCGTGTTCGACACGCCGCGCCTTCATTATTTCTTGCGCCGAGCCACCCGCTCCTTCACTGATTGAGGGACGGGGTGCGCAGGCGCAGTCCGTCGGGGCCCGTGGGGAAGGTGTCGCCCAGCAGGAGGCTGGAGCCCCGTAGGATGCCCCCGAATCCGTGGCGCGCCCGCAGGTGATCGAGGGCGCCCTCCAGGCGGTTGTCCCTGTCGTCGGAGCCGAACAGCTCGCCCTGGATCTCCCTCTCGGGACTGAGGGTCAGGAGGCTGACGCCCACGCGCTTGACCAGGGCGCGCCGTCTGGGGAGGGCCGCCAGCAGGGCCAGGGCGTGCTGGCCCAGGGCCTCGCTGCCCGATTCGGACCGGGGCAGACGCTTGCGTTTGTGCAGCCCGGAGTGGGGGGCCCCGGTGCCCGTTGACGTCGCCCGCGCGCGTGCGTGGGGTGGGCGGGTATCCACGTAGCTCAGCCGGACCTCCATGGAGCCGGCTTTCAGGCGGTGTTCCCGGAGGCGTGCGCTGGCCCGTTCGACCAGATACAGGAGCATGGCCTCCACCCGTTCGCGGCGTCCCTCTTCGGGTTCGAAGGTGCTGTCGCGCCGGATGGAGCGGGGAGGGCGCGCTACCAATTCACCCGCGGCGTCCAGGTGGTGGGAGGTCTGCACGGGATCGTCGTCCCGGCCGTGGGCGCGATCGTGCAAGGTCAAACCGATGGGGCCGAAGCTGGCGAAGAGCACCTCGCGTGAGACCAACGCCAGCTCGCCCACGGTGCGAATCGAAAAACGCTCCAGGGCGTGCCCGACCTTGTGTCCCACCCCGGGCAGGTGGCGCACGGGCAGGCGCGCGAGGAAGGCGCGTTCGTGGCTCGGCAGGATCTCTGCCACCCCGCCCGGCTTACCGAGCTTGCCCGCCAGCCGCGCCAGGATGGGGCCCGTTCCCACACCGACGGTCACGGGCATGTGGGTTTCGGTCCAGATCCGGGCGCGCATGCGCTCGGCCACGGTGAACGCGCAGCCGAGCAGGCGCGTGCTGCCCGTCAGGTCCACGAGGAAGTCGTCGATGGAGGTCACCTGGATGCGCGGCGAGATCTCCAGCAGCAGACGCACGATATCCTCGCGCTTTTGATTGGCGGCTTTGGAGTCGCCGGGCACGAACACGGCCTCGGGACACTGGCGTGCCGCCTGGGAGGCGAACATGCCGGGGCGCACCCCGCGCCGACGGGCGGCGTAGGAGCAGGACATGACCAGGTTGCGGCTGGTGGGGGAGCCGCCCACCACCACCGGCCGGCCGCGCAGCTCGGGGTGCAGGGCCTGTTCCACCGAAGCCAGGAAGGCGTCCACGTCCAGGTGCAGAATGCGCCGGGTGCGTGGGGGCAGGCGTTCGTCCCGGTGGGCAATCATGGCGTAAACCCTAACAAAACACGAACAGACATGGGGCCGTGCACCCCAGGTACACCGGGTAGGATCGGCGCCCATGGACATCGTCCTCGTGCACCCCGAGATTCCCCACAACTCCGGCTGTGCGGGGCGACTGAGCGCGGCCCTGGGCCTGCCCCTGCACCTGGTGGAGCCCCTCGGCTTCTCCCTGGAGGACCGCTATCTCAAGCGCGCGGGGTTGGACTACTGGCCCATGGTGGACCTGCGCGTGCACGCCGATCTGGACGCCTGCTGGTCGGCCCTCGAAGCCGAGGGGACACGCCCCCTGGCCGAGCGCGCGCGCCTGTTCTCCGCACGCGGGGGGAGCTCTCTGTTCGAGGCGTCCTTCGAGTCCGATGACGTGCTGTTCTTCGGCAGCGAAACCAAGGGCCTGCCCGCCGAACTGCTGGAGCGGCTCGGGTCGCAGCGCGTCTACGTGCCCATCCGCCCGGGTGTACGCAGCCTCAACCTGGCCAACACGGTGGCCCTAGGTGTGTACACGGCCATGCACCGGGCGGGAGCACCGATGCCCGACAACGATGGCACCTACGTTCCGCACCCCGAGCGCGAACGGGACGTGTGGCCCGCGGACATCTTGCGCGCGGATTAGTCCCGCGCACGCAGGAGCACCAGCAGACTTCCCTTGGGAATCCCGGGTTCGGCTTCCAGGCGGTGCACTGCGACGAAGGTTCTCTCCCGCAGGGGTGCCTCGGCCGGGTCCCCGAACACACGCTGCTCGATCATGCCGCTGGCCATGGCCACGGCGCGCTGGTAGGTCTCCGAGCCTTCAGGTCCCACCGGGCCCTCGATGATGACCGCATGGAAGAGGGTGGGGTGGCGGTCGAGGAACCACGCGCGCGGCACCTGCTTGTCGTGGCCCGCGGTCTTGGACTCGCTGGTTCCACCGCGCATGGCCACCTCGCGATCCACCAGACCGTTGCGATCGTGGATGTGCAGACGCGATTCATAACCCACGGCGCCGATGGCTCCGAAGGTCAGCGTGTCGGATGGGGCCGCCACCTGGCGCAGTCCGCGTCCGAGCATCTTGAACATGGCCAGGTTGCCCACTCCGGTCTCCCAGCGCTCCCACTCGCTCTCGTACCCGACCTTGAACGTTCGGAAGTAGAGGGGCTTCAGCAGGCTGGTCGGGGCGAGGCTCTGACCGAAGAGGGGCGGCAGGGAGACGCCGATCAGGAGCAGTCCGATCGGGACGGCCTTCTGTCCGAGGGTGTTCAGGAAAAAGCCCAGCAGCACCGCGATGAACGGCGAGGCGGGCGCGAGGAAGCGGAAGAAGGGCATCCAGTCTCCGCCAACCAGAGTGTTGTAGCCCAAGAATCCTCCCAGCAGGGTCAGGGCGCCCGCGGCCCACGCCCCGTGCTCCGTTCGGCGCAGGCGCGGGAAGGCTGCCAGGGCCACGAGGGTCGAAGGGAACAGGATCAGGAAGGTGGCGCTGGTCTTGAGCCCGCGGCCGATACCGGCAAGGGAGAGCCCCCCCTTCGCATGGACGGTGTTGGCCATCCACTCGCCAAATATGGCATGACGCCACAACAGGAACAGCCCATAGCCCGCGACGGTGAGTGCCAGGTAGGGCCAGACCGGTCGCGCCGACTCGCCCTTGGTCTTCCCTGCGACCCAAGCTGCCAAGGCGACACCCAAGGCCCACAGTGGCCCTTCTACCCTGGAGAGGCATACGGCGAGGCCCATGACTCCCGCGAGCCAGGCTCCGTTGCCGCCGTTCGCAAAGGCCCGGGTGAGGGTGAGGTAGGCGGCGAAGACGAAGAACCCGAAGCTCGCCGTCTCCAGACCGCCGGTGGTCCAGACGGCGAAAGGAGGGAAGGCGGCCAAGCTGATCGTGGCCAGGAATCTCGACCAGGGTGAGAGGGTCAGGCGTCCGAGGTGTACGTGCACCAGGGCCAAGGTGCCTGCAGCGAAGAGGCACGAGAGGATGCGGGCGCTGGTCTCCAGGTTGAGGGACAGGCCTGCGCAGGCGCGCAGCAGCAGGACCCAAAGGGCATTGCTGTAGCCTTCCACCGGTGGCGTCGTGCCCGGGTTGTAGGTGGGCAGGCCCAGCTCGGCCCAGTTGCGCGCGTAGCGGAAGGAGATGTAGGCGTCGTCGATCAGGAAGTTCGTGCGTGCGACCAGGGCTCCCAGAACGCCCAGTGCCAGTACGAGTCCGGCCCAGGAGGGGAGAGCCGGGGAGCCGTCGCCGGGGGGCGCGATGGGCTGACTTGCTGCGGGAGGGGACGCGGGCATGGCAGGGGTACGGTAGGGTACCGCCCCTGATGGGCGAGAACTCAACACAAATCGACGAGCGCGGCCCGCGGCCGGTGCGAGGCAGTCAGGTGGAGATGCGCGTGGAGGCCATCGACGACCTGGGCCGTGGACGCGGCGAAGTGGAGGGGCACCCGGTGGCCGTGCGCGGGGCCGTGCCCGGTTCCTTGGTGCGTGCGCAGATCCGGCGCCGGCACAGGGGGGCAATCGGCGGGCAGCTCGAAGAGGTCCTCGAGCCCGGCCCGTTGCAGCGCGAGGCCCGTTGTCCGCACGTGGGCACCTGCGGCGGCTGCTCCTTCCAGACCTATGACTACACGGGGCAGTTGGAATCCCTGCGGGGGCACCTGTTGGAGCGCTTGGCGGAGGCGGACCTCTTGGGCGAGGTGGAGGTGGAGCCCGTGCTCGGCATGGAGGAGCCCTTCGGCTATCGAAACAAGATGGACTTCACCTTCGGCAATCGGCGCTGGATCGAAGTCGGTGAACCCGAAGGGGCCCGCTCCGATTTTGCCCTCGGCCTGCACGTGCCCGGCGTGTACTCCAAGGTTCTCGACATCCAATCCTGCGCCATCCACTTTGAGGGAGCGGACGACATCCTCAGCGCTGCGCGGGAGCTGGCACGGGAGCATGACCTGGAGGCCTGGGACACCAGACGCCACGTGGGACTCCTGCGGCATCTGGTCCTGCGCAAGGGCGTGAACACGGGCGAGATCCTCGTCTACCTGGTGACCTCCGTGGAAGACGCCGAGCGCGTGGACCCCTGGGCTGCGGACCTCGTGCGGCGCTGCCCCCAGATCACCACCCTGGTTCAGGGGATCCACAGCCGCGCCGCCGCCGTGGCCATCGGGGAGGAGGAGCGGATCCTGCACGGCCCGGGCGTGATCCACGAGACCCTGGCAGGTCTGACCTTCACCCTCTCGCCCACCTCGTTCTTTCAGACCAACACGACACAGGCAGAACGGTTGCTTGAGTGCATCCACAGTGAGGTCCCATCCTCGGGCGGGCGCGTGTTCGACCTGTATTGTGGCGCCGGCACCATCGGCCTGAGTCTTGCGTCGAAAGCCAGCGAGGTTGTGGGGCTCGAGTCCTCTCCCTCTGCTATCCGCGACGCACGGGCCAATGCCGAAGCTGGCGGGATCCACAATGCGTCGTTTATTGAAGGTGACGTGTTGGAGAACCTGGAGCAGTGCACCCGGGGGGTGCAGGGGGATCTCTGCATCGTCGATCCGCCCCGTGCCGGGCTGCACCCGAAGGTGATTCCCATCCTGCTCGCGGCTGCTCCGGCTCGCATGATCTACGTGTCCTGCAATCCCGTCACCGCAGTGCGCGATCTCGAGCACCTGGCGCGAGGTGGCTATCGTCTTGCCCGTGTACAGCCCGTCGATCTGTTCCCCCATACTCCGCACCTGGAGTGCGTGTTCACGCTCGTTCCGCGTTGAGTGGGGACCCTTCCGAGCCCAAGCAGCTACCCTCTTCACATGGCCTCGTTGATTGAACCCGGCTCCCTGTTGATCTCCATGCCCAGCATGTTGGATCCGAACTTCATGCATACGGTGGTCCTGCTGGTGGACCACACTCCCATGGGAGCCTACGGCCTGGTCGTGAACCGTCAGCTCGGGGCGGACCTGGGAGGGCTGATGTCGGACCGGACGAGCAGCACCTTTCCCGTCTACTGTGGTGGCCCGGTGGAGACGCAGACGCTGCAGTTCGTGCACCGACTGCCCCAGCTCATCTCCGGCGGCACCCGCCTGGGACAGGATCTGTACCTGGGCGGCTCGATCGAGGCCATGCTGGGGGTGGTCGAGGAAGAGGGCGTGGGGGCGGACCTGCGAGTTCTTCTTGGCAGCTCGGGATGGGGTGGTGGGCAGTTGGTGAATGAGCTGCAGACGGGCTCGTGGCGTCAGGCCCCGCCCGATGCGGACAGCGTCTTCAAGGCTGGCAGTGCCGAGAGCATTTGGCGCGCAATCCTGGGTGGACTGGACGCCGAAGGGGAGCAGCTCTCCCACCTTCCACCGGATGTGCGTTGGAACTGATCCCATGAGGACCGACTCAGGGGACGGGGTTCGACCCTCTGCCGACAAAGGACTAGGCTAGAGATCCATACCAGGACCCGTCCGCATGGTCGCGCCGCAACCCACCCAGCCCGTTTCCCAGCCTCCCCCTTCCACCCCGGAGGGGGTAGGAGTGGAAGTGTCCGGGAATGAGGCGGAGTCCCGCTCGTGCTTTGGCTGCCTGTTCACGGGCGGCCTGGGGTGTCTGGGGTTTGGGTTCGGAGCCGTCCTGGGGGCGATCATCCTGGCCCCGGCCCTACTCAGCGGGTTCGGAACGCGCGTGGCCGAGAAATTCGTCAATGCGGCACTGGCTGGATCCGGCGCGGGCTCCTTTGATCTTGAGGGGATCGGCTTTGCATGGACCCGTCCTCAGGACGTGAGTCAGATGCGGATCTTGGACGCACAGGGGGATGAGGTCCTGGCTGGCGAGGGCACCATGCCGTCCCTGCTATCCATGCTCGGATTCGGTGACGAGGAATTGTGCTGCGAGTTCAGGGTGACGAGAGGTGACATAGATTTTGACCCGGATGGGGTTTCAAATCTGACCAAGGCCCTGGAGTTGCAGAACGGAGAGCACATCGACTTCGATTTTTCGGGCCTGGCCCAATCGCCCTCAGCAGTCACACTCAGCTTGCGAGTTGAGAACGTCACCCTGAATCGGGAAGGGGAGAAGTTGGCCGAGGTGCAGTCTGCGGAGTTTCGCTACGTACACGATCCGGACGTGAGCGATCAGTACATCATGCGCTGCGCCTTCGGGAGTCCCGAGGCTGCACTCGGTCCGGATCAGGAGATCTCCGTGCATCTGGCTCCCGGCGTGCTCGTTGCTCAGGGAGTCCAAACCCTTGAAGAGCCGGGCTTGCACTTCCGCTTTCAGGCCCAAGCTCTGCCCTTCTCCCTCCTTGATGCGTTCCCGAGCAGGGCTGGACTGCGTGATGCTCTGGGGGAGAGAGGGGACGTTGATGTCACGCTGGGCGGCACGTGGGAAGGAGCGAGGATCTGGCAAGGGAGTGTGGAAGGCGAGAACGGCGCTGTAGAGGGGCAAGTACGCATCGAAGCGCAGGCGTGGAACCAGGATCGGGTCGTCGCCGAACTGGAACTGCCCACTGCGATCGTCGACCATGTGCTGGCGCTACCCTGGTCTCTGGAGGAAGGCCTGGGGCCGCAGGTCGCCGTGCGACTTCAGGGGGACGTCGTGGCCACCGATGAGGATCGGCGTCTCGAACGAGCGCACATCTCGCTCCTCTCACCGCTTCAGGGACTTGGGGTACAGATCATGTTGGAAGGCGACGTTGTCCAGTCCGTTGGAGGCGTCACAAGCAGCCTGGATCTGGGTTTGGACGATCCACTATGTACAGACGTGCTCTCGATTCTCCTGCCCTGGTTGGAGATCGTCGAGAAGACGGAGGGCAGTGAGCCGATTCGGTTGACCCTAGGCGAATTCACCCTGCCCGTGGAAGGATCGAAACTGTCCGCGAGAGCTGAGATCACTATCGATCTGGGTGAGGTCAGCTATCGTCTGCACCCTCTGCTCAGCGAGGGCATTCTGCGAACCAACGTGGGGCGTGACGTCTACGAAGACGACTTGGATCCCTTCAAGCTCTCCGTTCGATTGGGGCGTGTGGCCTACGAGGAGATCTTGCTCTTGTTGGACGATGAGGAGTGCGTCATTCGCGGGGAGATGACCATCGACACCCAGGAGGTCTCCTTGGACGTGCAGCTCCCGGCGTCATTCCTTCCTCTTGAGGGGTCAGAAGTGGTGGGCGACATGGCCATGTCTGCCGTGGTTCGCGGCCAATGGTCGAATCCGCAGTTGAGCTTCTCCAGCGAGATGTTCGAGAGCTTGCGCAAGCAGCTCGATCTGCTCCGCGGTGCCTTCGACGATGAGTAGGCGCCCTAGCCCTCAGTTCGGGCCTGGGCCTACAACTCGACCTGTCGTCCGAGCTTCGCTCCAACGGCCTCGGCGATGCACTGCATGAGATCCTCTCCGTCCTTCGTGGAGCGCCAGGATCCATCAGGTTCCTGCTGGTAGTGCCAGGCGCGGGCACCCGCAGCGAACCACACCTGTTGCGCCGCGGATTGGCGGTTCAAGACGAACGTGACCCCGTCGGGGAACTCGATCTTCAACACGCCGTCTGAAGCCGTGTAGTCCACCTCATCGGGATCGAAGTCCTCCAGCCAGGAAGAGACACGTTCTAGGCATGCATCGGCCGTCAGGGCGAAATCTGCAGGGCCGGGAGCGGTGGACATGGATTGAATGGGGGCTGGTTGTTCAGTGGACAGGTCCGGATTCTGCCATGATGCGGCGCTGGGTGGCAGCCCAGGAGCAGATGGGGCAGCTACGCAGATCGTGCCCCCGCGCAGGGCAGTACTGGCGTCCGAAATAGATGATCTGCAGGTGCAGCTTGTTCCAGGCAGCCTCGGGGAAGATCTTCTTGAGGTCCGCTTCGGTGCGCTCCACGGTGGTGCCGCCGCTCAACCCCCAGCGTCCGGCCAGACGGTGAATGTGCGTATCGACGGGGAAAGCCGGAACGCCGAAGGACTGAGCCATGACCACCGAGGCTGTCTTGTGACCGACGCCAGGCAGGGCCTCCAGTTCCCTGAAGCTCTTGGGCACATGACCTCCGTGCTCGTCCAGCAGCTGCTGTGCTAGGCTTTTTACGTTGCGTGCCTTCGTGGGCGCGAGGCCGATGCGCCGGATGTATCCGAGGATTTCGTCCTCCCCGAGTTGCGCCATGCGCGCAGGCGTTCCACCAGCACGGAATAGCGCAGGAGTCACCTCGTTCACTCGCGCATCGGTCGTCTGAGCCGAGAGCAACACGGCAACCAAGAGCGTGAACGGATCCTTGTGGAGCAAGGGGATGGGTGTGTCAGGGATCAACTCGTCGAGGATCGCCTGGATGCGCGTGGCCTTCTGTGCGCGTCGCATGTGACTACTTCCAGGTGAACCCGGGTTTCAGGTCGTCCTCTGTCGGGGGGAGGACGTCCACGAGCATGGGCAACTCGGCGATCGGTTGGGCCTTGACGATGTGTTCCGCGCGCACGCCCGGAATCTGCACGATCAGGGCTGTTCGGGTGTTTGGTTGCAATCGAAAGGTCTCGGTGGATTCATACCGGTCCCGCGGGCGGGTGATGGCCAGGCGCATGTCCAGGCCCGTTGGCAGGATGCCAAAATTGCATCGACCCTCGGGGCTGATGGTAGCCCTCCGGAATTCCTGCCATTGGGGCGCCTCGCTCTTGGTGGAATCGGGCCCCGGTTCGTCCCTCCGGTTGCGGCCCACGCCGTCTGGCCGGGCCTTGTCCGGTCCGAGGAGATTCTCGGGCTTGATTGACTCGGTCTTCCCTTCTGCTCCGGGATTCTGTCCAGCCTTTGCCCGCCTCCCACGGTCGCGCGCGTACTTCTCGCCCGGCGCGACCGGCGACCTCTTCACGAACCCGGGTCGCTTGCGCTTCTGGCGATCCTCGTTCAGGTCACTGCTGCGTACCATCAAGGCCGCATTCAGTTGAATCCCGCCCTGGGAAACCCGCAGGGGCACCGGGTCAAGGATCACGTCCAGGTCGGTGCCGCCGCCAATGACGATGGTCAGCTCAGAGAATCCGCCCGGGCGCAATTTCACGGCCTCCTCGGTGGCCATGACCACTTCATCGATGGGGCCAACGGAGACGTGATAGGAGCCTGACTTGGGAACGTCCACCTGGAATCCACCATCGGAGTTGATAACGGAGCCAATGAGCCTCCTGTTCCCCTGTTTCTGGGTCGGGTGAGTCTCCCCTTCCGCCAAGAACCAGATTGGAAAGGTGCCTGGTGGCTCTCCAAAAATGTTGCTCGCCGTGCCGGTGATGCGGATCACTCGAGCCATGTGTACAACGACCCGCTCGGTCGTGCTCTTGGCTACGTGAATCTCCTTGCGATAGTTGATCACCCCCTTCCGGCGTATGACCAGAGTCCAATCACCGCTGAGGCAGTTGCGGAGGTCTGCGCCCCCCATGCTGCTGAACAGTTCGCCGTCCGAATTCGTCAGTGAGACCTCAGCTTCGGGCAGGTGGCGGCCATCTTCTGACAGGACGAGAACGACCAGATTCGTGGCCTTCGCCACGGCCTCGCTGGAGGATGGCATCAGCTGCGTCTCGACCAGGTCGGGTTCGGGCGGGACCTCCACCCGGGTGACGGCCACATTCGGGCCCTCAATGGGGGGCTCCGCAGCGGACGTCAACTTCCAGACCAGTCCGCATATGCCCAGCAGCAGACCGATGACCAATAGGGCCAGGGGCAATCGGGAGGAGGTTTGCATGCTGGGGGTACGGCGGGTTCTGCGGGAGGTGAGTGCGGACGTGTAGGATTGAGGTCTGAGGACAGGTTTCGGCCCTAGAGGGGCTCAAACTCAAGCAGCGGATCCCCCTCGTGCACCTCAGCCCCGTCTTCCGCGACCCAGGCCAGCATGCGGGCCCGATCCGGGAGCCCCTTTCCCGGGTGGTAGGACACGTGTGCGAAGGTCTTCATGACCTCGATCAGCCCCAGGGTTGTGCCCTCCTGCAGCTCGTCGTCAGGGTTGAGGAAAGGTGGGCTGTCGGGGCCGGGGCGATGGTAGAAGCGGCCGCTCTGGGGAGCGGAGACCGTGAGGGTCGCGGGCGCGGGGTCTGGGGCTAATGAGGCCTCCTCGCCTTGCCCCTCATCGGGAACGAGGACCAGTTCGTAGAGCGTCGTTCCATAACCCACCGGCGTGAGGACCCGTTCGGGTGGGGGCGATGCGATCTGTGCACGCGTGCGGCCGGGTCCCGCGAACCCCGTGGGTGCCCGGAGCGGCGTCATGCGGCCCAGGCGCGACAGCAAGCCGATGAGTTGGCCCTCGTCGACCCAGTCTCCCTGCTCCAAGGCCCTGGTGAACAAGCCCACATCGGGCGATGCCAGGCACAGGGAATCTCCCTTCTGCAGGGGGATCACGTTCAGGTCTTCGCCGGTGCTCATGCGCGCGCTTCCGTCAGGGCGGCCAGGTCGTGCAGCGACCAGATACGCGGGTTCTTGGTTCGGCGCACGCCACAGGCGGCATAGCTGGTCTCGGCGAACAGTTCCATCCACGATCGCAGTTCACTGACGCCCACGATCTCGTCGGTGTCCATCTGTGCCGCGGACTTGTACGGATCCATGTCCCCCTCAATGCGTTCCTCCGTGGCGCGCATTCCCTCCTCGATCTGCGCGCGCTCCTCGGGGTCCTCGACGGCGATCTCAAAGTCATCGTCGAGCTTGGTGTTGAAGGCGGCTATGGCAAGCGTACGCCCCTCCATCACGGACTGGCGAGTGATGGGGGTGGAGACCTGCAGCACCGGTTCATAGGGCAGGCCGGCCATGGCGTAGTAGCCTGCACCCGAGGCTTTCCTGAGGAGCACCGTGAACATGGGGATCTGGTTGGTGCTGTTGGTGTAGATCAGGCTCGAGCCGTAGCCCAAGAGGCCCAGACGCTCGGCCTCGACCCCGATATCGAATCCGGAGACGTCTTGTAGCCACACCAGGGGGATCCCGTCGTCGTTGCAGGCGCGACTGAAGGCGGCCAGCTTGGCGATGCCCTCCTTGTAGAGGATGCCGCCAGGTTTCTTGGCGCCGCGATGCTCGGGGTCGTCGATCAGACCCTGGCGATTGATGGCGAAGCCCATGTACAGGCCCTGCACGCGGCCCACGCCCACCATCAGCTCCCGGCCCCGATCCGGCAGGATCTCCCAGAACAGGCTGCGATCCACCAGGCGCGCGAGGACCTCGGCCGCGTCGTAGGTCATGCGGTGGTCACTGGGAAAGAGCCCCGTCAGGTCACTGGCGGGGAAGTGTGGCTCGGCGGCATCGGCCCCGTGGCGGTAGAAACCCGAGGCGCTGCTGGGCAGGGCCTCCAGCTCGTTGCGGATAGCCTCGATGGCCGCGGGGTCATCGGGTACGCGCACATCCGCACAACCCGATTGGTGCACGTGCACCTCGGGCCCACCGATGTCCAGGCTCGAGAGGTGCTGGCTCTTGGCGCCTTTGATGAGAGCCGCGCCGGCAATGACCATGTAGGCCTGCTCGGTCATGTAGACCCGGTCAGAGATGATGGGCATGTACCCTCCCCCGGCGATGCAGTCTCCGAACACCCCCGCAATCTGGGGTACCCCGGCGGCGGCCAGCTCCGAGTTCTTCATGAAGATGTGACCCGCACCCGTGCGGCCCGGGAAGGAGCGTGATTGTTCGGGCAGGAACAAGCCCGAGCAGTCCACCAGGTAGACCACCGGGAGGCTCAGGCGTCTCGCCATTTCCTGGGCCCGTTGGATCTTTTCCGGCGTGAGTGGCCACCAGGATCCCGAGGCCACCGTGTTGTCGTTCGCTATGACCATTGTCCAGCGTCCGTGCACCTCGCAGAAAGCGGTGATCACCCCAGCCCCCGGAGCGTGCAATTTGCCGAAGGCACGCTCGTGGTTCACAAAGGTGCCCACCTCGAAGAGGCGCGAGTCCGGATCGCGCAGCAGGTCGATGCGCTCACGTGCCGTGAGCTTGCCCTTGGCGTGAACGCGTTCGCGGTACTTGCTGCCCCAGCCTTCAGCCACCTTGGCGCGCAGCCCGGCAAGGTCGTCCTCGCGACCCTTCAATGTCTGTTCGTTGGCCGCAAAGGCACGCTTGTCGAGGGCCTTGTCGCGCTCGCTTCCGATCTCTTGTAGGGGGACGTGGGCCATGGTTTTTCAGTCGGTGCCAGGGGAGGCGGAGGCCTCCAGGTTGGCCGGGTCGAAGGGCAGAGAACTCGTGTCGTATTCGCCGCTGGCGAACTCCGGGCTGGAGAGGACAGCCAGGTGTAGGGGGAGGGTGGTGGAGACCCCCTCCACCCGCGCGCCGGAGAGGGCGCGCTGCATGGTCTCTATGGCCAGGTCGCGGGTCTCGGCGTGCACGATCACCTTTGCCAGCAGGGAATCGTATTGGGGCGGCACCTCGTCTCCCGCCCGCAAGTGGGTATCCACCCGCACCTGACCGGGACCCACCTCGGTGGGCAGGTCAAAGACCCGCACCGTGCCTGGTGTGGGTTGGAAGTTGCGATGCACGTCCTCGGCGTTGATGCGGCACTCTATGGAGTGTCCACTCAGTCGAACCTGGTCCTGGGTCAGCCCCAGGGGTTGGTTGGCGGCCAGGCGCAGCTGGGCTTGAACGATGTCTACTCCGGAAACGGACTCTGACACGGGGTGCTCCACCTGCAGGCGCGTGTTCATCTCCATGAAGCACAGCTGTCCGGTGGTGGGTAGTCGCAGGAACTCGATGGTGCCCGCGCCGCAATACCCGACCTGTGCGGAGGCGGCTGCGGCGGCGAGTCCTATGTCGGTTCGTTCAGTGGGGGAGAGGGCCGGGCTCGGACTCTCCTCGATCAACTTCTGATGGTTGCGTTGGATGGAGCACTCACGCTCGCCCAGGTGAATGGCCGCACCACGGGCGTCGGCCAACACCTGAACCTCCACGTGTCGACCACCGGACACATAGGATTCCAGGTACATGTCATCGTTGCCAAAGGCCGCACGTGCTTCGGTTCGTGCCTCGACAAAGGCCGTGCGCAGGGTGGGCTCATCCTCGCACAGGCGCATACCGCGCCCGCCGCCTCCGGCGTCCGCCTTCAGCAGCACGGGATAGCCGACCTCACTCGCCACCCGGGCAGCCTGATCCGCATCCGCAAGGATGCCGTCCGAGCCGGGAATCCCCATCAGGCCGGCGGCGGCCATGGCTCGCTTGGCCGGCCACTTGAGGCCCATGCGATCCATCACCGCGGGCCTCGGGCCCACGAAGGTCAGGCCGTGCTGACCGCACAGGGCGGCGAAGCGGGCGTTCTCGGCCAGGAAGCCCCAGCCCGGATGAACCGCGCTGCAACCGGTCTGCAGCGCCGCTTGCACCAGAGCGGATGCTCGCAGGTAGCTCTTCTCCGGCGGGCCCGTTCCGATGCAGACCGATTCCTCGAAAGCCTCCAGCCACGATGCCCTGGCATCGGCCTGTGAATGGACTCCGATGGGGACCACCCCCAGGTCGCGAGCTGCGCGGGCGATACGGACAGCGACTTCGCCGCGGTTGGCGATGAGGAGGTGGCGGAACATGGCCCCCAGCCTACCGTCTCGCACACAGCGTTTCCCCGGGTGGTGCTGCAAGCGACGCAGATCGAGCGGGGCCTGAAGGGCGGTTCGGAACTCTGGGGGGGTGGAGCCCCCTTGCAGCGTAGGATAGCCCCGTGCTCGGCTCTCACTTTTCCATCGTCATGCGCCGAATCCCGGTTCACCCCCTGGGAGCGTGGTTGGTGCTTGCCTGGCTCCTGATCCCGACAGCGGAGGCCCTTGGGATCGATGATGTTGAGAGCCAACTGGCAGGTCTGACCTCCGAGCAGGCGGCGGAGCGTTGGCGGGCGGAGCGCTGGCTTGCCACAAACCTCACTCCCGCACACCTGCCCGAACTCGCGCGGGCGGCCCTGGCAGGGGGGAGTGAGGTGCAAGGTCGCCTGGTGCGCGCCCTCTCCGCCGACGGGCGACACATGGGCTTGTGCGTTCTGCTCCTGACCGACCCGCGCAAGGAGATCGCAGGGCTTGGGCAGAGCGCCCTGGCGGAACTCCTGACGGTTTGGAGCGTCTCGGCCATGGACGAGGCGCTCAAGGAGGGCACCTGGCCTCCGGCGCTGGACGCGAGTCCGACGGGCTACCTCCTGGAACCGGGGCGCGGGGGGCTGCACTCGGCCATCGACCGTCTGGGACGCTGGGGCCAGGGGCCCATGCCCCTGATCCTCTCTCCGAGCCTGGATCCTGGCGTGGCTGGAAACCTGCAGCCCCCAGCCCAGGATGGTCGGCCGCGACGCATCCCTGATCCTGGTCCGATCAAGGGCACCTGGGTCCAGGGTTTGCGTGGGACGATGGACACCTACGGAGTGAGTGGGAGCGTCTTCGGCTGGCGCGGAACAGAGAAGGTCAGTGTCGCGGAGACCCAGCCATTTCTGCTTGTGCACAAGAGGCGCCGGCCATCTGCCACGGCAGCGGAGCACGTGATGGAGTGGTGCCGCGGAGTTCTTCGGCCCCACGACGAGGCTTGGAACGTGGCCTCGGCTCGGGCCCTGGGAACCCTCGGGTGGCCCGCGGCCTTGGGCTGGCTGGAGGAGCGCTGGCTCACTGGAGACCGTTCCGCCTTGGAAGGACTCCTGGCGGCTGCGCGCGGACGACAATTCGTTCCCAGTCTGCTGGATGGCGAGCGACTCTCCCGGCTCGTCCGCGAGGGGAGTCGGGATCTGAACCCCAAGCAGCCGGCAACGAGGCGGTACCTGGAAGATCTGGCGCGCACCCTTGCGGAGCTGCCTCTGGCCGCGAGCCAAGAAGAGCTCCTCACCTCTGCACTGCTGGAGGGGTCCCAGGCCATGGACCCGGCTTCTCGCTGGGTGCGGCTCGTGATCTGGGAAGGGCAGCGGCCCGGGAGTCAGGCCGTGCGTGCCCAATGCCGGAAGTGGCTTGAGGCATCGACCTCGGCTCCGATGCAGTGGCAGGTCCTGCGTACCCTCGGTGCGCTGGGCTCCACGGTTTCTGAGCTTCCGCCTTCAATCAGCATGTCCCGCAGCCTTGGGTGGGCGGAGCAGCAAGGTGCTTTGGACCTGTTCGTGCGGGACCTGATCGCAGTGCGCGCAGAACCCGCAGCGTACGAGCAGGCCTTCCAGGGTACGTCCGCACGCCGCCTGGCTTTCCTGCACTGGTGCGTGGGTCTATCGGACCAAGAGCGTGGGGTGCAGATCTTCGCGGGTCTACTGGAGGAGTGGGGGGCAGCTGAGCTGGCCCGACGCTGTCGCGTCTGGTATGGGAGCGGGTTGGCCGGAGGACTCGAAGCCCTGGTGCGCGGGTCCGTCCCGACCTCCGTGCCCGGCCTTGGCCAGGAGCTCGCTCCCGATCGGCTGCGGTTTCTGTTGCAGTCGGGCCTGGCTACTCCCGGTGAACGGGCAGCGGCCTGGGATCGTTGGGAGGCCTTCTCCCAGGGCGGAGAGAAGCCGAGCCGCGCCCAACTCGAGGACCTGGCCTCCCTCGTGGCGGACGCCCCGCCTCGGGGGGGGCGTGCCCGGGCCGCCCTGCTCAAGGCGACCGAGGTTGCCAGTCCAGAGGACATCGGGTCGGCTACCATCGTGGCGGGCCGTGTCCTGGTGTGGGCGGGATGGGGGCCGGAGGCGGAGAACCTGCGCCACGAGATCCACCGCTCGGTCTCCCGCTCGGGGTTTGACCTGTCGGGAGTTCTATACATCCCCGATTGGCCCTCAGGGGCCGCACCAGCCCTGCGTCTTCTGTGGGGTCGAGACCGCCACCTGGAGATTCAGGCCCCCTGAGAGCCCTCGGATTCTCAGATGTCGGTCAGACCTCAGGGATTTAGGCCGATTGATCTGGGGTCTTCCCCTCCGGGGGCCGATGATTGGAAGCAACGGGACTTCCTGCCCGCCAACCCGCACACCTGACCCCATGGCCCATCCCTTTTCCAAGAAGGACACCGCACTCAAGCCGGCTGAGCCCGGCGAGGCGGTCAACCACCCCATCTCTCGTGAGGAGATCGTTCTCTCGCATGAGCCGCGTGAGCAGATCTCCGAGCAGTTCCGCTCTCTGCGCAACTCGATCCACGCCCTCAACACCGACGGCGCGTCCCACACTCTGGTGATGGCCAGCGCCTTACGCGGGGAGGGAAAGACCGTCGCGACGATCAACCTTGCCGCGGCCATGGCAGAGCTGCCGGGGAATGAGGTCCTTATCGTGGATGCGGACCTGCACAACCCCGCACTGGAGTCCGTCCTTGGTCTGCCACGTCGCCAGGGTCTGACCGAAGTGCTGTCCGGAGTGCTCACCCTTGATCAGGCGATCCGCCAGACGTCCATGGGTGGGGTCTCCGTGATGGGGGCGGGCTGCTTGCCTTCCAATCCATCGGAGCTCCTGGGCTCCGACCGCATGCGCTCCCTGCTCAACCAGCTTCGTCAGCGCTACTCCTATGTGTTGATCGACACACCGGCCACGATGACCTACTCGGATGCCAGCTTGCTGGGTGCCATCGCGGATGGGATCCTGCTCGTCGTGCGCTTGGGCAAGACGCCTCGGCACTACGTTGAAGAGGCACACAACGGGCTCGAAGCACTGGGCGGAAACGTACTGGGGATGTGCCTCACCGGCGCCGACCAGGAAGACACCGCAAAAGAGTACGGCGCCTAGAAGGTCCGCATCTCATCGGCTGCCCTGGCGGCCCAGCAGGTTGCGGAGCCCACGGCTTCTCTTGGCCCGGAACTTTGTGCCCCGTCGAGCGCTCCGGATCAGGCCCGGCAGTTGCAGTGTCTCCCAGTCCTGCGCGCGCTTGAAGTCCGGGTGGGCGGCTTCCTCTGCTCGGAATTGTGCACCGTGGTGAATCCAGCGCTGACCGCTTCCGCGCATGGGGGGCCACTTGGCGTGGAGCAGTTCATGCGCCAGGACGAAGCACACGAACCAGCGCGGGACCTCCGGTTGGTCAAGGACGGGGTGAATGCGAATCACGTGGGTGACAGGGTCGTAGCTCCCCAGGCGCAGGGAGTGCCGGCTGCGGCTGCGGGCGCGGCGGCCCCAGGTCAGGCCCGGTAGGGGCCGCTCCTGACCGAAGTGGCCCTTGAAGTACTGGTTCAGGACATCTTGAGACAGCGTGCCGAGGTCGTATGTCGAGCCGTTGGGGTGCAGGGTGGGGGCGGAGCGAGAGGGTGTGGGCTCACGCTTCATGCGCTGATCGATCCAATTGTCGAGCAGCGTGCAGGCCCTGCGGGCACGGCGGCCCACAAGCAACCAGCGCGCGAGGGAGTCGCAGACCTCCAGCGGAGCTTCAGAGAAGGCCTTGTGTAGGCGCACGCAGAACACGGGGGGCTGGCCCCTCTCCTCGGCGCGAACAGGCACCGTGCGCGAAGTCCCGAAGCTCACCTGCACAGGGCGGCGCAAGGACTCGATCAATAGCTCCTCCCAGTCCGCGGCCGTTGGGCATGCACCCGGACTCTCGGAGAGATCCAGGGGGGGCGACGTGGCCATGGGGGACAGAATGCGAGGGCCGCGCCCGGAGGGCAAGCCCAAGCAGTCCTCTCCAGCTAGTTGCTGATGTTGAACTCCTGCACGTAGGAGTCGCCCTCGCTAACGGAGATGCGCTTCTTCGTCTTCTGCAGGTCCAAGCTGCCCTGGAAGGGGTTGTCAGCACCGCGACGCTGGGCGTGGATGTGATAGGAACCCGAAGGCACGTGGTTGAAGGTGTAGCGTCCCTGTGCATCGGTACGCGTGGTCAAGTTGACCTGGACATCTTCGGCTCCGCCTTCCAGCTGCAATTGCACCATGGCACCAGAGAGTCCGGCTCCGCTGGGTCCATGCACGGTGCCGCTGATGGTCGCGCCCGCGGCCAGCTGAATCTCCGGCAGCTCCACCATGTCCCCGTCCACGACAACGACACCTGTCTTGATCGTCTGGGCGAACTTCGCATGGCGCACATCAACCTGGTACGTGGCGGCTGACAGGCCGGTGATCTCAAAGTCACCACTGGCGTTCGTGCGCACTTCCTTCTCCGTGGCTTCAGAGGGGAATGCCGGCAGGCTACGCCAGAAGGGATCGTCGGAGTACTCGGTGTCGTGGGTCTTGATCCGGGCACCGCGGATGCCCTGACCCGTGGCGTCAACGACCCGGCCGCGTAGAATCCCACCCTCGCTCAATTGAACGACGACGCCCGTGAGCTCCTGTCCGTAGACGATCTCAAAGGGCTCGGAGAAGGAGGGGGCATGCTTGTCGTCCTTGGCTTCCACCACGAAGGTCCCATGGTTGGGGCAGGAGAGGGCGAAGGAGCCGTCCTTGGAGTCCTTCACATTCTTGGCCGTGTCCGGCATGGCCATCGTGGTCTCGGTGCCTTGCACGGGGTTGCGCAGCAGCACTGTGAAATTGGGAACCGGCTCTCCCAGGCCGTCCACCACCCGACCCCGGATCTGGGGCAGGGGAGTCATGGTCTTGTTCAGTCCCATCTCTCCGGTCTCCACCCGTGGTTCACGCTCGTTCTTATAGCCCTCAGCGATGAACATCAGCGTGTAGACGCCCTTGCTCACGTCATCAAAGAGGAACTCACCAGCGGCGTTGGTCTCCACAGTAGATCGTGTCGTCTCCGCCCTGTTGGTCATGGAGAAGGCCTGCACCGTTGCCTTGGCCAGCGGACGTCCCTCTTCAGAGAGGACAGAGCCTCCGATCATGTAGGCCACGTCCAAAGTCACATCGCGCTGAACGGCTGCCTGGCCGGTGATGTTCATCTGTTGAATGGTCACACGTCCAAAACCCTCTGCTTGCACGGTCATGGAGTAGTTGCCGTTGCCTACGCTTCCAAACTCATAGGAACCGTCCGCTGAAGAGGTGGACGAGAGAACGTCGGGGCTACCGTCGTCCGAGATCGAGCCCAGGCTGGCCATGCCCAACAGCAAGGACGCCCCGGAGATGGGATTGCCCGAACTGTCTGTGACGCGTCCGTAGAGTCGGACACCATCGCCCAATGTGATGACGAGACCTTCACGCGCCTCGCCCTCCGCGATTTGGATGTTGCCCTCTTCCTTGCGCCCCAGGTCGGGGTGCTTGGCGATCAGGGAGAGTTCGGTGTAGGTCTCCACGTTCCGAAAGACGAACTCGCCGTTTTCGTCGGTTTCCTTGGTCCGGTCCCCGTCCCGTTGGTCGCCGGAGACGGGACCGAAGAGGCTCGCCATGCGGCCGTACTTGGTCAGGGTGACCGTGGCTCCCTTGACTCCCTTGCCGCCTGCTACGACCCGCCCGCTGACGGAGTTGGCCAGAATGGCGTGGGGGGTCTCTACGTTCTGGCGATCGACGGCGGCGGGCACTTCGGCCAGGTCCCCAGCATCGCTGGGCTTTTGCAGTTCCGTCGGTGCTTTGACCTGAGGTGTGGATGCCTCCGGGCCTTGGGGCATTGGGGGAGTGGGATCGGGGGACTGGGCGATCTCTCCTCCCAAGAAAGCCAGATAGAAAACACCGAGGGCGGCAACGACGAGGAGTAGTACGGGGAGCGGGCGCATGATGGCTGGTTGGTGGCTGGTGAGGGGCGCGAGGCAAGGCAACCGGGCGGTGCTCTCGCTGGGTTACGACGAGCCTCTGTGGAGGCTCTTCCTTGTGTTCAGAGAATGTGTTCGAGAAATGTGCTGGGGCGCTGGGAGGCGTCTCAGACCCCCTTGGGGTGCCCTAGGTCGGGCCAGGCGCAGAGGCCCGAGCCGGGCTGGGGACGGCTCGGTCGAGCCAGGATGGGAAGAAGGACTCCATGGAGGTGAGGGAGCCGAGGAAGTAGCAGAACAGGAGCAGCTCGGGGTCCATCTTGCGCCGCATCTCAATGCGCGCTGCACGGCCCAGAAGGCCAAGGCGGATGGTGGCAACCTCTCCGGTTCGGCTCGCGATCACTCGCCAGCCCCGACCCAGACCCGTACGGGGTACGACCCGGTAGGGTTTGCTCCCAGTCCAAAGATCGATCTGACGCCGCCCCACGTGCCAGCGCAGGGACGATCCCAGCCACTCCCCATCCTCGGTCCAGAGGGAGAACTGGGCCCTCAGGATCCCAGGGTCCCGACGGAATTCCAGCACTTCGCCCTTCTCGGGCTGGTACTGGGCTCCCACCACGAGGCCCCAGCGGTTGCGCCGCACCTTCAGAAGTCCGACGGCGCTGCCGTCGGACTCGGAGATGGTATGCACGGGGTTCCAGAGTCCTCGGACCTTGGTGGTGAGGGTTCGCAGGGGTTCAGCCATGGGCGAATCGGGCAAAGACGGGGCAGGTGGGGTGGGGGACGGGGATGTTATCGGATTACGGCCGGGGGGAGGTGTAGGTCTAATACCGCCTCTCGGTATGCTCAGGGCCGCTCGGGAGGACCTCAAGATGGGCGCATCGCCCCCAGGGCGGCTGGATGCGGTTCCCAAGGAAGCTGCATTTTCGCCTCCGGGGCTGGTGAATCTCAGAGCCCTGTCATGACCGCCCAGATCTGCACCCAACCGGGCCGCCGGGAACGGCCTGCTATGATCCACGCCCCTACGAACATCTCCCTAGAACCCCTCCGAGAAGATCCCAACGTCATGAAGACCATCCTGGCCCTCAGTGCCCTGATCGCATCCGTCACCCTCGTCAACAGCTCACCCTCCGTGGGGGGCGCGACGGCTTCCGCAGTCTTCACGGGGCCTCCCCTTCACTGCCAGGTTCCGTGCGGAATCTATGGCGACAAGATGCGCATCGACATGCTGATGGAGGACTGCGCCACCATCGAGAAGGCGATGACGACTCTGCAGGCCATGGATGCTGAAGAGAGCCCGAGCAAGAACCAGATGGTCCGCTGGGTCATGACCAAGGAGCAGCATGCTCAGAGCATTCAAGACACGGTTGCCGCGTACTGGCTCGCCCAGCGCATCAAGGCACCCAAGGACTTCATCAGGAAGTCAGGCTTGGATGATGGGATCAACAAGTACTACGCTCAACTGAAGAGCATGCACCAGATCACCGTCGCTGCGATGAAGTGCAAGCAGACCACTGACAAATCTCACGTGGATGCACTGCGCAAGGCGGCCAACGAGTTCAGCGCCGGCTACTTCACCGCCGAGGACCTCAAGCACCTCAATGAGCACGAGCACTCCGAGGGCAAGTAGTCTCTGCTGAGCGAGGGATGGCGGCGGACGCCTTCTTACTCCATGCGTGTCGCAGGGCCTCGTACTGAGCCGAACGCCATTGAAGCTCTCAAAGCGACCTGAGAGCTTGAACGGCGGCGATGACCACATCGCCTGCCCGGTCGATCTCCTGGGCTGTGGTGTGGGCCGAGAGCGAGAACCTCAGGCTTCCGGACGCTTGCGCCTCGTCGCGTCCCATGGCCATCAACACAGGCGAGGGTGCGGTGCTCGTGGCATTGCAGGCCGACCCCGCCGAAGCGTCCACCCCCTCCTGACCCACTACGGCCAGGACATAGGCCGCCTCGAGCCCGCCCAGGTAGACGTTCGAGGTGTTGGGAACCCTGGGGCTCCCGGCGCCATTGGCTCTGGAGTCGGGCAGGGAAGCCAGCAGGCGTTGTTCCAGGGTGTCCCGCAGGTTCTCCATTGCTGCCAGGCTTTCCGTATCGAGGCTGCGGATCTGGGCCAGCTGGGCGGCGACTCCCAGGCCCACGATGGCCGCCACATTCTCGGTCCCGGCGCGGCGCTCGTCTTCCTGTGGGCCTCCGACGATCAATGGCCGGAAGGTCTGGCCCGAGCGCACGAAGAGTACTCCCACCCCCGCGGGGCCATGGAGCTTGTGGGCTGAGAGGGAGAGGAAGTCGCAGCCCAGGCTGCCAACGTCCAACACCATCTTCCCCGGGACCTGCACCGCATCCACGTGCAAGCTCGCGCCGGCTGCGCGGCAGGCCTCACCCACCCCCTGAAGATCGCTGAGTACTCCGGTCTCGTTGTTGGCGAGGATCAAGGAGACAAAGGCGCAGGAGGAGTCGATTTCACAGAGCAGCTGCTCGCGGTCCAGCCGCCCCTCTTCATCCACGCCGATGACGACCCGATTCCACCCTTCGTCCTCTGCCCGCTGGGCGCTGTACTTCACCGCACTGTGCTCGACGCTGGAGACGATCAGCTTGCGCCGTCCTTCGGGTGCGGTGGCCAGGGCTGATGCGAAGGCCGTGGCGATGCTCTCGCTGGCGCCGGAGGTGAAGCAGACTTCCGAGGGTAGGCAACCCAGGAGCGAGGTCACCTGGCCACGGGCTACCCGGATGGCGTCGGCGCTCGCCTCACCGGCCGGGTGGGGGCTGGAGGGATTCGCATGCCGCTCATGCATCCACGGTGCCATGGCCTCGACCACTTCAGGTGCCGGCCGGGTCGTGGAGTTGTTGTCCAGGTAGATGCGCTGCATGGGGCTGGGCCGATGCACGGCTGTGGGCTGGGTAGGGGCCGTACCCGCGAGACCCTAGAAAAGTGCGCTCAGCAATTTGGGCAGAGGGTTGCCCGAACTCTGACAGGGCTCACAGTAGTTGTTGGTCGCCTGAGGATGGTGCTCACAAGTCTCGCACAAGTCGAGGTGTGTCACGGACCCTTCAACCAGCTTGACTTGAGATTGCAGGGCATCGATGCGCTTTCGGATCTGACTCTCCTGTTGCTCCAGAATGCTGCGCAGTCGCGTCATCCACTCCTTGCGGAGGTTGGACTTGGGAATCCCCCGTAGGGAATCCCCGATCTCCTCGAGTGGGAGACCCAGTTCCTGCAGGAATTGGATCATCTCGACGCGGGCGAGGTCCGTGGGGCGGTAGTACCGGAAGCCACCCTTACTGCGGCGAGAGGGTGTGACCAGCCCCAACTCCTCGTAGTACCGGAGCGTGCGCAGGTTGGTCTTTGCGAGCTTGGCGAACTTGCCGATCTTGAGTAGATCGGGGGGATCGGGCTGTACGGTCATGTGGGGGAGGGGTATGGAGGAGTCGGGAGGGAAGGCCCGTGCCACACTCTGCCCCTTACGGTAGCGGAAGACCGATGGGGGGCATAGGCTCAATCGGGACGAGGCGGCCATGGACCCATCGGCCACCTCTTTCTTGGGGGGTCCGCGGATGCGGAGGGCTCCCACGGGTGGATCTGGCAGTCCAACGGCGTATCGTGGCGCACCGACCCTCTCCCCTCTGACCATGTACCTCTTCGATCTCCAGTATCTCCTCATCGTCGGCCCTTTCATGCTCATTGCCATGGGTGCCAGCGCCCGGGTGAAGTCCACGTTTCAGCGTTTCTCCCGTGTGGGTGTTCGCTCAGGGATGACCGGTGCGGAAGCCGCGGCGGCCGTGGCCCGCTCGGCAGGGATAGCCGTTCGCATCGAACAGTCCAGCGGTTTCCTTTCGGATCACTACGACCCCAGAGGGAAGGTCCTGCGACTCTCACCGGACGTCTACGGAGGGCGCTCGATCTCCGCCGTCGCCGTGGCTGCACACGAGGCCGGGCATGCGATCCAGGATGCGCGGGCCTATGCTCCCCTGCAGTTGCGATCGTTCATGGTCCCCGTCACCCAGTTCGGGTCGAGGGGTTGGATCTGGATCTTCTTCGCTGGGATGCTCCTCAGCTTCAAGCCTCTGGTCACCCTGGGTATCGCCATCTTCGGTGTCACCGTGGTCTTTCAATTGGTCACCCTGCCCGTGGAGTTCGACGCCTCGCGCCGGGCCAAGCTCGTTCTGGCTGAGACCGGGATCGTGACCAACGCGGAAGAGGAGCAGGGCGTTGCCAAGGTGCTCAACGCAGCGGCCATGACCTACGTGGCTTCAGCCTTGACCTCGATCGCGACACTGTTCTATCTCCTCATGCGTTCCCGCGACTAGGGAACGCGACCTGCCCACACCTCTCCATCGGGTCCTCGGATCCGCGCGACAATGGACCGCATCCAACTGGACTACACCCACATCCTGGCCGATTCGATCGGTGCGCCCCACGGACTGGATGAGCAGAGCCTGATGGCGTTGGCCGCGCCATCCATGGCGGCACTGGCCGCCGTGCAGGCGCGCCGCACCACGGACCTGCGCTGGCTCGATCTGCCGCACCAGGACGAGATGCTCGACGAGATCGTGGCCTACGCAGCCTCTGTGCGCGGGCAGTTCGAGAATGTGGTCGTGCTCGGGATCGGAGGCTCCGCACTGGGGCCACGTGCCCTGCACACGGCTCTGAATAGCCCCTACCACGATTCACAGCCCCCCGCGGACCTTCCGCGACTGCACGTCCTGGACAACGTGGACCCCGACTGGATCGGCGAATTCCTGGCCCATGTGGACCCTCACACGTGCCTGTTCAACGTGATCTCCAAGTCCGGCTCCACCGCGGAGACCATGAGTCAGTTCCTGATATTCCAGAAGGTACTGATCGAAGCCCTGGGCCAAGAGGAGCACAAGCGGCACGTTGTCGTGACCACTGATGGGAGCCATGGTGTGCTGCGCCCCATCGTGGAGGAAGAAGGCTATGCGTCTTTCGTCGTCCCCGAGGGCGTCGGTGGCCGTTTCAGCGTGCTCTCTCCCGTGGGGCTGCTGTCCGCGGCGCTGGTGGGTATCGACATCCGCGGGTTGGCAGCAGGTGCTGCCGACATGGATGCGCGCTGCAAGCAGGCGCCCTTCGAGGAGAACCCGGCATTGGTCTACGCGGCCATCCAGTGGCTGATGCAGTCGGAAGGCGACAAGAACATCGCCGTGACCTTTGCCTACAGCCAGCGCCTGCGCGACCTGGCGGATTGGTACGCACAGCTCCTCGCGGAGTCCATCGGTAAGCGGCTCTCAAGGGATGGGCAGGAGGTGTTCGTCGGCCCGACTCCCGTGCGCGCGGTGGGCGTGACGGATCAACACTCCCAGGTGCAGCTCTACGCCGAAGGCCCGGCGGACAAGTGGTTCACCTTCCTGTCCGTGGAGAACTCCGACCACACCATCACCATCCCCAAGGCCTACTCCGATCGGGATGCGCTGGCCTACCTGGGGGGACGGACCCTCAACGATCTCTTTGAGGCCGAACGCGAGGGCACGCGTATCGCCCTCACCGAAGCGGGCCGCCCATCCGTGGACGTGATCTTCCCCAAGGTGAATGCGGCCACCGTGGGGCAGTACCTGTACATGATGGAGCTCGCCGTGGCGGTCATGGGCGAGCACTACGGCGTGGATGCGTTTGACCAGCCCGGCGTGGAGGCTGGCAAGATCGCAGCCTATGCCCTGATGGGGCGCTCGGGCTTTGAAGAGCGGCGCCAGGAGATCGAAGCGTCCAGCGGCACGACGGCCAAACGCATCTAGGACCCTTGCCCCATGCGAGAAGTGCAAACGATCCTGGTTGGTCTGCAGGTCGCCTTCCCTGAGGGGGCGCTCACCCTGGGTAGCGATCGCGCCTTGGATCAAGCCATCTGGGTGGCCCAGACGGCGGGTGCGGAGCTGCATCTCGTGCACTCGACCCATGGTCAAGCAGAGTCCGATGCCGCCTCGGCTTCCGCTCTCGGGGCAGGGGATGCACCGGGATTGGTGGAGGCGGTGGAGCGCTGCAGCGCCCATGGGCTGAAGGTGACCTCCGAGGTGACCGACCTCCGTCCGTGGCGCGCCCTGGTCCTGCTGGCCGTTCAGGGCCGCGGGCAGATGGTCGTGCTGGGCAAGCGCGATTCGCCCACCGCGGAGGGGCGCCGGCTGGGCGCCGTGGCGGTCAAGGTCTTGCGCAAGTGTCCGGTTCCCGTCTGGGCCGTGCGGCCCGAGCACGATCAGAACCACAAGCTGGTTCTTGCCGCGACCGACCTCTCCGAGGTGGGGGGGCAGGCGTTGGACCTGGCGGCCTGGGTGGCCGAGCACCAGGGTGCGCGCTTGCACGTGGTGCACGCGCTCTCCAACCCGGAAGGCTATGGGGAGTCTGAAGGGGAAGAGCGCGAAGCCCTCTTGGACAAGCAGAAGGCGCGGGCCGGGGCCATCGTGGACGAGCGGATTTCCAGGGGGCCTTTCGACGGGGAGTCGGCAGTTCACCTGAGTCGGCGTGAGCCGTACCTGGCGATCCGTGAGGCGGGCGAGCACCTGCACCCCGACCTGCTGGTCATGGGGAGCCTCACCACGGAGGGCGAGCCGGGGCTGTTGGTGGGTGGTACGGCCGAGCGCCTGCTGGGCCGCACCAACTGCTCACTCCTCATGCTGAAGCCGCAGGGGTTCGTGTGTCCCGTGACCCCGTAGGCTAGTCGCAGAAGGTGGCCTGCAGTCCGTCCGAGAGGTTGTTACCCGAGCCTCCACCCGGACGGTCGCGATACCAGAGCTGGAAGTGCAGGGTGTCGCCGGTGTTGACCGGGCCTCCGGGCAGGCTGGTCATATCCAGGAGCAGGCTGCTCGTACCACCGGTACCCGCCAGGACCACGCCCAGGATGCCGAAGGGCTGGGCCACACACAGGGTGCCGTTGCCTGCGGGCTGGTTGTCCTGGGTCGGCCCGTAGAGGTAGACCCCAAAGGTGCTGGCCGGCAGACCGGAGGTGGTCAGGGTCAGGTCGTTGGCGGCCAGGGAGGCGCTGCCCGTGAAGCCCATCACCGCGCCCACGCCCGCTGAGTTGGAGCTCGTGCTGCAGTAGTTGATGGGGTCGGCGCAGGAGCTCGTCGTGACTCCAGACACCACCAGGGCAAAGTCCACGTCCACGGCTGCGGTCTCCAGGTGGGCATCCTGGTTGACCTCGTCCGCGAAAATCTTGACCGTCCAGTTGCCCGCCTCCGGGTTGGCGAGCCAGACATTTTCGACGGTGTCCAGCTTGTTGGAGCTACCGCCCGTGGAGGTGAACATCCCCGTCTTCATGCCCTGGTTACCCCAGTACTTCACGCCACTGGGTGAGATCAGGCGCATGGAGACGTCGTTGATCCGGTGCTGGCTGGCCGAGGTGGTTCCGGCCGGGTCCAGGTAGACCAGGGTGGCGCGCAGCTCGGGAGTTCCCGCGGCCACGCTGACCTGGTAGACGATGGTGTCCAGGTTCTGGAGCACGTCGGTCTCGTCCACGATGAAGAACTCATCGCGCAGGTCGTGCAGCCGCTGCACGCTGGGCCGGCCCCAACCCTGTCGCACTCGCCGCAGGTCGCTGCCCTGGGTGAAGGAGTATTGGTTGGCCGTGTTGATCATCATGGCCTTGGCCGTCGTGGCCTTGGGGGCGCTGTCGAAGACCGTCGTGCCTCCCGGGCCCGTGCCAAACAGGTCCTGATGCCACATCTGGTGCAGCAGGCCCACGTGGCCGGCGGTCTCTGGTGTGGCGGCGCTCGTCCCGCCGAAGTTGTTGGTGTAGCCGCCGTTGTGGTCGGTCGTCCGAATCGAGTCGTACCAGTAGCACAGGTCCGGCTTGATGCGCCCATCCGGCGCCGGGCCGTGGCTTCCGCCCACGCCATTATGGAAGTCGTCGCTCAGGGTCTGTGTGTTGACGTGATAGATCCCTCCCACAGACAGCACGTTCTTGGCCCAGGAGAGCTGTTCGGACTGGTTGTTGCCACTGTTGCCCTGGGCCTGGCAGATGACCAGGTCGTTCTTGAAGGCCACGTCATCCAGGGTCGTGGTCTGATTGGTGTAGCTGCTGCTGTAGCCCCAACCCCATGAGTTGGTCTGGAAGACACACTCGTAGGGAGGCTGAAGCAACTGGGCCGTGTGTGTGTAGCGGTTGTTGAGGTTGTAGAGGCTCGCGAACACGTGGTCGCCGTCGGGCAGCATGCCGCGCGCCGTGGCGCTGCCCTGGCCATCGCCGAAGACAATGCCCGCCACGGATGTTCCGTGCCAGGTGTCCGCGTTGTTGCCGTTGTGCAGCAAGGGTGAGTTGGATTGGAAGTCCTGGTGGGAGGTCAGGAGACCCGAGTCTAATACCTCGCCCGCCACCCCTTGGCCCGTGAACCCCGTGAGCGACTCAAGATAATCCGCCCCTCCATCCACGCGCACTTTCTCCATGTAGGTGCGAGCCGGCTGCCAGCGATCCACGTACAGCACCGAATCCCAGGCCAGGACCTCGCGCAACAGCTCCTCATCCAGGGTCGCGTTCAGCATGAGGCCCTGCTCAGCGCTCGCATGCATCTGGGCACCCGCCTCAACGAGGCGCGCCGCGGTGGTCTTGCGCGATGCGCTGCCGCGCTCGGTGAGCTGGATCAGATAGCGGCCGGTCCCGAGGGCCTGGCCGGATTGCATGCGCTCGAGGAGCGCGGGCTCCACTCGCATGCGCGGGTCATAGGCACCCACCCAGCGCACGAAGGGCATGGCCTGCAGTTCTTCCCAGGACGCGCGCGGCAGGTGCACGATGTGTCCGTGACCCGGCAGGAAGCGTAGGACCTTACCGCCGGCGGCTTCGACCCTGTGCCGGTAGGAGTCCAGGGGTTGGGTCTCGTACTGAACGATGGCCAGCGCGCCGGAAACACCCAGGGGCGAGGGACGCTCTTGGGGTGATTGCGTCAGGGGGTCGAAGCGTGCCCAGAGCGTGTGCAACCGTTCATCGGCCACCCGTGTCCTTGCCCAGCGACCATCCGCAAGCTGGACCCGGTAGTGGGGTTTCTCGCGGCCCTTGGGGCTGACCTCGTCCCACAGGAGGACTCCATGTTCATGGCCTTGGGAGGTACCCGAGAACATGGGGCGCAGGTCCACGTGACGCGCATTCGCGAGGGTGCGCGCGCTGGAGTGCAGGGCCTGGCCGTCGAGCAGGATGCGGTGGCGCTTGCCAGCCTGAATGACCTGGACGTGGGCCGGCTCTTGGGCGGGGGAGAGGGAGCAGAGTGCTAGAAGTGCAGCGAACTGGATCATGGATGACAACTCTTATATGGGGCACGAGCAGGCAAATACCCTCTCAAGTGTTACCCGGCTACGGGAACATTGGACAGACGGTTGCAGGGGAGGCCCTCCTGTGGGCCCATCAGGAATCATTTTCCACGTCGGAACCCGGATTGATTCACGGCGGCGGTCTTCGCTGACCGGGGCTTGGGCTCAGCCAAGGCCCTTGGCCCCTCCTACAGCCCGCAGCGATTCTCGAGCGTGTTGAGGTTGGTGAACCCCAGCTCCCGGCGCGTGTCCAGGAGTCGCTTGACGTCTTCGGGTGGCAAGGGCTCAAGCCCACCGCGGGCCGTGTGGGCCAGCCACAGGATGTGCGCCGTGTGCTCGAGCATGTCGAGCTTTTTGTAGGCGTCGATCAGGTTCGTGCCCAGGGTCACTGAGCCGTGGTTCTTCATGACCATGGTGTCCGAGCAGCGCACGATTTCTCGAATGGTCTCACCGAGATCTGGAGTGCCGGGGATGCCGAAGGGGGCCGTG
Organism: Planctomycetota bacterium; assembly: GCA_002720975.1. GTDB lineage: Bacteria > Planctomycetota > UBA1135 > UBA1135. The sequence continues at coordinate 28,370 of PBIX01000040.1, read as the reverse complement.
GGGATGCCGCCGATGGAGACCACGGCCTCAGGGATGATGGGCATCTGCATGTCGATGCCGGCCACGGTCATGGCGACGGCGTGCGGCGGATGCGCGTGGCAGACGGCGCGTACGTCGGAGCGTTCTTCGTAGGCCACGAAGTGGATGCCCACTTCGCTTGAAGGGCTCGGGCCGCCGTCGACCACTCGGCCCTGCATATCTACGTGTGCGATGTGGTGGGGCTGAAGAAACCCCTTCATCAAGGCGGTCGGGGTGATCAGGAGGGTGCCATCGGTGAGCTTGGCGCTGATGTTGCCCTCGGAGCCGGAGGTGAAGCCGCGCTCGTAGGCCAGTGCCGAGATGCGGCAGATGGCCTTGCGCAGGCGCGTCTGCTCGTCGCCCCCGTCCTGGGGTAGTGAGGTTGCCGCTTCACTCATGGTGCCGATTGTAGCCTAGGAGTTGGCGTGGTCGAAGACGATCTCGCCCGCCATCTCGACTTCGTCGACAAAGCCGACGATCACCGTCTTGACGGCGCCCTGGGGTTCATCGAGTACCTGGCGGGAGGAGTTGCCCTCCTGGATGACGAGTACGCGGTCGCCGACGCCGGCGCCAATCGTGTCGATGCCGATGCGCGCCTGGCCGGCGGACTCGCCGCTTGGTGACACGGGCTTCAGGAGCAGGAGCTTGCGTCCATCCAGGACGGGAATCTGGACAGGCGACACCACCGTGCCGATCACGTCGGCGAGGATCATGATTGTGCCTGCGCTAGGTCGGTGGTGTCGGCGCGCTGGACCTGCTCCACGTAGCCGATGATCGTTGCGTCCACGGGCACGTAGGTCTCCTCCAGGGCCAGAGCCGCCTCGCGGCCGTCCACGAAGTGCACCAGATCGCCGGGGCCGCTTCCGATCGCGGCGCAGGCCACGAGCTGTGGGCCATGGGCCTCACCGTCCTCATCCAGGGGCTGGATCCACTGCAGTGGGACTCCCTCGAGTCCTTCGTAGGAGATCGTTGCCACCAGCCGTCCCGTCACGCGCGCGAGAAACATCTCAGGCGTCCTTCCACTTCTCGTAGACGTTGTCGCCACCAAGATCCCAGGAGTCGACGATGGCCATGGTCACCGCGTCGCAGGGGCGACCGTCGGTGAGGGTCGTCTGGCGTGCACTGGAGCCCGTGGCATAGAGCACCATGTCTCCCAGGCCGGCGCCCACGGAATCCACGGCCACCACGTAGGAGCCGGCGCCCTTCCCGTTCTGGTCGTGGACCTCCAGCACCAAGAGCTTGAGGTCTGCGAGCTTCTCGTCTTTTTGGGTCGCAACAACGCTGCCGACCACTTTGGAGATCATCATGGGGATGTGCGTGCTACCCGCAGGGGGTCATTGGTTGAGCCAGGTCACTACCGAGTCCGGCGGCAGCAACTCTACAAGGAATCGCCGCCTGAGTTCACCTTGAACCTTGGTGGCCATCTCTTCCCAGGTGGGCGCAGGCCGGCGCTGGCCCAGGGCCAGCAGGAGGACTCCGCCGCCAAAGCGCAGGGGACCCAGGATGGTCCCTGAGACGTCATCCACCCCCGCGGAGCGGGCCGCATCGAGGGCGGCGAAGATAGCTTTGCGCACGCTCTCGGGGACCCCTTTCGAGTCCCGGGTGACGATGCCCAGGCCGCCTCCGCGCTCGCGGCTGACCGGGTCCTCGGAGTGCTCGGCGGTCAGACGCTGGAAGTCCTCAATGGAGCCGATCCTGGCCCTCAGTTCCACCAGCTCCGCCTCGGCGGCTTCGAAGGTGCGCGGCACGAGATCGTTGGGGAGCTTGGCAGCCTTGAGCACCAGGGCGAGGCTCTCCACACCCTCCCCATAGGCCCCATCGAACAGGGCGCGGTCTGCGGCATAGACCGTGCGCAGGGACGCGTCATCGTGAGCGCGGTCAATCCAGTAGCGCGAGAGTATGGCAATGGAGAGGGCGGGATCTCTCCGCACCGCATCAAGGGAGAGGCCCTGGGCCTCGAGGAGTCGCTCGTAGCTCACCCCCTGGTAGCGCGGGTCGGCTTGGGTTGAGGCCCGTCGACGCTCGATCTCTTCTTCTACCAGACGCCCCATGGCCTCTGCGGAGAGGTCGGGCATGCGAGCCAGGAGCCTTCGCTGCAGGATCAATTGATGGCAGGCCGCCGTGAGGTCGTCGGGGGGCAGCATCTTGCGCAGGTGCAGGGCGAAGTCGCTTCGGGTGATCTCCACCTCAGCGCTGCGGGCGACGATGCCCTCCTCCCAGGGATGCGGCAGGTGCTCCACCCCGCGTGCGGCCAGGGTGGACTCCAGCCAGGTGCTCTGCTGTTCCCCCGTGATCGGCTCGTCCGGCGCCAGACCGAGGGCCGCGCGGGTCAGGGCCTCGTGTACCAGGGCCAGGCGCAGATACTCCAAGAACGTCTCACGGGTGATTCCGCTCTGGGCCAGATAAGCGGGGAGGTCTTTGGCCTCACCCGCGGCCTTGATGTCCGCTTCCAACTCTGACCAGCGACGCGTGAGGTCTGTCGAGGAGACCTCGATCTTGGCTTCGGTGGCCAGGGCTTCGAGCACCTGCAGGTCAAGGAGTTGTTTCAGTGCGGCCTGGCCGTCGGGCGACACCCCATAGCGCCACAAGAGCAGCTCATCCAACTCCTCAAAGGAGAGGCTCGTGTCATCCGCTCGGGCAGCCAGGTCTTCGCCGAGGCGGGGCGCCGCCTTATCGGGATCTTGGGGCGTGGGCGGCTCCTCCACCTGACCCATGCCCAGGGTCGAGATGAGGACACAGGTCAGGCTCCGGAGGGCAGCTGAGCTGAGAGCCGTCGAGAGCGAGGCCGAGGGTGCAGGGCGGATCATGTCCAGCAGCCTACTTTCGACCAGCGCAATGCGCCTTGCTGCGCAGCGGATTCTATGGCGGCTAGCGCCTGGTCAGGTCCGGCTGCCCCTGGATGCGAGGGTGGCCGCCCTGACCGGACGAGTCCAGGGACCAGGGCCCCAGGAAGCCGTCGAATTGCAGGAGCAATCGAGAGGTGTCATCCGCGTCGGGGCGGGCTACAGGTTCGAAGGCGCCCGCGTAGCGCGCCCCGCTTGAGAGATGGACGGCGTCGAGACTGCCGTGAAAGGGTGAGGTGCTCTTCCCCTTGGAGTTCACGTCGGCACCGATGATCAGAGGCAAGGCGTTGCGCGTGCGCTTGCCCTTTCCTGGCGCGGCCGCCACCGGTTGACCGTCCACGTACAGTCGAACCTCTTGGCCATCGAAGACGCCCGCGATGTGGTGCCAACGATCGACTTCAAGGAGCGCTGCCTCCACGCCAGCGGTCACATAGGCCCCATTCAGGTGCACGATGAAGCTGGGTTTCCCCCCGTTGACGAACATCCCGAACTCGGAGCTCTCGGTCTTGCAGATGAGCCCCGTGCGCTCCCCAAAGCGCTTGGCGTTCAGCCAGGTCTCCAGGGTGAAGGGACCGTCGGGCAGGTCGAGGCTGTCGCTTGCCAGGACGAGCGCGTCCGTGGTTCCGTTGAAGTCCATCGAGTAGTCGAAGCCCGGCGGCAGGGGGGGCAGGTCATCGGGCGTGGCCTTGAGGCGCGGGGCGATCTCGGTGGAGCGCGCAGGAAGGGAAATGCGCACGTTCTCTCCCAGGTAGTCGGCCTGCAGTTGGGCCACGGGGAAACGCAGGCTCTCATCGATTTCCGCTCTCTGGTGCAGGGCGAGGGCCCGGAACTGTGTCTTCTGCCCCGCCTCCAGGCGCTCGTGATGGTGGTTGCGCATGAAGAGCCAGCGCGAGTCGGCACTCTCCAGTCCGATCTGCACCTCGATCGGCGTGGCTTGGGGGTTGGTGACCTCCACGATGATCTCTCCATCCACCGCTCCCTTGGCATCCATCTCGGGCGTGGAGATCACCTTGAGTTGCAGGCCGCTGCTCAGGGCGCGCACCTGATTACTGACCTCTTCAGTGATCTGACGTGGGTCCATGGCCGCGCCAACCGGGAAGGTGGAGACCGCGATGTGGCCTTCGCGGACCGTGACCAGGTTCCAGTGGTGCAGGTAGCCCGCTTCGGGGGAAATGCCTGACTGGCCGCCACCCACCGTGGCCAGGGTCATGTACTCGATTCCATCGCGCACGCCGCTGTGCACCATGCGATGGATGTGTCCGGCGAAGACGGCGGTCACATTGCCCGCTGCCGCGAGCCGTTGATGGACCTTCTCCCAATCATCCCCGTAGTTGCCTCCCAGCCAGCGTGGATGATGCAGGAAGACAAACACGTGCCGTGCGCCCGAGGCACGCTTCAAAGCCTGGTCAAGGAAGGCCATCTGCTCGGGGCTCATGCGCTGGCACTCGGCCTTGCTGAAGTTGCGCTCCCCCGTTTCGGGGTTGGGCTCATCGGTGTACAGGCTCAGGAACCAGCAGTCCTTGTGGCGCAGCGCGTACCAGAGGGGACCGAAGTGCGTCTCGTAGTCCGCTTCGTGTTCCCGCTCGGGGCGCCCCGGCCCGCGCCAGTACACGTCATGGTTGCCCGCTACCGGATACCAGGGGCACAGCAACCGGTCCATGATGCCCGTGAACTCAGTCATCTGCACCATCCACTCGGGTCGGGTGTTGTAGCCGTTGATCAGGTCGCCCACGGTCATCACCAGGTCGGGCTGCACCAGGTTCACGTCCTCCACGGCCTGGGCCAGGATCTTGACGCCCTCTGCGGGGCCGCCTGTGCGATCCCCAAATACAGCGAACGTGAAGGCCTCGTCCTCGGCGGGCACGTCCAGTAGCTCTCTACCGGGTCGGTCCGTCTGGATTCGGTCGGGATCTTGAGCGCTGACCTGGACCGAGCCAAGAATCCACAGGCCTGCGAGTAGTGCAAATCTCCTGGAGCGGTATGTGTGCATGCTGGCTACGGTAGCATGCAAGGGGAGCGCTACACTCTTGCTTCCTTGACCTTGAACGACCACCGCCGCGTATGAGCCCCCCAAACGATGCCCGCTTCCTGGCCCTCCTCGTCCATCGGGGGTATCTCTCCCGCGAGACGGCCGAACCTCTGCTCGCGCCCCTGAAGCAGGGTGAGCCGCTAGACGACCTGCTGGAAGCCCGGCTGGGTTGGGCGGCCGAGCGCGTCCTGATGCTGCGGCGCACACGTGCCGGGGAACAGCCGGAGGTCCCGGGGATAGAGGTCCTGGGCCTCCTCGGATCGGGCGGAACGGCAGACGTGTTTCGGGTCCAGGAGCGCAAGGGGGGGCGGGTGATCGCCATGAAGGTCCTGAATCGGCGCTGCACCGAGGACAAGACCCAGCTGGACTCCTTCATTCGAGAGGCACGGCTGTTGGAGAAGTTGGACCACCCCGGTCTGGTCCGGGGCTACGGGGTCAATCGCAGCGGCGAGACCTACCTCTGCCGACAGGAGCTCGTCGAGGGCAAGACCCTGCTCGAGATCCTCGATGAGGGCACGGCCTTCTCGGAGCCGCCCGCGCTCAAGATCATCCTCTCGGTGGCGGAGGTCCTGGAGTACATGGCCTCCAAGGACCTGGTGCATCGGGACGTCAAGCCGGGGAACATCATGCTCGCGGCGGGGGGCGAGGTGAAGCTCATCGACTTGGGCTTCTGCACCCGCTCCGACGATCGCAATCCTGAGGACTCTGCCGTAGGCACGGTGGCCTACCTGGATCCCAACCAGGCTGAGGGAGGTGCTGGCGCCGACATCCGTAGCGACATCTATAGCTTGGGAGTGACGCTCTTCCAGTTGGTCGTGGGCCGCCTGCCCTTTGAGGGCGACGGCGACGAGGACACCCTGCGCATGGCCGTGATGGACAACCTCAAGAGCCCAGAATTGAAGAGCAAGGCCTTCTCTCCACACCTGCACTTCATCATCGAGAAGATGATGGCCAAGGATGCCGACGTGCGCTTTCAATCCTGGGACGAGTTCCTCAGCGAGGTGCGCGGCCAGCTCAAGGGCTTTCAGGATCTCGATTTCACGGCGCCCGAGCCGAGCAAGAGCAAGACCCGTAGCGGAATCCGCCGGCGTCGGCCCCCGGGGCGCTAGGCTGAGATGAGTCACCCGCAAGTGGATCCAAAGAGTGAGCGTGTCGCTCCAGATCCGGGCCTGGAGGGTGTCGTACCGTTTCGCTTCGGCTGCCAGCGGTCCGGCCGCTGCTGCACCTTTGGCGAGGGGCACGTGTGGCTTGAAGACGGGGAGGTCGAGGCTCTGGCTTCTGTTCTGGGCATGGAGCCCGCGGCATTTGCCGCTCGCCACGTGCGCCAGGTCCCCGACCCCAAGAGTGGGCACCTGCGCACATCCCTGCGGGACGACCAGGGCCGCTGCGACCTGCTTGAGGGCACACGCGAGTGCACCGTCTACGAGCAGCGACCCGTCCACTGTCGCACGTTCCCCTACTGGCCCAGCGTGCTCAGCGACCCGAGCGGTTTCGAGAGTGCGCGTACCGTGTGTCCCGGAATTGCCGTGGTCGTGCCTGAAGAGCTGCGCCAGCGTGCCTTCGCCGGACTTGAAGCCCTCTACGCGGAGCTGGAGGTCGAGTTGAACGCGCTCTCACCCCGGTGCGAGATGAGCGGCCTGTGCTGTCGCTTCGAAGAAGCGGACCACGACCTCTACGCCACGGGACTGGAGACCGACTTCACCGCGGATCGTCACCCCCGGGCCCCCGCGCCGGAGGCCCCTGGCCGCTGCCCCTACCATGTGGGCGGTCGCTGTCAGGCTCGCCAAGGGCGTCCGTTGGGGTGTCGTACCTACTACTGTGACGACTCCAAACAGGAGGACCTGGAAGCACTGCACGAGTCCTATCTGGGCCGGGTGCGGGAGTTGGAGTCCAGCTTGGGCTACCCGGCCAGCTATGGGCTCTTTCCAGCGATGGCTGGTGCCCGGGGGATAGGGCGCGGTGGGGAGGGCGGGGCATGAGGTTCCGCTACACCCTCGCGGCGGCTCTGCTGGCGTTGGCCGTTCTCCTGATAGGGGGGCGATTCCTGGAGAGCTTTCGTGCCCCATCAGGTCCCGCCCGAACCCAGGTTCCAGATGGCCTCGAACAGGTGGCGCCAACCAGCACGCCTGAGTCCACATCTGTGGCGCAGGAGACCCCTCCATCGCTTGCACCATCCCCTTGGTCGGCGCGCAACAAGGCGGGCATTGACGCCCTGGACAAGGAGGCTTTCGAAGAAGCTGCCGAGCACTTCGCCGCTTGTCTGACGGCGCGTCCGGATGAAGCGGTCTACGCCCACAACCTGGCGGAGACCTACGCGCGTTGGGCGATGTTTCTGCACGACGGAGATGCTTGGGACCGCACGCGCTCGATTGATCTTCTGCAGCAGGCCGTGGACCTGCATCCCGAGCGCCTCGACCTGCCCGGCCTCCTTGAGCGATACCGGCGCAGCGAGGAAGCCGAAGAGGGTTTCTTCACGCGGCACACTCTGCACTTCGAGGTGGCCTTCGACTTGAATCGCACGGAGGTACGCACAGACGTGCAGACCCTGGTGATGGCCCTGGAAGATGCCTATCTGGAATACGGTGAGTGGTTCGGCACGCGACCCGCCGATCACGGTCAACCCATTCGTGTGGTGATCTACACACAGGAGGGGTTCAGTGCGGTGACGCAGGTGGGGGCTTGGGCCGGGGGCGTGTATGACGGCACGATTCGCGTTCCCTTGACGGACCTCTCACGGGAACTGGTGCGAGTGGTGAGCGTCTTGCGCCACGAGCTGCTGCACGCATTCGTAGACGGGGCTGGTGGGGGGGCGGTCCCCGGTTGGCTCAACGAGGGCCTGGCCCAATGGCTGGAGCGAGGCCGTCGGGGGCCAGCGGCTGGCGATCTGGAGCGCGCGAGGATGGCGATGGGCACGGCACGGCCCTTTCCTCTCGATCAACTCAAGGGCTCGCTCGCCAAGTGGGATGATCCCAAGGCCATCGAGCGCGCCTACGCGCAGTCGCTTCTGTTCGTGGCCCACATGGAGAGCCACTTCGGAGCCCCCTTGCTGCGGGAGATGATCGAGTGCGGTCCGAAGGGGGATACTCCGCGGGCAGTCTTCAAGGCGCGCGTGGGCCTGGAATTGGATTCTGTGCTGGCAGATGTGTTTCCACCCCGCTGAGGGGGTTCGGCGGGCCGAGCCCGGCTGGGGGTCGGGACAAAAGAGAGCAGCCGCCTTGAGCCTGTGCTCTAAGCGCGGCTGCTCGTCAGCCTCTCCCGTCCAATGTGGGGGAGGCCCCCCCTTCGACCCTTAGGCCTATCCCATGGGGACAGGCTTGAGGGGCCGTGCATTCTCACTTCGCTTCAAGTCGCGCCAGTAGTAGGCGAAGATCAGGGACTCCACCAACCAAACCCCCAAGAGGGCCGCGCCTAGGGTTGTCGCAAGAACGCTCACGTTTCCTCCTTCGCTTCGTTCGCAGGCCGAATGACCCGCACCAATCCAGTTCGGCCGCATATCCAAATTTGATTCCCGGAATCCGAAAGGTAAATCCAGGACTTCCCGTTTCTGGGAATCGGCGTCCCCTCGGACACCATTACGGCTGGAGAAGCGTCTATCCGGGTGTGATTGTTTCCCGTGACCCGGAGCCCAAGACCCTCCTCACCAGACTCTTGGGAGGTAGAGCCGTGGGGGAGGATTCGGCTGGGGAGTTGCTCACCACATATGGTCTGCACGGTCTCTCTCGCCTTTCACCGGAGGAACTCACCCAGGGGCATGCCTTGACCCCTTGCCAGGCCGGACGCCTGGAAGCGGCCTTTGCCCTGGGTCGCTGGGTCGAGCGGGATCGGCCGGACCCTTGCCCCCACCTCGCCCGGCCGGAGGCGGTCTACCGCCTCTTGGCGCCCGAACTGCGCGGGGAGCAACAGGAGAGCTTCCACGCTCTTTTTTTGGATCCCAGGCACCGTCTGAAGGGTCAGCAGATTGTCAGCCTGGGTACCCTGACCTCCTCCCTGGTCCATCCCCGGGAAGTCTTTGCTCCTGCCCTGAGGCGTGGTGCTGCGGCGCTGATCGTGGCGCACAACCACCCTTCAGGGGACCCAGAGCCCAGCTCAGAGGACAAAGAGGTGACCCGGCGACTCCTGGAGGTGGGCCGCCTGGTGGGGGTGCCCCTGCTGGATCACGTGGTCTTGGGGCATGGGAGTTGGGTCTCATTGCGAGAATCCATGGGATTCTGAACCGCCCGGGGGCCAGGGCAGGGAGAACCAGGGCCAAAGGTCCCTTTGCGGGGCCCCGACTCTGCGCTACCCTCCCCGCGCCCGATGCGTTCCCATTGCCCTTTCCATGGGCACGGGGAGGGTTACTGGGCGCTCCGATGGGGATAGGCCCCACGCCCGACCCCACTCCACAATCTCCCCAGCCCTCCACGGTCAGCATGCCCCCCAGGGGTGCCTGGCGGTGGGAGTCGATTCGTTCCCCTCCGCCGCCCATGCCCCACCGGTACTCCCTGCGCGTCGAAAACGGCGCCCTAGAGGGTCAGTCCTTCCCCATTGAAGGGGACGGGTTCACCGTAGGTCGCAAGTCGGGTTCATCCCTGCAGCTGACCGACGCTTCCGTGTCAGGGGCCCATGCGCGTTTGAGTGTGGACGATCAAGGGGTCAGCGTGCGCGATCTGGGGAGTACCAACGGGACGCGCATCGGCAGCGCCAAGATCTTGGAGGCCCGTCTCGACATCGGACAGCGGGTGACCTTCGGAACAATCCACTGCACCCTCGCGCGTGTCGATGCGGAGGACCATGGCTCCGGAGGGATGGACGACATTGTGCTCGAGGGGGACTCGGGCGACTCTGAAGAACTGACCCTCGAGGAACCCGCCCGCCCTGTTCCAGGAAGCGTTCCCGCGCAGGCTCCCCAGGTTCGGGTTGAGCCGCTTCCCACACCGACACCCGTGCCTGCGCCCACCCTCGCGCCGACCGAAAGCGAAGAGCACACGATCAGCGCAGAGAACCTGGCGCGGGCGAAGAAGAAGTCACCCGTGGGTGCTCTGGTCCTGGTTGTTCTCGCCGCCGGCTCTGCTGCCGGCTGGTGGGCCATGAATCGCGGCGGCGAGGAGAGCTCCGGCGGTCGCCCTGTGACGCCCCTCGCCGGCAACCTCTTGGAGGACGGCTTCTCCTTTGAGGGTCCCAGTGATTGGGAAGCCCTGGACGAGGGCGAAGCGGCCTTCGGTCGTTCCCCCCGCGCCGCCTATTCCGGTGAGCTCGGCTTGTCCGTTTCCCTGGCTGCGGGGGAGAGTGCCGTGCATGCTTCCCCGTGGGTGGACGTGCGCCACAGCCAGCAGCTCATGGCTACTGCCCGCGTGCGCGTTTCCGGAGCAGCGCACCTCCGCATGGGCATCGAACTGGCCCGTGGCGCCCAGACCCAAGACCCCACCCCCTGTGCGAGCTTTGGCGATGCGATCTCCGAGAGCACAGCCTTCTCCGAACGGACCTTCTCCCTGACCGTGCCCCAGGGCTACGACCGGGCACGCCTCTTGCTGGCTGCCGCGGTTGGCGGGAGCGGCGAGGGAGAGGATGCGGACAATGCAGGGCGCGTCTCCGTCGATGATGCCAGCCTTGTGGCGAGTGCCGGCGGTGAGCCCCGAGCCGTATTTGACGAGTACCGTTTCTTCGAGGCGGGGCGCTCTCTGAGTCTGTTCAAGGTGGATGCCACCCTGCTCTCGGGGATGCACCTTCGCCCTGCGGGTACCACGGCTCAGGCTGCACTCGATCTGCAACTCACGGAAGAGGCCAACGGGGTGCGGCTCGATCCGAGTGGTGGCGAGGGGGCGGTCCTCGTCTGGACTGCCGAACCAAGTGCACTGGAAGGGGGTCTGGCGACCATGGGTGTGGGGGGCTACGCCCTGCAGCAGGAGGACTTTGCGGCGGAGGGCGTGACGGACCTCGTGATCGGCAAGGGCGTCAACCTACTGCGCGTTGCCCTGGGCAAGCCCTGCAACGTGCGCGGTCTCAGCAAAGGGGGAGCATTTCAGATGATTGTCGAGTTGTCCGGCGGCGCCATGCCCCTGATCCAGGTGCGCTTCCAAGAGGAGCGCACGGCTGCCATCAACCTGGCTGCGGATGCGGAAGGGGCTGAGCGAGCGGGCCGCCTGGGCGAGTGCCTCAACCTCTGGCAGCAACTTCTCGACCGGTACCCCTTTGAGGATCATCTCGTGAGGCGGGCCGAATCTCAGCGTGCCACCCTCCTGCGCACGGGCTTTGAAGCGGTGAGCTCTTTGGAGGGCCAGATCGAACGTGCGAGTTTCTTCCGCCTGGCCGGCCTGTACCGGGAGTGCCGCGACCATGCCAGTGAAATCGCCACCCGCTACACCGGCTCGGAGGTCGAGGCCGGTGCACGGTCCACGGTGTCTCGAGTGGATGAGGATCTGGCAGCCCTGGAAACCGATCTGGACCGGCAGGAGGTGCGGCGCTTGCAGTCCATCCTCCAGACTCTTGAGAGTCGCGATGCCAAAGGGTTGGCAGCGCGCATGCGAACCTATCTCCAAGAGGAGTATCACGTGTCCCCCGGCAGCGGAGAGAATCAGTAATGGCGCGCACCTCCACAGGTATCGACGTAGGTGCCAGTTCGGCCATTGCCCTGTGCGGTCAGTACAAGGGGAACACCTTCCATGTCACGGACTTCAATGCCCGTGGCAATCCCTCCCTGGGCTCCAGTGCGACTGAAGGGGATACCAGCTGGTTGTTGAGCGGTTGGGAGGAGCTGGCCCAGGGCTTCAAACCCGTGGCGGCACGGGTGGGGCTGACCGGGCGCGATGTCAACGTGCGCTACACCCGCGTGCCGCGGGTGCCCGACTGGCAGCTACGCAACCTGATGCGGTTTGAGGTGTCCGAGATTGGTGATCAGTCCGGCACCGAGGTGGCGAGTGACTTCAACCTCCTGCCCGAGCTCCCCGAGGTGGAGGGGGAGGACGTGGTCCTGCTGGCCATGGCCCGCGAGGGTCTCTTGGACGATCACCTTGAGGGCCTGGACCTGACGGGTGGGAACCTGGACAGCTTCAGCCCCAGCGCCATCGCCCTGTACAACGCCTGGACCCACTTCGGTGTGGTGGAGGATGAGACCGTTCTCTTGGCCAACATCGGGCACGACAACATCGACGTGGTCATTGCCCGGGGGCCGGACCTCCTGTTCGCGCGCAATCTCTCCGGAGGCAGCCGGCTCTTCGACCAGGCCCTGGCCCAGCGCTTCAACGTGGGCCCCGCACAAGCCGAGAAGCTCAAGCTGAAGTATGCAAGCTTGCGCTCCGGAGCCGCGCACCCGACCCCCAATCACGAGAAGGCCAGCCGCGCCATCATGGGCGCCGCAGGTCAGATCCTCTCCCTGCTTCAGTCGGCCATCCTGTTCTGCAAGAGCCAGGTCAAGATCAGCGGCCTGAAGGTGGATCGCGTCATGCTCTGCGGGGGCGGCGCAGCCCTGGACGGCCTGCCTCAGTACATTTCGGGGGGCATGGGCGTGACCGTGGAGCTCTTCGACGCCTTCCGCATGGTGGAGACCGACAAGCTGGATGCAGCCAGTGCGGATCTGCTTGAAGAGTTCAAGCTGGAGGCGGTCGTGGCCCTGGGGCTGGCCACCATGGGCTCCGATTCCGGGGCCTACAGTCTGGAGATCCTGCCCGCCAGCCTTGCCAAGAAGCGAGCCTTCTGGGGCGAGACCATCTGGCTCATTGCCGCCGCGCTGCTGGCCGTGTGCTACCTGGGCTTCAAGACGGTCCACCTCGCCGATGAGCTTGACAGGGTCAACAGCGAGAACGCCGGGCTACAGTCCCGCCTCTCTCGGGAGACCCGGATACATCGCGAGGCCGAGCAGCTGATCGAGGAGAACGAGTCCCTGCGGGTGCTTGCCTCACAGCTTCAGTGGGTGGCGGGTCTGGGTGAACAGGGCGCGCGTGCGATGAGCCAGCTCGACAACTCCCTGCCCGGCGACTTCTGGGTCTCGGAGCTCACCAGTGAGTGGACGTTCGACCCCGAGCTGGGAGTGGAGCGCAACTCCGAGCGGCCGATGCTCATGGTGCGCGGGATGATACGGCCCGGTACCGACTCTCCCAGCCGCCAGTTCCAGGAGATGACGCGTGCTCTGCGCGAGGCTCTCGTGGGGGATGGCAAGAGCGGTGGCCGCATGAAAGAGTCCATCGATAGGGATCAGTTCTCCCTGGATCTATGTCTATTCGGTCCGCCGCCGCCCGCTGCCGACGACGGCGAGGGTGATGCCGAAGGGGAGGAGTACTAGCCATGGACATGAACGACTACTGGCAGGAGAACAAGCGCTTCCTGGTCACCCTCGGCAGCGGGTTTCTGGTCTTTGTGATCGGCCTGTACGTGGTGCAGAGCCTCTACGGCACGGACCTGGGCACGGCCAAGCGCCTGCGCAACAAGAACCGTGGAGACCTCAAGGCCGAGCGTTATTCCACGGCCCATCGCAATGCCGCCGCCGAGGAGAACGATGATCTGCGCGAGGCCATCAGCGTCATGTCCCGTGCCACGGCCTTCCGCCCGCGTCTTGGGTTTGTCGTGGAGTCAGGTGCCGGATCCGCGAGCGGGATCTACTTCACCCGTGTGGAGGAGGTGCGTGAGGACCTGGACCTCTTGGCCAGTCGTCGTCGCATGAACTACCCAGATGGATGGGGCATTGAGATGCTGGAGACGAACAGTCTGCCGGAGATCGAGCGCCGGCTTGAGGCCTTGGACCTCCTGGAGCGGGTGGCTCGTCTCGCTGCGGACGCTGGCGTCGATCGCATCAGTCGTATCGCCATAAGACTCGATCCGGGCTTTGGCTCCCGCAGTGGATTGGGAACCGTGGAGCGCACGAGCGTCACCTTCACGCTTCTGTCCAGTGCTGAGTCGGTGACCAGCCTGATCGTGGCCAGCCAGGAGCCCGCATCGGAAGATGGGAGCGGAGGTCCGTTGGCCATCGGCCAGTTCAACGTCAAGAACGAGCGCAACAAGATCGGATCGGTCAAGGCGGAGATCGAGTATCAGGTCGTGCGCATCAAGGACAACCTGGGTGACGAGGAGGCCGGGCAGTAGCCTCGGGGATCATCACCATGGAAATGAAAAAAGAGACAGGCGTCTTCCTTGCCGTAGCAGGCCTCCTGGGCTGGAGTGCCTACGGCTTGATCTCCGATGGGGCTGTGGACCTCCGCGGTGGAGCCTCTGGTGCCGCCAAGAGCTACTCACAGGCCGCTGTGCCCGACAGTGGCCTGGCCTTGCCGACCGCGAGTCGTAGCGGGACCCTCCAGCGCGACCTCTTCTCGCCTCCACGGGACACCACTCCCCTGCCGCTACTGGAGTTGATCTTACCTCCGCTTGAGCCTCTGCCCGCTCTGGCCCCCCCCAGCGCGTACGGCCCCGCCGCCAAGCACATGGGCAAGCACCTTCGCACCCGGATCCCGACCCGATCGGCCCAGGGCCTGTTCAATGCATCGTCCATGGAGCCTGCGCCCATCAGCAGCGGAGGCTCGGAAGAGGTTACGACGGTGAGCGGAGCGTCGGACGCCGACCTCACCGTCGACGAGCGCCTCGCCCGCATTGAAGCGCGCAAGAAGCTCTACGACTGGATCGTGGTGGCCAACCTGAAGTTCGGCCGCATCGAGAACAAGGAGCGCTTTGGGCTGAGGGGCAGTGGCGAGGCCATCTTGTTCCTTGAGATTGATCCCAGCACCGGCAAGGAGCGCTTTTCCGGTCAGCAAGCCGTGGCTTATGAGGCCGAGCGCGTGCAGGAGTTCGGCTTTGCCGATACGCCAACGAATAGGGTGGAGCTGGGCCGCGCCGCCTTCGGGTCGGACTTGCGCCCGGGAGATTATGACGGGGCCATGCGTTTTGCCGGGGAGTGTCTTGAGCTGCGCAACGAGACCCCGCGTGCTCTGGAAGCGGCTGAGGACCTGTATGGCATGTGCGTCCGGTTGCAGCCCACCGATGTGCGTCCCCATCTGGGTTTGGCCCGGTGCCATGAATTGGGCTTTGACTTCCAGGCTGCCCTGGACGTCTATGCGGGCCTGACTGAAGGCGACCTGCACACGGAGCCTGAACCGTGGGCCCGGCTGGGGGATCTGTACGCCCGCTTCCGCATGCGTGGTCCGGCTCAGCAGGCCTTTGACGAGGGCCTCCGCCGTTCGCGCACGGACTGGCTTGTACGCTGGCTCTACGGACGGTTTCTCCTGGATGCCGGTCAATACGACGAGGCCTATGAGCACTTGAACGAGGCCCAGAAGCGAGAGCCCACGGGCCCTGATCTGCGCGCCGAGCGTGTGGGCATCCGCACGGACTTCGGTCGCGTGCTGATGGCTCGGGGCGAGGTGCAGGCGGCACGCGACGCATTTGAGCGCGGGGCCAGCGCCGATCCCGAAGCGGACCTGGGTCCCGCGGGGGTCTTGGCCGCAGCGGTCCTTTTGGGTGAGAGCGAGGGACTGGAGGAGGAGGCTGGCGACGGCCCGGATGCCAGCTTTGATCTGCTCTTCGCCCGTGGGCTGGCTGCACTGCAGGCCCAGGAGGATGGAGAGGCCGTGCGCTCTCTGCGCCAGGCCGCCGCTGTCGATCCTTTCCGGGGGTGGCTCTGCTGGCGCAGCTTGAGCTGGGTGGCTGAGATCACGGGCCATCCGGAGGAGGCTTGGACCTACATCGAGATGGCCCACGCGGCCAACCCGGAAGACACGTGGACCCTCTATCAGCGCGGGCGTCTGCAGACGCAGCGTGATGAAGACGACGAAGCCATGTCGAGCTTCCGCGCCGCTCTCGATCAGGAGTTGGACTTCCCCGATGCGCTGGTGGCTATGGGCGCCCTGGCCAGCGAGGGGGGCGATCCGGATTCGGCCGAGCGCTATTTTGAGCGGGCCCTCAGCATCGATCCTGCACGCCCGGTCGTGCACGCGCGCCGCGGCCTGAACTTCTTGGTGCTGGGAGAATTGGGCAAGGCTGAGGCCGCTTTCGGTGCGGCGTTGACTCTCAACCCCGATATGGCCTCGGCGCGCAACGGAATGGCCTGGTGGCAGTACCTCAGCGGAGACTCGGGGCAGGCCCAGGCCAGCTTCGCCGAGCTGGTGGATATCCGCCGCAACGAAGCCGAGGGCGATGCACCCAGTCAATACGCCGAGACCCAGAGCGCTCGCATTCGCGACCACGAGAGCAAGGAGTTCTGGCGGGATCGTTTCGACCGCGTGGGGCGTGTGGGCAACGGCTGGACCTACGACCAGGGCTACGGCGCGGAGGTGCGCCTGCGGGACGGAGCCGTGTGGATCGAGGGACAGCTCACCAAGGAGAGCCGGACCCGGCTGTACCGGGAGCTTCCCGCGGACCGTCTGCTCTCCCTGGAGGCCGAGCTCACCGTTCACCCCGATTCGCGGGACGTGACCGTGGGCATCTTTGTGGCGCGCGAGACCGAGGGCCGTACCGGAGACATCCGAACCCATGCCGCCGTGGAGCTCGTGCGTCACTGGGATGGTGCCGTGCGCGCGACCCTGACCAAGAAGGGCGAGTTGGACGCGGCGGCGCAGGACCTGTACACCGCCCAATGGAACGTGGGGGAGCCCATGCGCGTGGGTATTGAAAAGCGCGGGGAGACCTCTTCGGACACCACCGTCACCCTCTGGGTGGATGACGTCCCCGTGATCGAAAACCTGGCACTGCCCACCTTAGGCCGTTCCAGCCAGCCGCTACGCTTTGGCATCTTCGTGGAGGGCCGTGCCGGCCGCCGAGCTTCGGTGTCCGTGGACCACGTAGGCGTCGTACGGCGGCGGCTCTAGAACCCAGGCTCGACCATGAGAATCTCCAAGTCCCTTCGAGCCCTCCTCGCCCGTGACTCCGGGTCGTCCTCCGCGGTCGCCGAGCAGAACGGGACCCAGGGTGGCTTCACCCTGATCGAACTCCTGGCGGTGCTCCTGATCCTGTCCATCCTGGTGACCTTCCTGGTGCGCTCCGTGCGCAGTGCCCAGATCAGTGTGGAGGTGGGCAACACGAAGGCTCTGATCCAGACCATCGGCGGGCTGGTGCAGGAGTACTACAACGAGTTCGAACGCTTCCCCCCCTCGACCTTTCCGGCCAGCCTCGATCCCAAGCCCAACCGCATCAACATGGGCGTGGAGATGCTGGTCATCAGCCTGTGGAGGCAAGGCCGTCCGTGGCAGGCCGCAGAGATAGGTGAGGATGCCCTGGGCAACACGGACGGAGACAGCACCAAGACCACTCTGACGCGCTTCAGCAGCCCCGACGCCTTCGAGTTGATCGACCTTTGGGGGAATCCCCTGGCCTACATCCACCGTCGGGACTACGAGAAGGAGATCCACTACCTCACCTATGACGAGGTGGGTCTGGACATCGAGGGCCCGGTCAAGGGACGAGTCTCCCGTAAGACCGGAGACCCCCATCGCAAGTCCAGCTTCCAGATCATCTCCGCCGGCCCCGACGGCATTTTCGGGAACGCAGATGACATCGCCAACTTCGAGATTGAACGGGACTAGTCCCCCGCGTCCGGCCCGCTACAACGCGGGCATGACCCTGATCGAGCTGATGCTCGTGATGGGGCTGATCGCCGTGATGATGGGCATGGGGCTGGGTGCCTTTGCCACCCTCGATCCCGGTCGGCGCGCCGCTCTGGGTCAGGTGACGAGCCTGCTGCGCACCGCGCACAACACAGCTGTGGCCCTGGGGGCTCCCGCTCGCGTGACCCTTGATCGCAAGACCGGCGAGATCCTGACCGTGGGCATGCGCGTGGTGGGCACCTGGCACTTCGAGGACGAGACCCTCAGCGGTTCCGATGGCATCGACGGCGTCTTCCTGGGGAGTGGCTCCCTGCTGGACGACGACGGGTTCATGGGGCGAGGCCTCTCGTTCGATGGTGCACCCGCCGGTGCGCGGGCAGAGTTTCCCGTGCAGGACGATCCCGCCTTTGACCTGACTGACGGGTTCAGTCTGGAGATCAGCTACAAGCCCGAGCATCTGGTGGGGGCCCAACTGATCGAGATCGGTGATGCTTTCCAATTGCAGACCACCGCCGGCGGGGGACTCTCGGCCACCCTGTATCGGCGCGAAGTGGACGCTCTGGGCCAACCCCGACGCGGGGGAAGGGTCGGTGTGCAGGCTGGGGGTGGGGCTCTGCGGCCCGATCAATGGAATCACGTGCGGTGTGTGTACGACAAGCGCACCCTGCGCCTGCTGGTCAACGGCGTTCCTCTGGCATCAACCGCCTCCGACGTGCCCGTCTGGAACGTGGAGGGGCCTCTGCTCGTGGGCGGTGGAACCACCCTGCCCTCGGGAATCCTAGACAGGCTGGTCTTGGCAGTCGTGGTGGGCAGCGAGAAGGGGGTGCTGCCCTTGGGGGTGGATTTCACTTCCAAGACGCCCCCCTCCGTGGAGTTCATGGCCGGTGGCGGTTTGGATCCAACGGTTCATCTGCGGCCGGTGGAGGTGGGCCTCGACTTCGGCGAGGGCGGCGTGGAGATCATTCGGGTCAACGTGTACGGGACGGTCGAATGAGAGGCCTCAAACCAATCCTCCGATCTGCCCGCGGACGCGAGGGCTTCGCCCTGATGGCGGTGTTGCTCGTGGTCCTCTCGCTGCTCGTGTTGTGCGCTCCGTTCCTGCTGGCCGCCCGCAACGCGGATCGGGCCAGCGCACATCTGGCCGACCGGGCCGAGGCGCGGCTGTTGCTGGACTCCGCCGCGCGTCACGCCCGCGGGCAGCTGGGAGCCTCTCACGCGGGCTTGCCCGACCTCTCGCCCTGGGCCGACTCCCTGGAGGAGTTGACCGTGGACAACATCTTTGACGAGGACTTCCTGAAGGCCAACGACGCGACGGGCCCCATGTGGGACCTGGACGTGCGCGACGTGGCGGGGCTGATCGATCTGAACAGTGCACCGCCCCAGTTGCTGGCCGGCGCCATGGGCATGATCACTCGCACCTCCGACGTGCTTGCGGGAGACGCGGACGGGTTGGCCCTCAACGACGCCACGACGTTCAGTGAGCGTGAGGGGTTCATCGTCATCCAGGGCGAGATCATCCACTACGTTCTCGACGAAGAGGGCGAGATAGAGGTTCGGGTGCGAGGGGTGAACACCCACCAGAACGATGACGGCGATTGGATGACCGATGGGCCACGTCCGCCCTCTGATCACCCAGTGGGGGCGCACGCCATGGACCAGCGTTCGTTCGCCCCCGTGATCTGGCGCATCTCGGGACCCGATGGTCGGCTGCGTGAGTTCGACACCATCGAGCAGCTGCGAGAGTCCGACAGCTTCGCCATTGTGGGGGGCGTCGGAAACGGCGCCTACAACGCACTGGGTGAGGTGGGCAGCGTCCACGCGGGAGTCTGCGCGGGCAGTGCCTGGCAGAGGTCCGTGCGTCTGATTACTCCCATCGAGGGTGGAGAGACCCTCTCCCTGGCCGTGGATGATGGACGCTACCTGAATGAGGGCGCGACGATCTGGATCGGCGATAAAGAGGGGGGAGAGCTGCGCTACGTGCAGTCGCGCAGCAACAACGGGCGCATCCTCTTCAATGAGGTTCTGGATCGGGACTACCTGGCTTGGGAGACGGAGGTGCGCGTGCTGGCCCGCCGACCGGTGAACGTCAACACCGCGCCCAGGCTCGTGCTGCGTGCGCTCTTCGAGAACCTGCAGCTGCGCGGGCAGAACTCGCGTATCACTGCGAGCGAGGCCAAGCTCCTCGCGGAGCTGACGATCCAGAGCCGCCCCTTCGAGGGGCTCGAGGACTGGATGCGGCGCATCGTCCTGCCCGCGGCGGGGATTGAAGAGCTGCCATCGGATTCGCCGGCCGCCCCCGACCAATTCGTTGGCACCGCAGGTGCGTCCATCTCTTCGGTCGACGCGCTGGCGCTCTACGTGAACAGTCTGAACGCCAACGATGCGTCCCTGGCCTTCTCCACCATGCCCCTGTGTTTCACATCGCGGGACGTGTACTCCATGCAGCTGCGTGCTTCGGTCAATGCACCGAGTGGATTGGAGCGCACCCATGCCTTGCGCGAGCGCGTCGAGTGGGTCGTGCCCCAGCGCGATCTCTTCACTCTGTGGGGCACTCAGGATGCCTTCGACGAGTCCATGCGCCTGACCCGCCGCGCCACCTGGTGGGCCACGGGCCCGGAGGCCACCTCTCAGTGGGACGGGGGCACCACACCGCCCTCGCGCGTGTGGCCTCATATGGGCACCCGGGACGGCCGTGTGTATCTGCCCGGCTTCACCCGTGATGACTCCGACAGCGCGGAGCCGGGTCCCGGCGAGCACGTGTTCGCCTCCCGCGAGGACGAGGCCTGGGCGCAGCTGTGGCCCTCCCGCCTCGAAGAACAGTGGCGCTATCGAGGTCGCACCCTGCACTTCGACCGGGAGACCCGCGACCTGGAAGGCCGCTACCTGCCGGACGAGACCTTGGGGTTTGCCATCAACGACAAGCGCGTGGGCTGGGCGGACGCGCAGGCGGGTGGCTTGATGAATCCGGCCCTCTTTGAGTTGTGGGTCAAGCCCGCCTCACTGGGGCAGGGCTATCTGCTGGACGTGGGCATGACCAGCCGCGAGTCGGACCGGGTCAGCCTCCTGATGGAGGGCGAGGACCTGGTGCTGCGCGTTCTTGACGGCTTTGGTGATCACGTTGACACCCCCGGATTCCGGGAGGCGGCCGAGGCGCGCATGGCTCTGGCGGAAGGAGAGGGCCCGGGTCTCCCGGTGGACACCTGGAGCCACATCTCCGTGGAGGTGCTCGGTACCCGTCCAGATCAACTGGGCATGATGGTCAACGGCTCCGCCTCGGGCGTCCGACGTCCGGGGATGTCGAAGCTGAGCGCAGGGGCCGGCCAGGGTACGGGGTTCCTTGCCCTCGAAGACACCGAGGGTTTCCCCAGCCAGGGCGTGGTGCGCGTGGGCAACGAACTTGTGGAGTACATGCTCTCATCCGGAGGGCTTGAAGCCACCCACGTGGAGGTGGGGCCGGATGCGGGCCGCGGAGGCCGGTTGGCGCGTACGCGCTGGAGCGTGGAGGAGCTGCCAGCCAACCTGGGGTCCATCACCACGGATCACCCCGCCGGAGCCAGCGTCTCCCTCTACGGCTACTCCACACCCCTGGCCTCCAACCTGCCCGCAGGAGCTGCGCAATTACCTGAGGCCATTGGCCCCTTCCGAGTGGCGCGGGTAGTCGGTGTAGACGCCTCTACCGGTACGGGCCCCGATCCCATCCTCGGCGGCTTCTTCGACTTCGGCGACGGGTACGAGGCCACCAACATGAGCGGTCTGATGTTGGCCTTGGGGGACGACCCGACCGGTGAGGCCTCGGAAGCCGATGTGATGACTGCCTTCAACCCGACCGGAGGCTACGCCGCCCTCGTTCAGCAGAGGTGGGCCTTTGATGAGACGGGCACCTCGGGCATTCCCCCCAACGCGCCCCTGGGCGGACTGGAGATCATTCGCTACTCGGGCTACACCGGTACGGTGCTCAACGTCTCGGCCCGTGGGGACGTGGTGGTGAGTGAGCTGCCCAACTACGGCAACCAGGACCCCACCGGCTTCGCCGGTGGGGTGCGTGTGTTCGTTGTGGACTGGGAGGGCACGACCAACACGGAGGGAGATCTGGTGCAGGGCATAATGGGAATGGGCTGCTACTGCGTACCCATTTCTCTTCCCTGCCCCGGTGCCGACGACCTCACCTATCTGCCCGCCCTGGACAACTCCGAGTTCGTCCAGCTCACGCGCCCCGATGCGGCCGAGTTCACCGAGTGGGTGCGCTACGACACCTTGGCCACGGCCCATGGCCAGCTCGTACGCGACCGAGACCAGGCTCTGGCTGCCCTCTACTTCACCCTGACCTCCGGCGGAGTCGCGAATGACTTGCGTGGCACCATTGACGGCAATGGCGGGGAAGGACCCGGCGGCGGCGGCGGCGGTGGTGGTGGTGGCACCTATGCACCTGCCACCGGTCCACCCGTGGTGTCCGCAGGCCCAACCCCGACGGCCGGGTCGGACTGGGACCCCATGCGGGGTGAGTCCGAATTGGATGAGTTCTACCTGTCGAGAGCCGTCGCTTCGGCCTTCCAGTTCCGCGGCGTCCTGGGGACCCACTCCCACGATCACCCCGGGGGGACACAGGTCCTGCCGGTGTTCCACCTGCTTGACCGGGGCGTGGACGGGGGCCGGCCCGGTGCGGGGGACGCGGTCTTTGTCTCCGGGGCCAACCCGGACCACCTGGGGTGGCCGATGGTCGTGGAGCGAGCGCACCTGCCAGCCGCCGAGTACACCGGATACGGGTGGGATTTCGATCCCAGCGGTGAGCAAGTGGCCATTCCCAGCTCCCCCGAGAGCTTCGAGGTCAACCACTCGCAGTTCAACGTGCAGCGCATCTACGTGGCATTTGATAAGCCCTGTCCCGAGTCGATCGCCATGCCCACTGTCGGCACGAGGACCACGGACCCCCGCCTCCTGCCCCGTATCACCAAGTTCCCCTCCGGCGAGCTGCCGCGCGTGGTCTCATCGGTCAGCGTTGGTTCGACCTTTGACGCCCAAGATGGGGAGGTTCCCTTGGCGGTTGTGGACGAGGTGGCTTTTGGCTCGCAGCGATTCCTGATGGGTTTGCCCGCCACCAACCCTCCAACCCATAGTGCTGGCGCGCAGATGATCCTGGCCGAGGCCATGGACGAGAGCAGTGAGACGATGCGCCTGGCTCCCACGGGGTTCGTGATTCCGGGCGGTCGCTGGGGAGGCACGCGTGGGGTGCTGGGGGCATTGGATAGCGATGGCGGCCTCTTGCGGATCGGGAATGAGATCCTGGCGTACACCGAGCGGGACGCGGACACCGGCGACCTCGTCATTGCCCCCGACGGTCGCGGCCTGCTGGGCACCGACCCCCAGCCTCACCAACCCTCGGAGGTGGTTACGTTGATGGAAGGCTGGGCCGTCAGCTCCCTGACGGGAGGGATCGGTCCCTCCGACTCCAACTTGCCCCTGGAGAGTGCCAACGGCTTCGGCACTTCCGGCACGGTCCTGATCGGTGACGAGTTGATCCACTTCACACGTCAGCGCCGCGGCTCGCTGGAGATGCCGCGCTCCGGCTACGACGCCGACGATCCCGACTCCAGATCCAGTAGCGATGACGGCGGCGGGGCGGGCCTGTTCCGGGGTCGCTATGGCACCGTGCCGAGCTCCCACGCACTGCGTTCCACCGTGATTGGCTTCCCGTTCCGCTACTGGGACCGTTGGGCGGAGCAGGCCGATGCCCCCGAGATGTCGTACTTCGGCTTCGAGTTGGAGCAGCCCGGTGCCTGGTGGTCGGAGTCCTTCTGGGACTCGGAGCCCGCCACCCATGGTCAGTGTCACCTGGGGGTATTGCAACGCACGGACCCATCGGTTCCCTGGGACGCGGACCCCGAAGAGGAGAGCGACCTGCGGCTCCTGCTGCAGGGACGGGAGGGAGACGAGTCCCTCCCCATAGGCGTGCAGTCCCAGCGCATCGACTGGCGTGTTTTTGTGCGCTATGACCCGGGCGCTTTCGACCCCACGACGGGCCTCTCACACGGCTGGAAGGAGACCCCGCGTTTCAAGCGCTTGGGTGTGAGCTATCAGGCACCCGGCCTGGTGTTGAGGAGCGTGGAGCAATGAGAGGCCCCGGACTGAACCCTCAGGGCTCCCTTGCTCGCCGGGGCTTCACCATGGTGGAGCTGATGGTGGCGGCAGGTCTGGCCGCTGTCCTGATGGTGGCGCTCTTCCGCTTGCTCGACACGGCGCTCGACATGTGGACCCGGGGAGAGGATCAGCGTCTGATCGTCGAGCGCGGGGCCGCGACTGCGGAGCTCTTGGCTGAGGACCTGCGCTCCTTGCACAGTGGCGCCCAAGGGGACTTGCTCGTGGACTGGGTCAACTTCGACGTGGACCAGGACGGACGCGTGGATCGTGTTTGGCCGCGCCTGCGTCTGGTGCGGTCGGTCTCCATGGCGGACGTCGTGCGTCTGTCGGCCCGCGGCGTGGATCCCGCGCTTGTGGCCCAAGCGGCGGAGCTGGGCGTCGATGTGGAGACTCTTATTCCCGAGGACCAGCGCCCCACGCCGGCCATCCAGAGCGGGCTGATGGAGGTGGCCTGGGCCGTGGTGCCCGTGGGTACCGACGCCCTCTCTCGCGGACAGGGTCTGCTCATGCGCGGTGAGGCCCTTCTGGCCCCGGGCTCCGTCGGGAAATTCTTCAAGTCCGACTTCTTCTCCTCATCGGGTCGTCCCAAGGTGGGTGCCCTGGAGGAGGTCTCTGCAGGACTTCTCTGGTTGGGTCTGCAGTTCGCCACCCAGACGAGCATCATCTGGGACGGCTGGAACCTGGGCAGCGGGCTGGAGCACTCCTGCGCTTCCTGGGATGCCTGGAAACGATCCAGCGATGATCCTCTCTCTCCGGACTGGGAGGCGCACCCTTGGAACATGGCCGGGGCCGGGATGCCGGCGCTGTCGGGCAGTCCGCTGCTCCCTCGCCGCGTGCGCGTTGAGCTGGAGTTTGAGCGCCCTGCCGATCTCCGCAGGCGCCCGACCCTGCTCGAACCCCTCGAGAAACAGACGGCCTCCTTCGAGGTGAGCGATGGTGCCGGACTGCCCTACAAGAAGGGGCGCCACATCCTCATCGATGGAGAGTGGATGGAGGTTCAGAACCTGCGCGGCGACCGTGTGAGTGTGAAACGCGCTGCCCGCGGGACCGCTGCGATGCCTCATGAGATCGGCGCGCGCGTACACTTCGGCGAGACCGTCATCGTTGAGGTGCCCGTGGCCATGCACAGCGACGACTGGAACCTGGGGCGTCCTGCATCCTCGGACAGGCTTGGAGGTGGTCGATGAGTGCTTCAACCACCCGTACCCAGTCGGGCTTCACCATCCTGGAGGTTGTCCTCGCCATGGGATTGCTGGTCATGGCCATGACCTCACTCCTGGGCCTGTTCACCTTCGGCGCAGCCCTGACCCGCACCGCCGCCCTGCGCACGGCCGCGGCCACGGCTATCGAGGCGGTCGTGGCTGACCTGGAGGAGTCCCTCTTCCCCCTGGAGGAGGACGGCAGCGTGGGGGACCCACGGGTGATCGTCGATCGCCCGGTGCCCGGCGCTGCCGGCGTGATCTACTCGGCCCTGGCGCGGGTCAACCCCGACGACCCGGACGAGTTCGCCGTGGACGTGGAGGTCTTCTGGGAGGCCGCCGGAGTGCGTCGCGCGCGCAAGTTCACCACCCTGTTGCTACGTGAAGTACCCTTTGGAGAGCGACTGCGCCGGCGCTTCATCCAAGCCCGCTCATTCCCCCCGCCCCCGGAGACGGCTCCAGGCGGGGAGGGCCAGTCCGCCATGTCCTCTACCCCTGACCGACCGTGATGATCGACACCCTCAAGCCCCTCGCCCTCACCCTGCTTCTCTGCGCCGGTGCCTCCGCGCTCCAGACTCCCGGACAGGACCCCGGCGGTCTCACGCCTGAGCCGTCTCCTCAAGAGGAGATGCGACCGGCGCTGATGCTGAAGCTGCGCAGTGGTCAGATCCGGTGGGGCCACATTCTCGATCACGACCCGGACGGCTTCCGCTTCACGCTTCTATCCCACGGCGGGGTGGCGAGCGTTGCCTGGGCCGCGCTGGATCCCAGCCAACAGCAGGAGCTGCGCGAGAAACTGGGCTATGTGGACGTGGCCACGGACGAGCTGATGGTGGAGGTGGAGCGCCTGATCCTGGTGGACGGGCACGAGGTCGTGGGCGTCATCCTCTCGCGGGAGGGCACGGACTTCGTCGTCCAGGTGGAGGGCAACCTGCAGCTGGTACCCAAGCGCCGTGTGCAGAGCATCTCCAAGGGGGGGCAGGCCCCGGCCCTGGATATCTACAGCCGCGAGGAGCTGTATGCGCGCCACTCGGCCGAGCTGGGGGAGACGGACCTCCAGGGCCAGATTGACCTGGCGCGCACCTGTGAGCAGTTCCTCGATTTCCAGCATGCCCTGGAGCACTTCCAGGCCGCGGTGGCTCTCGACGAGGCCGGAGAGCACCCCGAGCTGGTCAAGGCTGTGGCTTTGGCCCAGGTCAAGGCCGCGCAGCAAGCCCAGATCGACTACCTGCGCGGCGTCGACGTGCTGCGTAAGAAGGGGCAGTACGAGAAGGCGCTTGAGCAGCTGGCAGAGTTCGGCAACGCATTCCCGGACAGCCCCCTGGTACTGGAGGTCAAGGCAAAGGAGAGCCAGATCATGCTGGCGCGCGATGAGGAGGTGACCGACTTCGTGCGCAGGCGCTGGGGCTATTGGCTCTCGCGATTGACCCGGCAGGCTGCTGGTTCTCTGGACTACGCCGGTGCCGTGGCCTACGCCGAAGAGGGGCTTGGTGAGGCCATCCGCAAGGCCGTGCTGACCGACGTCCAGGAGCAGTACAACTCCGATGCGAGTGAGGATCAGATCGTGGCCCACTGGGTCTCGCGCAGCATGCTGCGCTACAGCAACGCCACCTACGGCGAGGGCACCTGGATGCTGGGGGAGGACAAGGCCCGCGCGGGTACCGAGGACGCCACGGCCCAGCGCGAGGCCATGACCGACAAGGACAAGGAGCGGGCGGCACTGGAGGACAAGATCCAGCGCTTCCTCAAGAACCAGCGCAATGCCCGTCGCGCACAGGCCCGGGCTGCCCAAGAGGATGAGTTCCAGGTTTTCTGGGACGCCTTCTCTCTCAGCAAGCGTGCCAATTGGATCAAGGCCTTCTACGTGGAGTACGCCGGGGACTACGAGCTGCGCGATCACCCCTACCTCAAGTCTTGCTCCACTTGTGGGGGCCGTGGGGCGCTGGAGATGGTCTATTCGGGTGGGGGAGGGAGCAATCAGTCCTCCTCTGTGCAGATCGTGCCCTGCCACGCATGTCGGGGAGTCGCCGTGACCCGTCGCGTGTACTTCCGCTGAGCGCGCGCGTGTCCGTTCCCCACGGATCTACAGCCCTCCTCCTGGGCCTGGGGTTGAGCGCATGCGCCGGTCCCCGCTCTGGCGCGTTGGTGGCACTCGCAGAGGCCGGTGGAGCCACGACCGAGGTGGCCCGGGCTCCTGTCGTGGCTCGCGTCGCAGGCCAACCCCTGACGACCGCCCAGCTGCTCCAGTCCTGGCTGCATAGTGATAGCCGAGGCGTACGAGCGCTGCTCGACGAGCTCATTCTCGAGCGCCTGATCGTGCTCGAGGCCGTTCGGCTGGGTGTAAGCGTAGACACCGGGAAGCTGCAGGCAGCTCGGCATCAGGCTCTGGATCGCCTGGATCAGGAGGTGGCGGCCAGCGGGGCCGGCGGCCTGAGCAGTGACGAGTTCCTGCGGCAGAGGCTGGGCCTGAACCCCGGTCCCTACAAGGAGCGCATCCAATACCAGGCTGAATTGGATCTATTGGCCGAGCGGGTTGTGCGAGCGTGGCTCCTGTGCACCCCGCACGCCCAGGTGCGCGTGATCGTGCTGGAGAACCAAGGGCAGGTGAGCGAGGTCCAGGCCCTGCTCGCCGCCGGGGAGTCCTTTGACCATCTGGCCCGGACCTGGAGCGTGGACGATTCAGGTGCCGAGGGCGGTCGCGTTCCGCCGGTGGTGCGTGGCCGAGCGCCCCTGGCGCTGGTGGCCTTTGAGACCCCGGTAGGTGAGGTGGGCGGGCCCGTACGTGAAGGCGATCGCTGGCTGTTGATGCAGGTGGATGCGAGGCCGACGCCCTTGTCCCCGGAGCACTCCGACGAGCTGTCCCAGGCCGTGGAGGCGAGCCTCTTGCTGAGGCCCATAGAGGACCCGGAATACTGGCAGTGGAAGTCCGCCGTGGTCCTGGAGCACGAGGTGGACATGACCCCCTTTCTTCGTCTGATGGGAGACGTGGCGCTGGACTGACTGCAGCCCAACCCCGAGACCATCATTCCTCGGCGGGTGCTTGATCACGGTGTACCGAAAGCCGATCCTGCACCCAATGGAATCCAAACCCGACACTGCTTTGCTTGAGCCCACGGACCAACACGACGACACCCCGGAACCCTCAGAGGATTTGCCTGAGGAGCACGAAGGGGAGGCCTCCGAGTCCGAGGCCGAGGCCAAGCCCAAGAAGCGCTCAAGGGTGGGCCCGGGGGAGAAGCTCTCCGACGACGAGCTCGTGCGTCACCTGGCAGCGCTGCTCTTTGCCTCATCCGATCCCCTTGGAGTGGATCTTCTGGTTCAGCTTCTCGATCGCCCCCGGCGGCCGCGGGTTGTGGCGGCCCTGGAGCTGCTCACCCAGAAGCTCTCCGAGACCGGGCTGCCCCTGGAGGTGCGTGCCATCCGGGGGGGGCACACCCTCATGACCAGCGCCGACCTGGGTGAGGTCGTGGGTCGTCTCGGCAAGGGGAACGCCGTCGAGCGCATCAGCCCGGCGGCCTTGGAGACCCTGGCGGTGATCGCCTATCGCCAGCCCGTGACCAAGGCCGAGGTGGAGGCCATCCGTGGCGTCCAGGCCGGGCCCATCCTGCGATCCCTGGTGGACCGCGGTCTGGTGCGGGTCCTGGGCCGT
>PBIX01000039.1 GCA_002720975.1 Planctomycetota bacterium | reverse complement strand
GCCTCGACCCGCACCGGGCCGATGTCGCCCCCAAGGCGCAGGCCTAGTAGAGGGATGGGCAGGGTCTCGTCCATTTTACCGGTCTCACCACTAATCTCCTCAGTGACTTGCATGGCGATGCCAAGAGCGGTGACACCCAGGCCAAGGCCGAAGTGGGCGGTGTCACCCAGGCCCCAGTTGTGGGTCCAAAGCACACTTGTCGTGGTCATGTCCATATTTGTTGCCACATCGAGATCTGTTTCGAACGTGGCGCCGCCCAGGTCAAGGTCTGCGCTCATCACCCCCTCACCTTTGAAGTTGCTTGCCGTATGGGTGATGCTCCATTGAGAACTGGGCCCGATAAGGTCGATGCGGCCACCGAAGCCCACTTCCGCATCGCCGACTCCGAGAGAGCCCAGATCTGTCGAGGCAGAAACACCCCCTCCCGAGGAGGCCACCGATCCGTCAAGGGAGCTGCTTGCCACGAAAGGCATCACGCTCACCGAGGGAGCGGAACAGGAAGCCGTCAGTGCGGCGAGAGCCATTAGAATGCGGTTCATTGATCTCCTCCCTTGGAGAATCAGCAGGATGTGGGTGCCATGGTGGCAGAGCTTGCCCACTTTGTACGCTCCCAAAGGTAGGCAGGCCAGCGCCAATTCAAGGCCGCACCCAACGGGACCGGGTAGGTATCAGCTGGAGCGACCTCTAGAGGCTCTCACGATCCATGGCCCGCCACTGAACAAAGAAGAACAGGGACTCAAGAGCCCAGGCGCCAGTAGTCATCAGGGCCAGATAGGTCAGGAGTGTGCTCATGTGGGTCGTTCTGCGGAGAGAGGTTGCCCTGGTGGCGTCTGACTTCAAGGATCCCCTCATCAATCCGGTCCAGAGTCTCAGGTGCCACCAGGGCTTTGCTTCGTTCCCCCTTATTGTGGACCGGGCCGGTATTCATACAACTTGGGCCATGCGACCCTTGGCTTGGAATAACCAACCTTCCAGGGGCCTCAGGTGCCCCAATCAGGCCTAAGTGTCGAGGTGGTCTGCCTGCGCGATGGACGCCTCTCGGAGTTCAGTCGCGATGCAGGCCCAGAGCTTGACAGGCGCCCGATATGGGGGAGAAGGTCAACGAGCGGACCTTCTCCTTAGAGGTGCTCTGCACCAAGAGGCTAGAACTCCCGAAGAGCGAGAACTCCTTGGTTGTGGTGATTGTTGCTTGATCCCACGTGTGAAAGACCCCGACGAGTTCTGGTCTCTGCGCCTTCTCATTCCACAGGAAGACGCCGCCACCTGAATGTCCGCTCGGTTGTGGCCATTCATGCGGGTAGGTCACGGACCAACCTTCATCTGAGAGTTCAGACCGGCCCCTTATGGTGTAGGGCCCCCCGCGGATGAAAGTGATGAGATCACTGGTTTTTCTTGGGATGCCTGAGTCCGCCGAATCGCCCCTCCCTCCAAGCGGAGTCCCCTCGAAAATGGGCGAGTATCCAAGGATGAACAGTTCCACACCCTCGGGGAGCAACCAATCAGGATCCATGGCCGGCGGGTGAATGACAGCCACTTCTTCAGGTCTCCAGGATGGAGAGTCTGTTTCGATGACTGCCCAATCACACTTCCTTATGGAGGCGTAAGTTGGTGTTCCCTCTGAATCAAACTCAAGGGCCGACATCCCTGAGGCAATGAGCCGGAACGCTGATCCTCTGATGCGGTCAGAAACCTCAACCTCTACGGGCTTCTCGTTGATCAGGGTTTGGCTCTTCATGCCCCGTTCAAAGAGGTACATCTTCTGCTCGGCTGGCAAGTCGGCACCCCACCAGGGATTGTCAGGTGCCCACACATGAGCATTGGTCAGGAGGCGATCAGGGCCAATCGCGACTGCGGACCCCATGTGCAAGGTTCCCTTCTTTGGCATGCTACCGATCCACTGCCCAGCTGATGCTTGAGCATCCGACATGAGGCCCGGGCGGTGGTCGACAACCTGAACCGTTGCCTGGCAGCCAGTGAGCAAGCAGGCCATTGCGAGAGCGGTTGACAGTTCAAGGTTCTTCATGATGGGCTAGAGCCTAGGCCTTCCCGATTCGCGGGACCATCGGGTAGCAGGGCTGCTGAAGGAGATGTGCGCCATGCCAGGCCGCTCTCATTGGCGGCTCGCAGCCCCTGTGATAGGCTTTCGGGCAGGGATGTCGCATTTCGCAATTCCCGATTTGGCCATTCCCCCCTCTTGGCTGCCCACTACCTCCGATGAAGAACTCCATTCGCCTCGTTTTCGCCTTGGCTCTCACCTGTACCAGCGCGACAGCGTTCCAGGCGACGTTCAATCCCCTTGGCGGTGGCCAAGCGTGGGGCATGGGCTCCGATGGTTCAGCGGTAGCGGGAGCAGACAGCCAGGGCGCGTTCCTTTGGACGGTGGCCGGTGGCTATCAGGCGCTCGGAGCCACGGGTGGCGTGGGCGTATCCGATGACGGTACGACTCTGCTCGGAGACATGATTTCCGGGGGTCAGAGCGTGGCCGGAATCTGGAAGAACGGCAGCTGGACTTCACTTGGAGGGATCGGCGGCAGCTCGGGGAGTAGCACAAGCACGGCCTATGGCCTCTCCGGCAGCGGCAACGCCGCGGTCGGCCTCGCGTGGGTCAACGCCGGTCAGGCGGCAGCATTCTACTGGACCCCTGTCGGGGGAATGGCTGTCTTGCCCCAGCTAGGCCCGTTTAGTTCACGTGCCAGCGGAATTTCGCGCGATGGGAACTTCGTCGGTGGTTTCGACGAGGCGTCCAACGGATCTCGACGCGCCGCAGTATGGGATGTGACGAACTACCCCACCGTGACCGAGCAGCTGATTCTCGTCTCTGCAAGCAACCCTTCGGGTGCGGGCGAGGTGAACGGGATGAGCGCCGGCGCCCAGTACGTGGTTGGTTCGGAGAACCAGGCCGGCTTTGTGTGGGATGCTGTCGGCGGAACTACCAATTTTGGTCCGCTCTCCGGTTCGTCAGGAGGGTTTGATGCAGGCTGGGCCAGTGCAGTAAGCGACGACGGGCAGGTGGTTGTCGGAGGCTTCCGCTTCTTCCCCTTCCCCTTTGTTGCGACCATCTGGACTCCAACCGGTGGCTTGCAGGATCTCAAGGCCTACCTACAGGCTGCGGGGGCTGCGAACGTGGCAGGTTATGAGCTGCACAATGCAACCTCTATCTCTCCAGACGGTTCGCTGATCCTGGGCTACGGCCGTGACCTCTCCAACAACCAGTCCATATGGTGGCAGGCCACGATCGGCGGTGGCGGCAATTGCGGGATTGTTTTCTGTGATACCGACCCCAACAACGTTGGCGACGTGAGCCTGAGCACCTGCGACTGTTCAGGTGGCTCGATCACCCTCGGCCTGAGCACGAGCTTCACGGGCCAGTTCACCTACCCCCTTGTGGGACTGGGGACGATGGCCGTGAGCCCAACGGGCGTCTCTGAATTGTGCCTCGCTGGTTCGACGATTGGTCGCTACACCAAGGATGCCGGAGCAATCAGTGGCTCGGGGACCTTCAGCGTCGACCTGTTGAATGCGGCTTCCGCTCCCGGCGGCGGCGTGCCCGCCATCGGGGGAGCGCTGTGCAACGGCAACACGTGGCGCTTTCAGTATTGGCACCGCGCCGGTATGAACCCCTCGCGCTTCTCGAAGGGGATTGCTGGCATGATCAACTGAGGTTCAGTCTTCCTCACCAGGAAATCCCTTCCTCGCAAGCATGGCCGGAATGACGAGCGGGGCGTAGGGTGACGCGATTCCGAAGGATAGAGTGGGAGCATGGCCAAGCGCATCGACTTCTATTACCACCGCGGGAGCTGAACGAGTTGCAAACGCGCCGATGCGGCTCTCGAGGGCGTCGGCACGACCATCCGTGGGGTGGTGGATGCCCGAAAGAAACGGTTTGGATCGGGTGAGCTGGAGCCGATATTCAAAGGAGCACGGCGTGTCCTGGCTTGCAAGGGCAAGAAGGTGCAGGAATTTGACATGCGCTCTGTCAAAGCCAGCGACGAGACTTTCGAGGCCGCGGTCTTGGGCCCATCGGGGAATCTGCGCGCGCCGACCGTGAGAACCGGAAGCACGGTCGTGGTGGGCTTTCATGCGGAAGCCTACGCGGACCTGTTCGGCTGATGACTTCCGCCGCCCGCCTTCGGGCCCTAGTCCTCAAGGATGATCATCGGGCGGGTCTCAGCGCTTGTCGGTGATCCGGCGACAAACTTCCGAAAGTCCCCAATGAACGAGGGAATATTCAAGCCCATGTAGTGTGGAGCCACAGCCAATGCTGTTGTCTCCATGCGCTCCGTGCCTTGAGTGCCGAGCTTCTCCACGCCAACTGGTTGCTCCATGCGGACCTTGAGCGTGGCAGCCGTACACTGGATAAGGCCCTGGATGAATTGCGCCTGGGGCAGATCGTGCTTGGACACGTGCCAGAGCGACTCCCAGGCCTCATGGGCTTCCCACAGGTAGCCGGCATTGTAGAGGTCTACTCCGAAGAGATACGGGGCGCAGGATCCCCACTTGTCGGGAGGGCACACCTCTACCGCATCTTCCGGTTCGGTCTGATAGGAATGGCCCTTGGGATCACGGGTCGGATGGGGCGCGGCCCCGGGCACGTAGGCGTAGGCCGGAAAGGGCACATCGGGTAGGTGGCGTACAGGGGCAGTCACGGAAGGATGGTACAGCACCCGGTCGCTTACATGGCGCGACCATGGAAGGGGTGTTGGCAAGGAGGCCTCCAAGAAGGAGCTTGCTTGCTGAGTTGCAGATGGGCCATGGCGGGGGGAAGAGTGGGTAGATCGGCTGGGGGGGGTACACTTGATGCCAACATGGTCTTCTCACGAGTTGCTTTGATCGCGCAGGTCTCCTTGCTGCTTGCAGTCACGGGGTCGGGACAGGATTTTTCTTATCCGGACTTCTCGAACATGACGGGACTGACCGTCAATGCCAATGCCGCACAGGCGGGGACCGTGCTGCGTCTGACTCCATCTGCAAACAACCAGGTGGGTTCGTGCTTCTACAACCTGCCCACCCAGGTTGCGGCGGGGTTCACGTGCACCTTCACCTTTCAAATCGACCTGCCCACCGGTGGTGGAGCCGATGGCATGGCGTTTGTAGTCCATAATGCAGCCCAGGGATTGAGTGCGATCGGGGATTCGGGTTCGGGACTGGGCTATGCGCTCAACAGCAATCAGTCCATTGAGAACAGCCTCGTCGTAGAGTTCGACACCTGGAACTCGGGCCTTGGAGATCCATCGGACAACCATGTCAGCATCCATACCTGCAGTACTTCCGCAAACAGGTACCCAGAGGATTTCTCAATCGGAATGTCGTCGGTGTCGTCAACCATGAGCGATGGCAACGTGCATACGGCCATTGTCGCATATGACGGTCTGGTTCTTGAGGTCTTCGTGGATGACCTTGTTACCCCACTCATTTCCGCGCCATGGGATTTCACGACCGGTGGGACCTACGTGTCTGGCAATAGCGTTGGCGGGCTGAACCTGATGGCGGGGGGCACAGCGTATGTGGGATTCAGCGCGGCAACCGGGGGCGCGGCAGAGACCCACGACGTATTGTCCTGGGATTGGTCAGGAGGTGATGGGCCTGTAGGGACGAACTACTGTTCGCCTGCCAACATCAATTCCTCAGGGCTCTCCGCGATCATGAGCGGGTGGGGGCGAAAAGTCGTAACAGCCAATTCGCTTACGCTCACAGCAAGCGCCATGCCCACCAATGAGTTCGGGTACTTCCTGTGTGGTCAGACCCAGGGATTCAATCCCAACCCGGGGGGCAGCCAAGGAACCCTCTGTCTGAGTGGTAAGATCGGGCGCTTCAGCAAGCAGCTGCAAAGCAGCGGTGGCGCCGGGGCCTTTACCATCAATGTGGACCTGACGGCATTGCCGGTGTGGCGCAACCAGTCGGTTCTGCCCGGCGAAACCTGGCACTTTCAGGCCTGGTTCAAAGACGGAGCGAGCTCGAACTTCACCGACGGTCTGTCGGTGCTGTTTCAGTAGGGCCGCCAAGGGCGCGGAACGGTTATCCCGGCTTCTGGTAATGCGGCGTGAGGACCATCCCTCCTCAGGGTGAACCGTTGCTATTCTTCTCACGATGAATATTGCCTTGATTCAGCAACCCGCTGGCCCCGATGTTGTGCAGAACCTCGCACGAGGTCTGGAGGCGGCCCGACAGGCTGCGCAAGCCGGAGCGCAGGTAATCTGCTTTGCCGAGCTGGCCTTCGAACCCTTCTACCCGCAGGTCCCGGCACGCGAGCAGGCCAAGGTCGCTGACGTCCGTGAGCTGGCCGAGACGATTCCAGGCCCGATGACAGAGGCCTTCCAAGCGTTGGCCGCTGAGCACGGCGTAGTCGTGATCCTGAACCTGTATGAGCGTGATGGGGACTACGCCTACGACACGTCCCCTGTAATCGATGCTGACGGTCAATTGTTGGGCTGCACACGCATGGTGCACATCACCGAATACCAGCACTTCCACGAGCAGGGCTACTACGACCCCGGGGATCAGGGCGCGCCCGTCTACGACACCCGGTTCGGTAAGTTCGGCGTTGCCATCTGTTACGACCGCCATTTCCCCGAATACCT
This sequence comes from Planctomycetota bacterium, assembly GCA_002720975.1. Taxonomy (GTDB): domain Bacteria; phylum Planctomycetota; class UBA1135; order UBA1135. The sequence goes on along the minus strand of PBIX01000039.1, from coordinate 8,560 downwards.
TCGAGCCCTGACTCTCGGAGGTGCTGAGGTGATCTTCGTGCCGCAGGCGGGAGCGGTGGGGGAATGGCCCGATGGTCTCTATGAAGCGGAGATGCAAGTCGCCGCCTTTCAAAACGGCGTCTTCACCGCCCTATGTAATAGGGTGGGCAAAGAGGAGAAGTTGACGTTTGCAGGGGAGAGCTTCATCTGCGATCCCGCCGGGCGTGTCGTGGCGCGCGCCCAAGCGGGATGCGCTGACGTGCTGCACGCCGAGCTGGATTTATCCCAGATTGGAGCTTCTCACGGAAAGAAGCTCTTCATCAGGGATCGGCGCCCGGAGTTGTATGGGGCTTGGCTCTAGGGCTGGAGGCTCTGTGGCATCCCTGCGAGCGTTGCCCTATCCGGAAATTCAAAGGCGAACCCCTCCGTTTGGGCAAGAACACGGATATCCCGCTAACATACAGGTAGCGCATCTGCCAAGCCCGGGCGCTCAACCCTCTCCTTGTCCCAAGATGAAATAGGCATGCGATTCGCTCACAATCCCAGCGATCGCGGACAGTTGACGCAGACAGATTTGGGGACCTTTGTAGTCAAGCAGTAGAATGCGACTTGGGGTCTGTGGCCCTCACGCATGAGTCAACCCAACCAATGGAAGGGACAAGTGTGAAGAGACGACGTCTCGCTAGACCCGTTCACGTGGCGGCCACGATGTTGCCCGCGATCCTGTTTCTCAGTGGAGCCCAGGCCTCCGATACGGACAACTGGCCCACATGGCGTGGCCCAGGAGGAACGGGCGTCGCGAAGTCCGCAGCCCCTACGGGTTGGTCGGATGAAGAGAACGTGCGTTGGCGAGCAGCCATTCCTGGGCGCGGCTTTTCAACACCCGTTGTTTGGGGCGATCGCATCTACCTGACGACTGCCGTTCCATTGGAGGAGGCTGCAGAGCCCGAGGACGATGGCGCAGCGCGTGGGCGTGGGAGTTCCTTTGGCCGTGGCGGCCCGCGCGGATCCGCAACCGTCAATACGGCGTTCCTTGTCTTATGTCTGGACTTGGAGACCGGCAAGGAGATCTGGCGCAAGAAGGCTCGTGAAGCCAAACCTCACGAGGGTTATCACCGCACCTACGGAAGTCATGCCTCCATATCGCCCGTGACAGACGGGACGGCCCTGATCTGCTCCTTCGGCTCTCAGGGGATCTACTGCTACGACATGGACGGCGAGCTGCTTTGGGAGCGCGACCCCGGTGTTGAGCTCCAGATGAGACGTCAGTTCGGAGAGGGGGCCAACCCCGCCCTCCACGGCGGCGTCTATGTGCACGTGTTTGACCACGAGGCCGACTCGTTCATGCTGGCGCTGGACTCCAAGACGGGCGAGGTCAAGTGGCAGCATGAGCGCGATGAGCCCTCGACCTGGTCTACCCCTTTGGTGACCGAGTACGACGGGGTCTGGCAGGTGATTGTCGCCGGGACCACCCGGACCCGCTCCTACGAGTTGTATGGAGGGAAGGAGCTCTGGCAATGCGGCGGGATCGGGTTGAACGCGATTCCGACCGTAGTGCGTCATGAAGACCTGGTGCTCGTCATGTCGGGCTATCGAGAGCCCAACCTGCAGGCCATCCGCCTGGGTGGCAAGGGCGACATTACCGATGCGGACGTCTCACCGATTGCATGGAGCTCCACTCGGGGCGCCTCCTACACGGCTTCGCCGGTGTTGCATGAGGGCCGCTACTACTGCGTGCAGGACGGCGGGAAGATCAGCTGCTTCGATGCCACCAGTGGGAAGGCGTTCTACCTCGAGGAGCGTCTACCGCGTGGAACAGACCTCAAAGCCTCCCCGCTAGCTGCCGGGAACGTGCTCTACGTAGCTACCGAAGAGGGTGACGTGCACATGGTCGCATTGGGTGAGGAGTTCAAGTTGCTGGGGACCAACACCCTCTCCGACCAGTTCTTCGTCTCTTCGCCGATTGCGGTCCAGGGCCACCTCCTATTGCGAGGCCAGAGCGACCTGTTCTGCATCAGTGAGGGCGGCTCGGATGGAGACTGACTCAGCCGGACCGAGCAATCTCCAACCGCGTCTGCGCTGACCCCGGTACAATGAGGTCCTGATGGCCTCCTTGTTTGAGAGTTTCTGCATTCGCGCGTTTCGGCGACGCTTGAGTGCGTTATTTGCGGGGCTGCTTGTTCTGGCCTCACCGGCGCTCGCCACGTGGTCGCTTGTGGTCCTCAACACCAAGACAGGAGAGGTCTGTGTGGCCTCAGCCACCTGCATTGGAAACAAGTTCCCTCTCAAGCTCTGGTTGCCGGTGATAGTGGTGGAGCGAGGGGGCGGTGTAGCCCAGTCCATGGTGGACACCCTCGGGGGCAATCGCATGACGATCTGGGCGGGCATCCATAGCGGGCTTTTGCCCGCCCGCATCCTCGACAGGCTCTCTGTGCAGGATGGATTCCATCAGAGCCGGCAGTATGGAATCGTCACGGTGGATGGTCCGCCGATAACCTTCACCGGCGACAAAGCGGGGTTGGCCCGCTATGGAGTCACCGGTCAGGTTGGTGACCTGGTCTACGCGATCCAAGGCAACGTGCTTGCAGGGGATGCCGTTGTTCTCGAGACCGAGAAGACCCTGCGGGCGTCCACTGGAGATTTGGGGCAGCGGGTCATGGAGGCCATGGAGACTGCAAGATTGTGGGGCGGTGATGGACGCTGTTCCTGCAGTGGTTCGAATCCGCCCGGCTGCGGCTCCCCTCCTCCCAACTTCACCCACTCCGCGTACACCTCCTTTATCGTGCTGGCACGCCCCGGGGATGTAGACGGCATCTGCAACAAGTCGGAGGGTTGTGCCAGCGGCAACTACTATCTGGAGAAGGTCTTCAAGGGCAAGGGTCCCACAGATCCGGACCCTGTTGTTGAGCTCACCTCGCGCTACAACGCGTGGCGCGCGGGCATGGTGGGTCTGCCGGACCACTACCTGTCAAAGGTCCAGGTGGATCGTGAACTGCTGGTGGCTGACGGCAAATCCAGGGCGAGCGTGCGCATTCAGCTCGTGGACGTGGACGGCAATCCTCTGGGGGTGGGTGGAGATCAGGTAACGGTGCGGCAAGTCAATCCGGGCCCCGCAACGGCAGTCCCCGGGTCCGTGACGGACAATGGCGACGGCACCTACAGCCTGGACCTGGTGGCGACCACAACCCCTGGTCGCGGGGCATTCCAGGTGGCGGTAGGGGCAAAGGGGCCGCGTTCGGTTCTGCTGCGCCCCATCATCGCCCTGGAGACGTCGCCTCTGAGTGAGCTGCACGTGGGCATGAGGGCGGTGAGTGCGGCGACGGGGGGGCGCGTGCCGTTCATCATAAATAGAGGCACACCGGACGCCGGGCGGCCGTACCGCGTTCTTGGGAGCCACTCAGGATCCGTACCAGGCTTCGACTACGGCGGCGTGCATGTCCCTCTAAACCGGGACTCCTTCTTCGCCTTCACCTGGACCACAAACGGGAATGACCCCAAGTTTTTGCGCTCTGCGGGGGCACTCAACACGGATGGCCGCATACAGGCGTTACTGCGTGTCCCCCCAGGAACCTGGTCAGCCCTGGTGGGAAGGCGGTTCGAGTTCTGTGCGCTCCTGGGAGCTAGCGGAGGTGGCGGATTCGACGTGACGCCGTCGGTTGGGTTCGATCTGGAACTCTAGCCTTTACCTGATACGGATCAGGTAATCGACGATCAGTCGTCTTCGTCGGCGACCTCAGTGCGCACTGAGTCCGTACTGACAAGGACATAGGGTTCATCGCCGGCAAGGATCACGATCTCTGTATTTGATTTCCCTTTCTTTGTCGGCGTCATCGTCACTTGGACGAACCCTGACGGATCCTTGAGCACGAGGGCTCCTTTTCCCTTTCTCTTGCCTTCAAAGTAGTCCATCTCACACCCCTGGTTGTCGATGGAAAACATGGTGTAAACCTTGCGGTTACGGTGGTATCCGATGATGGCGAAGGACTCATGCTTGAGCTCTGGCATCTGTGAATGCGAGAACAGGAAACGCCCATCCATTATCATCTTAGACGTGGATTTCCCTTCGGTCATCATGGGCTTGGTTCCAGGTGTGAGCCAAATGGAATTGTGTGACTCGAATTCCCCGACCATGCCTGCGAGGAACTTGTGTTCGGGGCCGGGCCTTTCGTTGTCTTGGATGTGCGCGGGTGTGGTGATGGATGCCGACAAGAGCAGGCCTGCCATGAGGCCTAGGCTGAGGAACAGGAGAGGTTTTTTCATGGGTGGAGCTTGGCTGGGTGGATTTGGAATGCCTTGCGGGGCGATGATTAACCAAGTCACACAAAATGGCGAGAAGATTAGGATGCACCCATGAAAATAGTCCACTCGCATGCTCTGTCGGCAGCTTGCCTTCTTGTTGCGCTGGGTGGGATGCCTGCACCTGCATGTGGGTGCGGGCTGGACGATGAGGCCTCCCGTAGCGTCAAGACGCCCTGGCTGGATCTGTCCCGGCGTGCGGACGTGCTCGAAGTGATCAGTGAGTGGGGCGGGCCACCGGAGGGGCACTCTGGCTCGAAGCAGATTGTGCAGGCAGCAGGCGGAGGCAACAAGTTGGTGATCTTCGGTCAGACCACCCACGAGCCCACGACCCGAGCGCGTATCACCAGCGAGAGCGACGCCAAGGCATCACCCCTGTTGGACGTGACACGCGCTTTGGGTGGGGACAATCATGCGGGGCTCTTCCTCGCTGATGACCGACTGCTTATCACCTTTCGGGACACACATCCGGCCAGTCCGACCAACGGTGACCATGTGGCCTGGGTCGGAACCCTGGACGACCTTGCGAACGGGCGCGAGGGCCAGTTCACCTGTCGCCTCGTCGATCACCGAGGGGACCCGCTCGCCGCATCGCCCACGCAATTGGAGGCCTTGGATGATGGAGTTTTCCTCTCCACTGCTGCCTGTCGGCTGAAAATAAGCCAAGACCCTGTGGTGGCCAGCGTGCGCTTCACCATGGCCATGATGGAAGAGATCCTGCCGACTCGTGGCTACAGCATCCCCTTGGTGGACTTGGACGGTGACGAGGGACGGCATGTGGTCGTGGACAGAGAAGAGGGTCAGTATCTCGGACACGTGAGCACTCAGTTACTGGAGGACGGGAAGACCATCTTGGCGGTTTATCCCAAAGGCCACGGACGAGGACCGATCGTTTATAAGCGTTCGACCGATGGTGGCCGTACCTGGTCCGATCGCCTACCGACACCTGAGAATTGGGCTACCAGCCGGGAGGTACCCACGATCCATCGTGTGATTGACCCCAAGAGCGGAGCGAAGCGTCTGATCGTGTGGTCCGGGCTGTACCCCGCGCGGTTGGCGGTGAGTGAGGACGATGGTTCTTCCTGGTCGGAACTGCAACCGGTGGGCGAGTGGGGGGGCATTGTGGTCATGGGCTTCGTGGAGCGCCTGCGTGATGGGACCTACCTGGCCATGTTTCACGACGACGGACGATTCATCGCGTCCAAGAACCAGGCGGCCAATCCGCGCGTCTTCACCCTCTATCAGACCTTCAGCCATGACGGCGGTCTGACCTGGTCCGAACCTGGCACCGTGTGGTCAGGATCAGACCTGCACCTGTGCGAGCCCGGTTGTGCCCGCTCGCCGGATGGCAAGAGTCTGGCTGTGTTGCTGCGGGAGAACAGTCGGACGCGCAACGGCTACGTGATCTTCTCCGATGACGAAGGCCAAACGTGGTCGCCCCCGCGCGAGTTGCCCGCAAGTCTGACGGGCGATCGGCACACGATGGCCTATGGCCCCGACGGGCGGCTCTTCATCTCCTTCCGCGACACGACCCATGACAGTCCGACCAAGGGGGACTGGGTCGGTTGGGTGGGCACCTATGACGACATCGTTCAGGGGCGCGAAGGCCAGTACCGCATACGCTTCAAGGACAACAAGAACCGCTGGGACACCACCTATCCCGGCGTCGACGTGCTCCCCGATGGGACCTTCGTCGTGACCACCTATGGCCACTGGGATGAGGGCGAACAGCCTTACATCCTGAGTGCACGCTTCACTCTCGATGAGTTGGACAAGAGGGCGGGCCTCCGTGACTGAAGCACGGCAAGCCGAGCACAGAGAGCACTTGCTCTCGGGGCTGGTGGCGGCCGCCTTCACCCCGATGATGAACGACGGGTCCCTGGACCTCGGGCGCATCCCTGCGGTCTGCAATTTCGTGCTCGGCCAGGGAGCCGGCGGCCTCTTTCTGTGTGGCAGCACAGGGGAGAGCCCCTCGCTCACCGTGGACGAACGCATGGCCGTCTCGGAGGCCTATATCGAGGCCGGGGCAGGACGCGTGCCCACGGTCGTCCATGTGGGGCATAACAGCCTGACCGACGCACGCACTCTGGCGGCTCATGCACAGAAAGTGGGTGCGGATGCCATCGCACTCGTACCCCCGTCCTATTTTTCCATCGGGTCGATCGCTGGGCTGGTGAATTGCCTCAAGGACGTTGCTGACGCAGCTCCCGACATGCCGCTGTACTACTACCACATCCCCCGGCTCACAGGGGTTGGCCTGCGCATGGTGGACCTGCTTGAGCAGGCTGATGAGGCTCTGCCCAGCTTGGCAGGTCTGAAGTTCAGCTCGTTTGAGTTCGATGACCTGCTGTGCTGCATCCGGCACGGCCAGCGGCGCTACAACGTCCTCTTCGGTTCGGACGAGATGCTGCTCGCCGGCCTAAGCATGGGTGCCGCAGGTGCCGTCGGGAGTACTTTCAACTTCATGGGTCCCTACTACCGTCGGGTGATCGATGCCCTTGGGGGCGGCGACCTGCAACAGGCTCAGGAGCATCAGCTCGTGGCGACGCGCATGGTGCACCAGATCCTCAAGCACGGCGGTCACAATGCAATCAAGGCAGCCATGGCCGTGATGGGCGAGGACTGCGGCCCGCCGCGCCTACCTTGGAAGGCCCTGTCCGGTGAAGCCGTCATCGCGATGCGGGAGGAGCTATTGGATGAGGGCTAGGTGGGCGAAGGGCCTCACGCTATTTCTGGCGTTACTCGGTGCCGCAGCCGGTCGCGCGCAAGAGCGCGACGCTTCTCCCCTTGCTTTCACCTTGCTGCCGGATCTTCTCGACCCGCTCGGGTTCGGTGGTCCGCTAGCCGGGACCCATGGTGAGGCTCTCATCGTGGCCGGGGGCGCGAACTTCCCCACCCCCCTTGTCGATGGTGGAGCAAAGGTCTGGCACGACCGCATCTTCGTGCTCCTGCCGGGGGCCGATACATGGCGCAATGAACAGACCCTGCCGCGACCCCTGGCCTACTCAGCCTGCGCCTCGACACCCAAGGGCGTCGTTGTCGTGGGTGGCTCGGATGCCGAGGCCGTGTATGGCGATGCCTTTCTCATGGCCTGGGACTCCGCTGAGCAGCGTGTTGTCTTCGAGGACCTCCCCGAGCTTCCAACCCTCAGCGCCTTCGGCTCAGCTGAAGCTTTGGGAAGCGTTGTCTACGTGTTCGGTGGGAAGTCAACCAAGAGCGAGACCGATCTGGCGGGTGGGTTTTGGAAGCTTGACCTGGATCGATTGGAGCTCGGTTGGGTGGCGCTGCCAGAGCACCCGGGGCCGGCGCGGCTCAAGATGGTCACGGCCGTCCAGGATGATCCTGAAGGGGAAGCGTGCATCTACCTGTTCTCTGGTTCCCAAACCAGTACGAGCCCTGAAGGCGATCCGCGCTTTGAGATGTTCACCGATGCCTATCGGTATTCTCCCGAGGCGGGGAGTTGGACGGTCCTTGCGGACTTGCCCGTCCTGGAGGACCCACGCGACCTCGCTGGAGAGGAGGCCTTCAGCGCCGAGCGCTGGCCCATCAATGCCGCCTGTGCTGCGCCGTTTGGGAAGAGCGAAATCCTGACCTTCAGCGGCTCCACGGGCCGCTACATCCTGGACGAGCAGGGCAAGGTACGCGACCCGCGCGTGCGGCCCGCTTTCGCGAACCGGGTCTTGGCCTACGACGTAATCGCCGATCGTTGGCGTGATGCGGGAGAGATGCCTGTTGGGGTGGTAACCACCCGCGCCGTGCAGTGGCAAGGCCAGCTCGTTGTTGCTTCGGGTGAGGTCAAGCCGGGGATTCGGACTCCTCGTGTCCAAGCCCTTTCGCTGGTGCAGGAGACACTCTCCGATGAGGCCTTGAGCGCGAACTTCCGCACCTTGGACTACGTGGTGCTCAGTCTCTACCTCGCGCTGATGCTTGGCGTGGGCGCGTATTTCGCCCGCCGTGGCACGAGCGCCGAGGACTTCTTCTTGGCCGGACGCAAGATCCCCTGGTGGGCTGCAGGCCTCTCGGTTTTTGGCACCCAGCTGTCAGCGATCACCTTCATGGCCGTTCCGGCCACGGCCTACGGATCAGACTGGAGACGCTTCGTCGGCTCGTTGATGCTGCTGCCCGTCATTGTTCTGGTCATCTACTGCTTCGTGCCTCTGTTCCGGCGGCTGGAGGTCACAACGGCCTACGAATACCTTGAAGCGCGCTTCTCCCTGGCCGTGCGCGTGCTCTCCAGCGCCATCTTCATCCTGTTTCAGCTGGGCCGCATGGGGATAGTGCTCCT
>PBIX01000038.1 GCA_002720975.1 Planctomycetota bacterium | reverse complement strand
CAATACGATCATGAGGTTCAGGGTACGAGCGTTATCAAACCCCTTGTTGGTGCCGACAGGGACGTGAACAGCGATGCGGCGGTGATACGACCGGTTCTTACGTCCACCAAGGGGCTGGCCATGGCCCAGGCGCTGTTGCCGGGGCAGGTGAGATTCGAATTGGAGCCCACCCGTCGCCGCGGGCTGCGCGGACTGCACCTGCGTGTGCATGCCGAAGGGGCGAGCCCACCCTCGCGTCACTTGTCCGATCTGTTCGCCCTGTTGGATGGTGTCCAACTCTCAGAGCGCGTGCGTGGCGAGAGTATGGCGGTGCTGACGCGCCTGGCCCGGGCTGAGGCCGGCGTGCATGGAATCGATCTGGACCAGGTGCACTTCCACGAGGTCGGGGCGGTGGACACCCTGATCGATGTGGTGGGGGCGAACCTGGCGCTGGAGCGACTTGGAGTCGAGCGCGTCTTCTCTTCTGCCCCCCTGGTCGGGGCGGGCCGTGTGACTTGCGCTCACGGGGAACTGCCTGTGCCCGCACCTGCCGTGGCCGAGCTGTTGTGTGGTCGGGAGATGCGGCGCCCCTCCCCTGGGGCTTCTGATGGTGAACGCACGACGCCCACGGGGGCAGCCCTCTTGACCCACTGGACGGAGGACTTCGAGCTCCCCGAACGTTTCTGGAATCAGGGCACGGGCGTGGGGGCCGGCAGCCGGGACAGTGAGCAGGGCATCGCCAACCTGCTGCGGGTCGAGGTCGGCTCATTGAGCGCATCCGGCCCCGCCATGGAGCCTGCCCGACGGGAAGCCTGGTGCATGGAGGTCAACATCGATGACCTCTCACCCGAAGAGGTGGGCCACGCTCTGGGTCAGATCCGCGAGGCGGGTGCCTTGGAGGCTTGGAGTGTGGCCGCGCACATGAAGAAGGATCGGCCCGCCGCGGTGCTCTGTGCTCTGGCCCGATCCGAGCAGCGTGCGGCCCTGGAGGCGGCTGTCTTCCGCTGGACCTCCAGCCTGGGCGTCCGCTGGACGCGTCTGGAACGAACCGAGTGCGGCCGCGAGCAGCGCCGGGTGGAGGTGGCGGGGAGCAGCGTGCGCGTCACCCTTCGCCAGCGGCCTCAGGTTCTGGAGGGCGCGCCATTTGGCGAATCCGACCTCTTTCCGGAGCATGACGACGTGGTGCAGGCCGCCGAGGCGGCGGGTCTGACTCTGCGCGAGACGCGCGCGCGCGCGATCGAGGCCCTCTTGCAGAGTCTCTAGCGGGGGGGGCGCGGGGACATCCCGCCCTAGAGCTGCTCGACGAAGCGGTTGTTCGCGTCCACCAGGATCTGGCGCGGTTCGGGGGGCGTGTCCCCGTATTCGAAGGCCATGACGATCACCTCGTCGCCTTCCTTGACCAGATGCGCTGCCGCGCCATTGATGCAGAGCACGCCCGAACCGGGCTCGCCGTTCAGGGCGTAGGTCTCCAGTCGCGCCCCATTGGTGTTGTCCACGATCAGCACCTTCTCATAGGCGACGATGCCGACCCTCTCGAGCAACTCGGAGTCGATCGTCACCGATCCGACGTAGGAGAGGTTGGCCTCGGTGACCGTAGCCTTGTGGATCTTGGCTCGCAGGAATTGACGCATGGGGCCAATAGGATAAGGGCCCAGGCGTTCATGATCTACCGCTCCCGCTCATGCCAGGCGCGGATGCCGTTCTCCAGCCGCTTCAGGCCTTCGACCATGGTGGCTTCGGGTACGGCGCACCCGACCCTCAGGTGCCCCGGTGCTCCGAAGTGCTCACCAGCCACCACGTCCACGTCGAACTCCTCGGCCAGGAGGGTCTGCAAGCCCAGGGTGTCCTGCACGCGTTCGATACGCGGGAAGGCCGTGATCCCGAAAGGGGGGATGGTGCTTAGTACGGAGGGGGAATCACGCAGCCAGGCCAGGAAGTGGGGGCGGGATTCGGATTCCACCCGGCGTACGGGAGCGAGAAGTTCGGGCAGCCGCTCGAGAGCGGCCAGGCTTGCGTTCAGGGTTGCCGTGGGGGGATCCCCGTAGGAGAGCAGCGCCTGATCCTGCAGGTGGATGCGTTGGTCGGTCAGCCCTTCTCCAAGAAGGATCCAGCCGCTGCGCAGGGAGCCCAGCCCGTAGGCCTTGGTGAGGCCGCTGATGGACACGGCGCGCGGGATGAACGTGGCTGCATGGACCCGTTGCTCGGGCTGGGCGAACTCCATGTACACCTCGTTGCAGACCAGGACCCCGCCCGTGGGCTCAATGGCGGCGGCGAGGGCCTCGAGGGTTTCAGGGGCCAGCACCGCTCCAGAGGGGTTGTGGGGGTTGGTCAGGAATAGATGCAGGGGGTGGCGGCTGCGGCGGGCCTGGTCGGCCAGGGCCTGGGGGTCCGGAATCCAGCCGGAATCCAGCGTGCGCTGCAAGCCGAATGACCGCGTTCCCGACCGCCTCAGGAGAGCGGGCAGGGCTTGATAGGCGGGAGTCTCCACCGCCGCCAACTGCCCCGCCCGGAGCCAGTGCCGTGCGCAGAGATCCATGGCTCCGTGGGCTCCAAGGGTCGTGAGCACCCGCTCGGGGGCCACTCCGAAGAGCTCGCCTACACGCCGTTCGAGGGCCGGCAGGACCTCTGCGGTGGGGTAGCCGCAGATCTGCTCGGCGTGGAGGGAGAGCCAGCCGCATTCGGGCAATGGCATGCCCGATTGAGCCAGGGAGTAGGCCGACCCATGGGACTGGGTGCGAACCCAATCGCCGTAGGGAAATAGCAGGGGGTGGGGATCGGAGGGCATGGTAAGCAGGGACGTCGAGTATGAGGTTGGATTCAAACCACCGGGCCCGCTAGGATTCAGGCTGGAAACCTGGCCGCAGGGGGGGAACTCTCCTGGCCGGGATCGTCACCATTTTTTGAGGGGGAGGCAAGTACTGCCATGGAAGCACGAACCACACTGGCTGAAATCAACGACACGACCCGCATGGCCTCCAACCGCATGGGGAGAATCTCAACGGCCGTTTTCACCTTGGGGCTGGGCTTGGCGGCCGCAGCCATGGCTGCGCCCCAGGAACCCGAGATCGCCGCGGGCAGCTACGTGCGGGCCAAGGATGGCGCCGTCGTACGCAACTTCCGGGACGAGAAGGGCAAAGCAGTCACCAGCCTGGATGCCGGCACCCTGCTGCTGGTGCATACGGAGAGCCGCAACTACTACGAGGTCTCCGCGCCTACGGGCTTCCCGGTGTGGGTCTTCGGGAAATACCTGACCGAGACCGGAACCGAAGGTGTTCTGAAGGTCATTGGCAACGGCGTACGCATGCGTCCCTTGCCGGAGAGCAGTGTGGACAGCTACCCCCTGTCCACCAAGTTGAACCGGGATGATCTCGTGCAGTACATCGATCGCGCTGACTCCAACCTGTCCTTCGAGTCCGATTGGGTTCAAGTCTGGTCCGTGCCCCACGCCCACGGTTGGGTGAGCAGCACGGATGTGGACCTGGCCGGTGACCAGGGAGTTGCCGGTAAGGAGTGGACAGACTCTCTGCGTGGACTCGTTGACGTGCCGGTGAAGGTCGCTCCGGTCGCGGCTGCAGAACCGGACAACGCAGCCGCGACCGACCAGAATCCTCCCGCTGCGGCCAAGATTCCCGAGGAGGCCTACCGTTCCTTGGCCTACGGCAAGACCTTGCTGGAGGGTGCCATGAAGAAGGGCAAGGATGCTGTCGAGGCGGACTTCGATTCAGCCATCCGCGCATTCAATACAGTCCTGGGGATGGTGCCCGAAACTTCCATCGTGGCCACCGAGGCCAATTCGAAATTGATGGAGGCCAAGGCGTTCCAGACCTCTGCCGCTACCCGCGAGACCTTGGCCGCTGTCGAGTCACGACAAGCGGAACTGGTCAAGGAGTGGGCCGAGGAGAAGCGCCGGGAGGCGCTCAGGAAAACAGAGCTCATGGGGCGCTTCATGGCACGTGGGTGGGTCAGGAAGACCGGCCGCGGTGATGACGCGCGCTACTTCCTGTACTGGGACGATACGGTTCAGGAAATCAGCTGCGAAAGCGGTCGCTACGATTTCGACCTGTTCCTGGGATATGAGCTCGGTGTGCGCGGGATGATCCTGCGCGCCGCCAGCATGGCCACGGACGACATGCCCGCAGAGGTCTCGCTCCTGGACGTCTCTCGCCTGGAAGTGATCTCGGGGTCCACGGGCAAGTAGTGCCCGCATTCCTCCGCACCCTGCTCCAGAAGCTGGCCTCTGGCTGGCGACGTCTGCTGGGTGGTGGGGGGGGTGCCTGCCTGTGCGATACGTGCAAGTGGGACTACGGCGATGCCTGTCGTAGGCCTGAGAGGCCCAATGCGACGGCCTGTCCCGAGTACAAACGGCGCTGAGAGCAGGGCCGGCTAGGCCCTTCCTTCGCACTCGCTGAGCACCTGCTTCCTCAATTCGGCAAGGCTTCCATCTTCGATGGCCCCCCGGATGCGGTCCATCAGCTGATGGAAGAAGTACAGATTGTGGAGCGTGACGAGCACTCCTCCGAGCATCTCATTCGCCCGGAAGAGGTGGCTGAGTACCCCGATGGAGAAACCCTCCAGTGCTGGACTCATGCAGTCCGGGTCCAGGGCCTCGTCGCAGCCCTTCCAGCGTCCGTTCCGAAGGTTGATGCGGCCTCTCGACGTAAAAGCCTGAGCATTGCGACCGTGTCGGGTGGGAGTGACGCAATCGAACAGGTCCACACCACGCTGCACCGCGTCAAAGAAGTCGCGCGGGGTGCCGACGCCCATCAGATAGCGCGGCCGGTCTTCCGGTAGGAGGGGCGCCGCGGTCGCCACGGCCTCGCCCATGGCCTCGCGTCCCTCGCCGACGCTCACGCCCCCGATGGCGTAGCCCACCAGGTCGTGCTCGCAGACAGCCTCGACAGAGGCCTTGCGCAGATCCGCGAACGCGCCACCCTGGACGATTCCGAACAGGGCCTGGCCACGGTCCGTGCCTCCGTTCTCGCGCCAGCGCTCGACGCACCGGGCCAGCCAACGGTGGGTGCGGTCACTCGCCGTCTGTACCAGGGCCCGGTCGTGGGGGTCCTTGGGACAATGATCGAAGGCCATGATCACGTCGGCACCCAGGTCGCGTTGGATGTCCATGACCCGCTCGGGCGTGAAACGCACCGCATCGCCGTCCACGATGGACTTGAAGGTCACACCGTCGTCGTCGATGGTCGAGATGTCGGCCATCGAAAAGACCTGGTACCCGCCGGAGTCCGTGAGGATGGGTCCGTCCCAGTTCATGAAGCGGTGGAGCCCACCCAGCTGACGCACCGTCTCCTCGCCGGGGCGCAGGTGCAGGTGCAGCGTGTTGGCCAGGATCATGCGTGCCCCGGCCTGGGCCAGGTCGCGGGGTTGGACGCCCTTGACCGTGCCGCGGGTGCCCACGGGCATGAATGCAGGCGTCGGGACCTCTCCGTGGGGTGTCGTGAAGGTCCCTCGGCGGGCGTGGGATGCGGGACAGGTCCCGTGGACCTCGAACGAGAAACCGTCCATGGTCTAGAGGTTCTCCACCGTGGTTCCGGCGAAGTAGTGGTTCAGAATGCGCACGCTTGACCAGTCGCGCTCTGCCAGCAGATGGGTCCCCGTCTGACACAGACCGGCACCGTGGCCATGGCCCGTGCCGTAGACGGCCCAGCCGCCTCCCGGCCGGATGGGCTCTCCCGGGTGGGGCCAGGTGCCCTCGATGCGGCCACTGCGCAAGAGGCTTGGCCCGAGCAGGGTGCGCAGGCGCAGGAAGGAAATCTGGACCTGGCCGGTGTCGCCCGCGACCTGCACCTCGCTCCAGCGCCAGGGCTGCTCTTGAATGGGCCGCAGGGAGACGATCCGTTCTCCGACTCCAAGGGTGCGGGCCAGGTTCCCCAACTGGGCGGAGGTGAAGGTGTGCTTCCACTTCCGTTGTTGTGCTGCCGCGCCCGGCTCGGCGCAGGGGCAGTCGATGCCAACTGAGCCAGGCCCCGTTCCTGGGAACACGCTCTCGATGTCGCTCGTTCCTCCGCCGCATGAGGCGTGATAGCGGACGTCTTCCAGGCGTCCCCGGCGCGTGAGCACACTTCCCCGTGTCTGCTTCACCGCCGTGCCAACGGCTTCGGCCATGCGCCTGCGCGAAGGCTCGGCCTGCACATCGTTCACGGCATTGGCTGGGAGTCCGCAGTAGGCCTGGTCTGCCACAGAATCCGACAAGGACGTGTACCCGGATGCGGGCGTACCGGTCCATGCACCACGCATGGCCAAGGTGTACAGGGCGTAGGTGCGTGCGGCGATGGCCTGTGCTTCCAATTCAGCGGGCCGGGCGGACCACAGGGCCAGCTCGCCGGCAACCACTCCCTCCACGTAGGTCTCAAGATCCACGAGGTTGATGAGGCGCAGTCCATCATGGGGGTGGGGGACGACCTCGAACCGGCCGCCGTATCGCTTGCCGTTCCAGGAGACCTCCCCCCCGGACCCACGGGCCTCAAGTGTCAGGCGAGGGTGTACGCGTCCGCCCGTTTCGAGCCCCTCGCCCAATCGGCGGACGGTCAGGGTGTGCGAGCCGTTCTTGAGGATGAGCTGGTCCTGGCCGTCAGCGGCCTCGATTCGGACGGCGACCTCAATGGGCCCGGCCAGGTCCGACGGCCGGGGTGGAAGTGGCCGGCCCGGAGCCTTCGGAGCCGTCGTTTCAATCCCGCTCGTGGGTGGCGTGATGACCGGGGGGGACTGTTGTGTGGGCGTCTGGCAGGCAGCCAGCAGGACCACAACCATCCAAATTCGCAGTCGAGCCGGTTCCTTCCTCATGCGTCGAAGAGAGTGCCCAGCCCGCTCCCGGGTTCGATCCCGAGAGCGTCATAACCTCTGGCCGTCAGGACGCGTCCGCGGGCTGTCTTCTCAAGCAGCCCATGCCGCAGGAGGTGTGGCTCAAAGACCCCCTCCAGCGTGTCCTCTTTTTCGTCGACCACGGCGGCGATGGTCTTGATGGCCACGGGTCCGCCGCTGCGCTCCGCCAGGCAGTGCAGGATGCGCCGGTCCATGGCCTCCAGCCCGGCCTCGTCGATGCCGAGATTCTCCAGGGTGGCGTGCGCCAACTCCACGCCGACCTGGCTGTGTCCGGCCACCGAGGCTTCGTCACGGCAGCGGCGCAGCAGGCGGTTGGCGACGCGCGGTGTCCCGCGAGAGCGTGAGGCCAGATGCGTGGCGGCCTCAACCGTCAGGTCCATCCCGAGCAGCGCGGCCGAGCGGCTCAAGATGCGCACCAGGTCCTCAGTGGGGTAGGGCTCGAGGCGTTCGAACAAGCCGAAGCGCGCGCGGAAGGGAGCGGTCAGGAGTCCCTCGCGGGTCGTGGCACCCACGAGCGTGAAGGGTGGAAGGGTCAGGGGATGGATGCGAGCGTCCGCGCCTTCGCCAATGATGAGGTCGACGGCGAAGTCTTCCATGGCTGTGTACAGGTACTCCTCCACCTTGGTCGGAACCCGATGGATCTCATCGATGAAAAGCACGTCGCCGGGGCGCAAATGGATCAACAGGCCCACGAGGTCCTTGGGGGTCTCCAGGGTCGGGCCGATGGTGCGGTGCAGGTGGGAGCCCATCTCCTCGGCCAGGACCCGGGCGAGGGAGGTCTTTCCGAGCCCAGGGGGACCCGAGAAGAGGACGTGATCCGGGGCGTGCTGGCGCTTCTGAGCTGCCTGTACGGCCACCCGCAGGTCGCGCACGATGCGCTCCTGGCCTATGAACTCCCCCAGGCTGGCCGGGCGCAGGCTGGTCTCGGCCCGGGTTTCATCGATTTGGGTCTCCCCGGAACTCTCGCCCAGGGGCCTCTCCAGTGCTGCGGGATTGAATACGGACTCTTCAGGCATGGCTCTCAGGATAGCCCTCGAGGGGGGGGGAATCCCGATCCGGGCCCGGAATCCATACTGGCCAACAGATCCGTAGAATCGTGTTCCTTGACACGGTAGGGGGGGTATCTACACTGATCTACCCCAACGTGATCGCGGCCCCTGTGTGCGAATGTGCACATTGGGGTGGGCGATACTGCACATCGGCCCCTCCCAGCTCCCCGGAATCTGCTCCACAGGTGGTGCAACTCGGCTTGCCAGGCGGTCAAATGTGTACTCCTGACCCCCAGAACCCCCAATCCAGACGGAATAGTCCCAAACCCAGCCCAAAGTTCCCCCCCACGGCACGGCGTATGCTGAATGGGGCCAGGACGATATTCCTTCCGGCTCCCTAGGGCCAATCCATGGTGCTCTGAGGTATCCTCAGCACCTCCGGTTGGACCCCGGGTCTGGCTCTCTCCCCCTCCGTTCTCCGACACCGTTCTCCCACTTCGACCCGAGTGCACTCATGCGTTTGAATCGGCTGCAAGTTGCCCTGCTCAGCACCCTGACCGTTCTTCTCCCGGCCTGCGGCGGGA
Source organism: Planctomycetota bacterium (assembly GCA_002720975.1). GTDB lineage: Bacteria > Planctomycetota > UBA1135 > UBA1135. The sequence goes on along the minus strand of PBIX01000038.1, from coordinate 12,468 downwards.
TTTCCTCCAAGAGGGGGGAAGATTCAGGCTCCCAGGCACTCCTGCGTCTGATGGATGTCTCCAACGGTTTTGGTCAGTTGGTTCCGCACACGGTCCAGAAGCTGGACGCTGCAGGTAACCCGACCCAACAGGTGATATCGATTCTCAACCAGCAGGACATCATCGACCACGTCAACGCGGCGAACCCGATCCTGCCGGTACCTCAGTTCAACCCGGCGCCCGTGTTGCCCAGTGGCGCAGTGGGCAACCACTATCTCTTGGCGCGTTTCACCCGCGACCTGGACCTGAGCACCATCTTTGACCCTTCACCCGGTTCTATGGCTACAGCTGGGCTGACGGGAGCCGTCAGTGTCGTGGCAATCGACCCGGTGACCGGTACGGCTCTGCCCGTTCTGGGCCGTGCGTTTGTGAATGGGCAGACCCTTGGGGATACCCTTGAAGGTGATCCCCCCCGCCGCCCCATGGAGAACTGGGTGACCATTGACGAGTTCGGCTCAACGATTGTCCTGGATCCTGCGGGGCAGGGCTTCCCGGGGACGGATGGTTTCTTCGTCGGATCACAGCAGCTGGTGAGCAGCTCGAGCTTCGTGTTCGTTCCGGACACGGACTCCAACCTCGCCACGTACGAGACCTTCCCGGTGGGCTACGAGATCCGTCTGCGCTTCACAACCGCCGTGCGCGCGAACAACGGCAAGGGCCTGAACCAGCAGGTCCTGGCCTGCTCGACCGTGGGAGACGACGAGCTCTCTCCCGAGGTCGTGCGCACCCCTCCCCCGCTCCAGGAGCCTCTGATTACCCCCGGCGGCGGCGATACGGACGTGGATCCGTTGACCACCATTCGCGTGGAGTTCACCGAGCCCGTCCAGCCCTACAGCGTGGGTGAGATTCTCGGCGCTTCGCCGGCGAACCTGTCCTCGGCCCTGAAGGTGGAATTCGGTCCTTCCTCGACGCGCACGGACATGCCCTTCAACGTGCAGCCTCTGAGCCCGTTCGACCTGTCGATCTACGACCTCTACCCCGCCTTCAACTTCCCCGGTGCGGGCCCCGCCTTTGGGTCCTGCGGTACTTTCTCGCGGGTGGATATCACCATCAACCCGGGTCAGGTCGCGGACCTTGCGAACAATCCCGACCCTGCCGATCCGGCGAACTACATCCCCAACTACAACATCCTGGGCGGGACGACCTACTTCGTGACGGGGGAAGGCCCGGGTATGGTCAACGCTCCGGTGACGCCGGACGCCGTGTACCTGTCGCGCAGTGGCGCGATGCCTGGAATCTCCGTTGTGGACCTGAATGGGTTTGGGCAGGGAACGGGTAACCCGTCCTTCATCGAAGGCCAGCCCATCGAGGGCAACACCAACTTCCCGTACAACGCCAACGTGCGTTTCCAGACGGGCTTGCGGCCGCCCCTGGCCGTTGGCACCTGCACCTTGGACGGCGGTTCGGCCGGTGCCTTCTTCTTGTCGCGGGACACCTCCTTGAACGATCAGGTGGTGGCGCCGCCCCTCGTGTCGGACGTCTCGGACATGATGCTCGGTCACCCGCTCGACGGGACTTTCAACAACGCCAAGTACCCCTTCGGTTGTCTGGCCGGTAATGGTGGTTCGATCTGTACCCTCGATGGTCTGAAAGTCATCAATGCCGCGATAGGCGGGGGTGGCAACACCCTGAACCCAGTGGCCCCGGGTGGTTTCCAGATCGGCGGCCTGATGGCGGGCTACGGCAACCTCGTTTCGTTTGCTCCGCACCCGAACCCTCCGCCCCTGTCGTTCCCACCCTTGTGTGTGGCCCCCTACCTGTTGGGGCAGGAGCCGACTTCGATCGACCACTACGGTGCGGGGGCAGCAGATCCCAAGACCAACCTGTTGGTCCCTGGCGATCCCTTTGGCGATCCCCTCTCCAACCCGCCGGTGCCGCCGTCGGGCCTGCTGACTCCCGAGCAGAACTGCTACTTCCTCGGGCCAAGCCAAGGCCAGATCAAGGTGGAGAACTGCTTGGCGTACATGATTCGTCAGCAGGTGGGCCACTTCTTGTACGTGCTCGACCGCCAAGCCGGCGAGGTCACGGTCTTGAACTCCAACCGCATGACCGTGGTCGAGCGCATCTCGATGAACGACCCCACCGAGTTTGCCATGAGTCCGAACCTGGACCTCTTGGCGGTGACCAACCAGAGCTCGAATACGGTCTCCTTTATCGACATCGATCCCTCATCGGCCACCTTCCACCAGATCGTGAAGACGACCGTGGTGGGCAAAGGGCCGCGCGGAATCGCCTGGCAGCCGGGGAACGAGGACATTCTTGTTTGCTGCGAAGCCGACGATACCCTCTCGGTCATTTCCGCCTTCTCCCTGGTCGAGCGCACGCGAGTTAGCGCCCAACTCAACAAGCCCTTCGACGTCGTGGCCATGCCGCGGCAGGCTGGTGCGGGCAATGGCTACCAGCGAAACGTCTACTTCGCCTACATCCTGAATCGCAACGGAAACGTGGCTCTGTTCGAGTCCGGTCCCAACGGAGTGAACGGCTGGGGTTATGACGACGTGATTGGAATTGCCCCCTACACATTCAACAGCCCCAAGAAGCTCCAACTTGATCCCATCAACCTCTTCATGGCGGTCTGGATCGCTCACGAGGGGCCAATCGACGTCATCACCGGAGATCCGGGAGCGCCCAATGTGGGCGCCCTGAGTCAGCTTTGGGTTGAATCGGCCGTGACGGGGCAGTTGTTCCTGACTTCAGGCAACGTGGGACAGACCGGTCTGCGGGACATGGCCTTCGACGTGAGCGTTTCCATTGGCGAGGGTACCCAGGGGCTATCGGGTATCCCGGTGGACATTGCCTTCGACAACATGCGTAACCTCGGTGGTATGCCCAACTTCATCACCTCCTTCAGTGCGGGGACCGCATTGCCCGGCAATGGCAAGGGTATGGTCCGGCCGGTTCCCGGCGGAGTGATCAACAACAACGAACCCGCCTACATGTTCGCCGCGGTACCCAACGTGACCGGTGGCTTCGGAGTGGTGGACGTCTTTGATCTGGCCAAGGCCGGTGTCCTGCGCAAGGACATCAACGCCTTCCAGGTCGGAGTCCAGTCCATCCTTGTTCCGAACGTCAGCGGCGTGATGGACTACTGGAGTCAGTAGAACATCGACGTGCGGGATTGATCCGCGAGACGGCCCTCCCGCTAGCAGGAGACGCCACCCACTCACGCCCGCGAGGCTCTGCCGCGCGGGCGTGGTGCATTGAGGGCGTTCCCTGGTGGCCTCCTCGACCCTATGCTCACTCCCATGTCTGATCCTCAAGCGGTCCAGTCCATGTTCGGCCGCATCGCGGGCAGCTATGACCTGCTCAACCGGGTCCTGTCGTGCGGGATCGATCGGCGCTGGAGAAAGCGCGTCGTCGCGCGAGCGGGACAGGTGCAAGGGTGCGCGGTACTGGACGTCTGCACGGGAACGGGGGATCTGGCCGTAGCTTTTGCCCGATCCGGAGCAAGGGTGGTGGGCGTGGACTTCACTCGACCGATGTTGCTGCGGGCGCCGGGTAAAGTGCGCTCCGGTGACCTCCGAGCGCAATTTGCTCAAGGGGATGCGCTCTGTATCCCAGCAATGGAGGGCAGCGTGGATATTGCCTGCGTCGCCTTCGGGATCCGAAACGTGGCCGACCGTCACCTCGGCTTGCGTGAGATGGGGCGAGTCGTACGACCCGGAGGGCAGGTGTTGGTGCTGGAATTCTCCACGCCACCTCGCGGCCTCTTCGCCTGGGCCTACCGTCTGTACTTCACCCGCATCCTGCCCACTCTTGGTCGCTGGGTTTCTCGGGACGGGGATGCCTACGCGTACCTGCCGCGAACGGTCATGGCCTGGCCGCAACCCGAGGCCTTTCAGGCAGAGATGGAAGCGGAGGGACTGGTGGACTGCGGCTTCGAGCGCCTGACCGGAGGGATCGCCTGCTTGCACTTTGGAACGGTCGCAGGAGACGCGATGGAGGGGCCTGGGCGTGAGTGACTTCGACGACGAGTACGAAGAGGATGACTCAGGGGATGACTCTGCGGAGAGCGGAGCGGAGTCTCCGCCCAGCATCCAGCGCACCTTGGCCCTGGGCTATCTGGCCTGTGTTCCGTTGCTGGCGGCCTATGAGTGGTCCCTGGCTACCTCCGTTGAGCCGACGCGCAGCACCGCCGAGATGTGCCTGTTCCGCTTCCTCCTGCCCCTGGGTGAGGATGCTCATATGGCAAGGCGTTGCATCCTGGCGGGGCTCCTGCTTGTCTGCATTCACCAGGTAGCGGGTCACAGCCGGGGGCTGGGCATGCGCCTCCTGAAGATGGTGGGTGAGGGTGGCATCTGGGCGCTCCTTCTGGCGCCCACGCTGATCCTGTGTACGCACCTGCTGGGCGGCGTCGAGCCCCCAGCCGCATTCAGCACGGGACCGGGCGTGGCTCCGGGCCTCCCGCGTGCGGCGTTCATCCTGGGCGCTGCCGCTCACGAGGAGCTCTTCTTCCGGGTCATCCTCTACAGCGGTCTCTACCTGACGGTGCGCGTTCTCATGACCTTCTTCGGTGCTGGGCTCACCAGCGCCCGTCTGGTGGGGGAGGTCGCCGGGCTCGTGGGCTCGGCAGGCATCTTCGCCGCGCTGCATCTGGCCGTATTCACGACCTGGCTCGGCCGCGGAGGAGAGGCGTTCGAGCCCTTCGTTTTCTTGTGGCGCTTGCTGGCGGGCATGGCCCTGGCTGGACTCCTGCGCTGGCGCGGTCCGGGGGTAGCCGCCTGGACCCACGCCCTGTTCAACCTGGGTCTGCTTCTGGGCGCGGGGCCGGAGAGGGTATTCTGAATCGCGGTCGGGCCGGGCTTCATGGGATCTGCTAGTCTGCGTCCCTCGGGTCATGGGGCGCTTTTTTATCGGCATCACAGGGGCGAGCGGACACGCCTACAGCACCGCACTCGTGCGCGAGTTGGTACGTGCGGGCCACGACGTGGACCTGTCCGTCACCGACGCTGGCGCAAAGGTCATGGCGCACGAGCTGGGCATCGATCCTGGACCCGGTGGAGAGGGCCTGGCGGATTGTCTGGGAGAGTGGCTGGGGGAGGAGATCGCATCCTCCGTGCGGGCCTTCCCCTCCGCAGCCGTTGAGTCCCCCGCGGCTTCGGGTACCGCCCTGACCCAGGCTGTGATCCTCGCCCCCTGCTCCATGGGCACCCTCGCCCGCGTGACCCACGGCTTCTCATCCAATCTGGTGGAGCGCGCCGCCGATGTGGCCCTGAAGGAGGGCCGCCCTCTTCTGGTCATGCCGAGGGAGACACCGCTCTCCGAGGTACATCTGGCCAACATGCTTGCGCTGGCTCGCATGGGCGCCTCGATCCTGCCCTGCACGCCTGGGTTCTACCAGCACCCCAAGACCCTCGAAGACCTGGTGCAGTTCGTGGTGGCCAAGGCGCTTGACCGCCTTGGGGTTGAACACGGGCTTGGCGCTCGATGGGGAGAGAGCGAACCCCAAGAGGAGATGGGGATCGAGGCCAAGGGAGGTGCGCGCTGAAACCCGTAGCCCAGTACCTGTCCCTCGTGGCGTTCTCCCACTCGATCTTCGCCCTGCCATTTGCGCTTCAAGGTGCGTGGTTGGCCGCTGGGGGAGTGCCTGCAGTGGCGGATCTGTCTTGGATCGTGCTGGCGGCGGTGAGTGCGCGTACGGCTGCCATGGCGTTCAACCGACTCGTGGACCGGCACATGGACGCCCGCAACCCGCGCACGCAGGATCGCGAGCTGCCAGCCGGGCGGCTGAGTGTGGGGGCCGTGCGCGCGCTGGTGGTTGCGGCCTCAGCTCTGTTCATGGTCTCGGCCTGGGCACTCAATCCCCTGGCTGGCCAGCTGTCACCGGTGGTACTCGCAGTCCTCCTCGGCTACAGCTACTTCAAGCGTTTCAGTGCGCTGGCGCACTTCGTCCTGGGTCTGGCCCTGGCGCTGGCTCCACTCGGAGCTTGGATCGCGATTCGGGGCACCCTGGAGGGCGACCTGGCTCCCATCCTGTGGCTGGCCGCCGCCGTCTGGACCTGGGTGGCCGGGTTCGACGTGATCTACTCCTGTCAGGACGTCACTTTCGACCAGGATCATGGTCTGCACTCCGTACCCGCACGCTGGGGCGTGGCCCGTGCACTGTGGATATCCCGAGCCCTGCATGGGATCACCGTGGTCTGCTTGATGCGCTTTTGCATCAGCGCGGAGCTGGGCCCCATCTACTGGGCCTTCGTCGCCCTGGCCGCCGGACTCCTCGCCTACGAGCAGTGGATCGTGCGCGCCGACGACCTGTCCCGGGTCGATCGCGCGTTCTTTACCCTCAACGGTTGGGTGGGTGTGGCTCTCTTCATCGGGCTCGTGCTCGACATGGGCCTGGACTGGGGCATGGGGGAGTTGGCCTGATGGCAAAGGCACGCAAGAGCGCGGGTTCGAAGGCCAAGGACCCCCATCCCGAACAGGCCCTGGCGGAGCTCGAGCGGCGGCTCGCAGACCCGCTCTTCGCCGTGTGCCTGAAGGGCGAGGAGCGCTACTTCAGGGATCGGGGCATCCGACTCGTCCTGGACAAGGCCAAGGAGCGTGGGGATGAGATCTGTCGCCACGACGGATCCGACCCCGAGTTCTCCCAGGCGACGCTGCTGGATGACCTGACCTCGGGTGCGCTCTTCGCGGGAGCCCGCACGGTCGTGGTGGAGAACGCGGACAAGCTCATCAAGAAGGGCGCGCGGTCTTTCTCCCAGGGGCTCGTGGACGCCCTCAAGGGTCGCATCGCGGCCCTGACCTCCGGGCAGGTCGAGGGCTGTCTGATCCTGAGCGCGAGCAACCTGCGCGCGGACCATGTACTGGTGAAAGCCACCCAAGCCTCGGATGGGGCCGTGGTCGGCTGCCGAAGGCTCTACGACTCGCCGCCGCCCTGGGATCCCGATCCACGCAAGGCTGAGCTTGTGCAGTGGACCGCAGACCGGGCCCGTCGGGACAAGATCCCCCTGGGCGTGGAGGAGGCCGTCTACCTGGCCGCTGCCCTGGGCAACGACCTGGCGGGAATCGCGGGCAAGCTGGAACAGCTGCGGGAGCGGGGGAGCGAGGGCATCGTGGAATTGGTGTCTTGGGAGTCGGGGGGGTCCCCCTGGGACCTGGCGGACAAGCTGATGGACGGGGACGGGGCACGGGCCAGTGTGGGCGTGGAGGCGCTCTTTGCAGGGGGGTTCCAGGGCAAGGATGGCAAGCGCACAGTGGATCGCTCCGCGCTCGTCGCTCTGATGACCGGTACGCTCACCAAGGGGTTGATGGAGCTGACCCGTGCCGGTCGCTACGTGGCTCAGGGGCAGACGGCCCAGGCCGCTCTGGCCGCCGCCGGAGTGCGCGGGGCTCCCGCGACCGTAAAGCGCAAGGCGCAGCGACTGGCCTCCCGTAGCCCCGATCAGTGGCAGGGGATGCTGGAAGATGCCGAGGAGTTGGAGCGCCGCTCGCGCAGCGGGGCGCGGGTGGACGTCAATGATTTTGCCCTGGTCGGACTGCGCTGGGCGCGACGCAGGTCCTGAGTAGTTCGCTACACTGCCTCCATGCAGCCGCAGACTCCTCCCGCCCGGATCGCTCTTCTCCCCGAGGTTGTGCGCAACCAGATAGCCGCGGGGGAGGTGATCGAGCGCCCGGCTTCCGTGGTCAAGGAGCTGGTTGAGAACGCCCTGGACGCGGGAGCCAGCGAGGTACGCGTGGATCTTGAGGAGGGTGGGGTCAAGCTCGTGCGGGTCAGTGACAACGGCTGCGGCATGGGGGCCGAGGACCTGGCCATGGCCTTCCACGCCCATGCCACGAGCAAGCTCCAGACCCCCGAGGACCTGGATCACATCGCCAGCCTGGGGTTCCGCGGCGAGGCTCTGGCTTCCATGGGGTCGGTTGCGCGCTGCACCATCCTCTCCCGGCCAGAGGAGCAGACCACGGGTGCCACGGTTCAAAACGTGGGGGGCAAGCTGTCCGAGGTGCGCGAGGCGGGCGGAGCCGTGGGCACCAGCACGGAGGTGCGTGACCTGTTCTTCAATACTCCCGCCAGGCGGCGCTTCCTCAAGCGCACCTCCACCGAACTCTCACGCTGCCTGGACGTGGTCCAGCGCGCAGCCCTGGCCCACGTGGGCGTGGGCTTCGTTGTCACCCACGGCGGCAAGCGCGTCTTCGACGTGGAAGCGGACATGGACCTCCTGGCCCGCATCCGGCGGACGTTTGGAGCCGAGCTGGCCGAGAGCCTGGTGCCCGTGGAGGCTGCCGATGGCATGACGCACCTGACCGGGTACGTCGCGCCACCGCGCTTCAGCCGCCGGGATACCGCGCGCCAGATGTGGTTCCTCAATGGCCGCGCCATGCGGGACAAGGTGTTGACGCGTGTGCTTCGCGATTCCTACCGAGGCTTCTTGGAGGAAGGTCGCCAGCCCGTCGCCTTCTTGCAGCTCTCGATCGAGCCCGCCCAGGTCGATGTCAACGTGCACCCCGCCAAGACGGAAGTGCGGCTGCGTGACTCGCGCCGGCTGTTCGGGTTCCTGGTACACCACCTGCGGGAGGCGGTACGCCAGACCGACATGTCGACCCCCGGCGAGTCCATGCTGCTGAACATGCAGCGTCGCGAGAACCGTGAAGATCCGGCGCAGGCGGCCCTGCCCAACCCTGGCTCTTTGGTTGCTGGCTCGCCGTCCGCCGCACCCCAGCCCGGCTTCGAGGTGCACGAGGTGGCCGGACGCTCCCTCTCAGACGTGATTCCCTCTCAGGCGCCAGCCACTCCCTCGGATCTGGAAGAAGGCCGCAGGCAGTGGGCCGAGGGGGATGACCTGCGCGGGCCATTCCTGCAGATCGCTCGTACCTATCTTGTGCGCGCCCTGCCCGATGGTTTCGAGATCATCGACCAGCACGCGTTGCACGAGCGAACGACCTTCGAGGAATTGCGCCAGGACGTGCGCGAGAACAAGGTGGAGGTGCAGAAGTTCTTGGTGCCGGAGCTCGTGGAGTTGTCCCGCGCGGACGTGGAGCTTCTCTCGGGCCACATGGAATCCCTCCAGCCTATCGGCATCGAGTTGGCGGTCTTTGGGCCAGGCACCGTGGCCGTGCACGGCCTGCCTGCGCGGCTACGCAATCCGGACGTGGAAGGTGTGGTCCGCGATCTGGTGGACGTCCTCGGGCGTACGGGCAAGGCTCCGGGGGCCGAGGATGTGATCGAAGAGGTCCTGCACAGCAGCGCGTGCCGCTCGTCGGTCATGGCCGGGGACGCTCTCACCGAAGAAGAGATCCGCAGCCTGCTGCTGCGCGCCAGTGCGCTGGAGACGGATCAGACCTGTCCCCACTCGCGGCCCACCAAGGTGCGCTTCAAGCTGCCCGACCTGGAACGCGCCTTCCACCGACGCTAGTTCCGGAGCGCATTCAGCGCTTCTACTTGCCCGGTATGAACGCGGCCGGGGAGAGGTCGGGGGGATTCAGACGCCCATCGCTCTTGAGGTAGATCGTCGTCCCTGAACGCGCTTCGAAGGTCCAGGGCGAGGTCCTCGGGTCGACTTCTCGAACCTCCAGCTGGGCCGGAACCCGGGTCTTGTCGGCGAAATCCTGGTAGCGCGGGACCAGAATCAGGAGGGCGCTCTCAAGCACGATCGCCCCGCGCACGGCCTCGCTCAGCATGGCCATGCGGACCTCGCCCGTTGCGGGGTCGAGGCCCAGCAGGGCGCGCTGCACGTTGCCCTTCGCTCGTGCGAGGCGCGTCTCGTAGAGACGGAAGTCGGGACTCTGAAGGTCGAGCCACTCAAGCCCCCGGGCCTGCTGGGCCAGCTGCGCTGAAGGCAGGACGAGAGGGTCGGTCCCCTCGAACCTGACCACGTGTTGGTTGACAGACAGCGGCTCGGGTTGCTCGGCGCTCAGGGCTCGTTGATCCAGGCTGATCAGGCGGATGCGCTCGGGTTGGCTGAGCGTGATGAAGTGACTGGACAGCGCACACCAGCGGTCGAGGGAGCGCCGATCCTCTTCGAAATCCAGGCCAACCATGGGCTGTGCCTCTCCTTCTTCCACCAGGAAGTCCCCGCGCGGGCCACGCACCGAGCGGCGGTCCTCGCGCGCGAAGCTGGCGTCGAGGAAGGGACCACGGGGATGCTGGAGGAAGCGGATCGTGGCTTGGATCTCGTTGAACTTGCCCGGCTGTCGGATCTGGGCCTCGAAGGACAGGTCGAAGGAGTGGATGGCGGGCTTGCGATCGCCGCTGGTGAGCTTGTGCCAGAGGACCTGGGCCTCCGGTCGGGTCCCCTCCGGGATACGGCCCGGCGCGATGGGCTTGCCGTCGACGGCGACCAGGGCGGGCGGGTCCTGGCTCTCCTCATCCTGGGCCTGTCCCTGAGCCGCGAAGAGGGCCAGGAGCATCAGGGTGCTGTGGGCGTGGGCGGGATTCATGGGAGGATGGGGTTTGCGGTCGTGTGGGGAATCGAGCGCCCTGCTCATCCTAGTCCATGGTTCGCGCCCTAGAATGCCTCCGTGTCCGAAACCGATCCCCTAGACCGCCAGCCCCTGTGGTGCCTCGTAGGGCCCACGGCCAGTGGCAAGACCGCCCTGGCCCTGGACCTGTGTGAGGAGTCGGGGGCAGAGGTGCTCTCCCTGGATTCCATGCTCGTCTACCGCGGGCTCGACATAGGGACGGCCAAGCCCTCCCGGGAGGAGCAGGCCCGGGTGCCGCACCACCTGATGGACCTGGTCTGTCCCAGCGAGCCCTACGACGTGCAGCGCTACCTGGGCGCGGCCCGAGAGGCCTTATCGGATATCCAGGGCCGGGGAGCCCGCGGACTGTTCGTGGGCGGTACCGGGTTCTACCTGGCCGCCCTGCTGCGTGGCCTCTTCGAGGGCCCGCCGGCGGATCACGACCTGCGTCTCAAGCTTGAGGGGGAGAGGGAAGCCGTGGGCGCTGAGGCATTCCATCAGCGCCTGGCCCGGGTGGATCCCGAAGCCGCACAACGCCTGCACCCCAACGACATGCGCCGGGTGGTTCGTGCCATGGAAGTCCTGGAGCAGACGGGTCGCACCCTCACCAGTTGGCAGGACGATTGGAATGCCGAACCGGGCCCGCGGCAGAAACAGGCACGCCTCGTGGGCCTGTCCGTGGAGCGCGATGTCTTGGAGGAGCGCATCCGGGCGCGGGCGGCGATCATGCTCGATCAGGGCTGGCGCGAGGAGGCTGTCGCCGTGCGAGACGGACCGGGTTTCGGCTCCAGCGCCGGGGCGGCCCTGGGCTACGAGGAGGTGCTCGCCTGGGATGCAGGAGAGCTCACACGGGAGGAGGCTCTGGAAAAGATCGCCGTGCGTACCCGTCAGTTCGCCCGGCGGCAGCGCACCTGGTACCAGAAGTTTGACATCACCTGGATCCCAGCTGACACACCTGACCTGCTGGACCGGGCGCGGACGGTTCTCGGGATCTAGTCGAACTACGGGCGTCAGCTAGACCTGATCAGTTACCGACGTAACCGAGGGTCGACTATTCGTCTGCGCACTCAAAGGAGGCGAGGCGGCTGGCACGGACGAGGACCCCTTCCAGGGGGGGCGAGAGCCAGTTCTGCACGAAGCTGCCGCTGATGACGCCGACCGTGTTCCCGAACGTCTGCTCGATGCCACTCATGAACTCGTCGAGGCCGTCTTCAGTTCCCTTGGTTCCCTCTTCGAAGATGCCCACGATGGAGTCCACGGGGATGGGGAAGTAGAACCCGCCTGCGGCCAGGGGAATGAGCCCAAGAACCAAGCCTTCCACGTGGATGAAGTTGACCGGGTTGGGCAACAGGCTGTTGATCGGGCGCTCGTCATAGGTGCCCGATGCCACGGCGTGGTTGGGGTTGTCCGGGTTGTGGTTGAACAGGTGGCGGCGCAGGGTCAGGTTGATCGAGGCCTTGCGCTCCCAGGCGAAGGCCCGGTAGCTGCCATCGCGGCTCGAGTCATAGCCCAGGAAGGTGCGCGTCATGCGCGGCACGGTGGAGCTGGCGTTCCAGTGGTCGTTGATGTCCGGGGAGGACTGGCAGCCAACGCTCAGGCAGAGAGCTAGACACAGGCCGGAGATCTTGGAAGACGCTTTTAGGGACTCGTTCATGCTCACGGTTTCCGCTCGCCGTGGATTCGGTGCCGAGGCCGCCGCATCCGGGCAGAGGGTGCTTGGAGGGTGCTGGGGGGGATAAGGGGAGGAGTGGGTCGGGACCGGGGTCCAGACGGACGACGATTATGGGTCCGGGATGGACGCGCGTCCAGTACCGGCCCAGAATTGACGCCCCTGGGCGTGGTCCACGGCTGGCCTACCCCCGCTTCGAGGCGGAGTAACCAGTCCCAAGACGCCCCGGCCCCCATTCCCGTGCCCCTCCCCTCCTCCTCTTCCCTCGCCCGCGGTTCCGGCCGACGTCTGGGTCTCTTCGGGGGCTCCTTCGACCCGATCCACAAGGGCCACCTGGCAGCGGCTCATGCGGCTCAGAGGGCCTT
>PBIX01000037.1 GCA_002720975.1 Planctomycetota bacterium | reverse complement strand
GGGCGGGCCCAGCGCACCTCGCCGGCGTTCCAGTCCGGGGCGACGTCCGACGGCTCCACCAGGGGCGGGAACAGGAGGTCCGCGTCATCCGGCTCACCCCCCGGATCGGGGAAGACCGCAAATGGCAGGTGGGTGCCGAGCTCCCGCCGGTGCACGTGGAAGCCCTCCTGGCCGAAGACGTGCTCCAGCCGCGGATGTTCGATGGGTTCGGTGGCCAGGATGCATGTCACGTTCATCACGTCCAGCAGGGGATGGCCCAGGTGTTCGGGATCCGACAGGCGGCTCGCCCCGCTGCGGTAGCTCGAGAGTGGGTCGACCTGGGCCAGGGCGTCGACCCAGTCCGCCGGAGTGAAGACCACGTAGGGCGTCAGGTCACCGATTCCGTAGGCCTGCAACAGGTTCGGACGCGCCAGCCTCTCAACCTCGGACACGCCCGATGCGCTACGGTCCAGGCGCAGGACTCTCCCGCTGCCTGTGGCTTCGCGCACCGCGTCCATGGCGGCCGAGGATGGAAAGAGCCCCGCCCCGAGGTCGACGGACCGGTGGCTGGCGCAGCTGAGCCTCCAGCCTTCTCCACCCACCAAGAGGAACCAGGGCAGGAGAGCCCAGGCGGCACGCCGCGAAATGGAGGGGCCTCTGCGGCCCAGGTACCAGGTCGCCAGTCCGGCCAGGGCCACGGCCAGGGTCCATCCGATGAGCCAGTGACTCTCGCTCTCCAGTCGTTGGGCGGCGAGAGCCAGGTCCGCCCCGGCAAGGTGCTCCTGGGCGGTCTCAAGACCCACGGCGTAGCGCTGCGCCAGGATGGAGGTGGCCTGCTCCGACCCCAGTGCTTGGGCCTGCTTGCCCAGGTAGACCCCCATGCCGAGGGCCATGGAGCAGCCCAGGGCCAGGCACTTGCCTGCTCGCTGACTCCCCCCGCTCAGCTCTTCCAGTCCCAGTGCCGCCAGCCAGACCCAGAGCAGCGGGGTCAGCAGGAACGCTCGGGTGGGGGCACCCGAGCCCAGTCCTGGAAGGCCATGCAGCCAGCTCATGGGTGGCCACCCCAGACCGAAGCCCAAGCCGAGGAGCAGCAGGGCGCCCGGAACGAGGGAGTGCTTCGGCCGCGAGCACAATCCGACCAGAGCCAGGAGGAACACCGCCAGGCCTACGTGCAGGTTCCACTCGAGTCCATTGGCCTCCAGGGTCTGGGGCAGGTTGTCAGGTGAGCAAAGCCAAAGAGCCAGGGGATGAGACGGGGCGAAGAACGGATCGGATGGCAGGCCAAACATGCCTGGCGCGAGCAGGGTGCCCAGGGATTCGGCGGGGGCCGTCTGGGTGGGGGGGTCCCCCGAGGTCAGGCTGCGCTCGGCTCCACGGAGACTCTCCGCCATGGGCAGGAGCCCCACCCCGGCTGCAGCGACGCCCAGGCTCACAAACCCGACCAGGGCCGCGAAGCGACCCACATGGCCCTTGGACCAGGCAAGCCCCGCCAGGGTCAGACCACCCAGGGCAAAGACAGCAAGGGGCGGGAAGCCTGCCAGGAAAGAGAGCGCGGTGAACACGCACAATCGCAGGCCAGCCCCCTGCGTTCGCGCCAAGACTCCTTGAGCCGCCAGCAGGCACCATGGGAACCAGGCCACGGCGGCGAGCTTCATTCCGTAGTGGGCGCCGAAGAGGCTCAGCCCACCCGCTTGGATCGCCCAGCCCGCGAGCAGCGCCGAGCCCAGTCGAAGGCCCTGGCGGCGCAGGAACAGGGCCGCTCCCGCGCCCAAGAGGAGCAGGTGCATGAGAGCCAGCCAGCCGAAGGCCCGCGCCGGATGCACAAGAAGGTGCAGGAGGTTGGGCGGATACCACGGGGTGACCAGGCTGCCTCCGGCCGTGCCGTACCCCAGACCAAGTTGGGGATTCCAGGTTGGCAGGCAATTGAGCTCGAGCGCGTGCCGCACGTGTAGCGCGTCTGTCAGGAACGGAAACAGCCCGTCGACGGTCCAGTAGTTGATCTGCTCTTGGGCTCCGACGGGGGAGGCCTCGGCCGACAGCGGAGCCAGGCTGGAAGGATGCTGTGGCAGGAAACCCCGGTCCGGCAGAAGGGCGGGTCCGAAGAAGACGACCGGAAGGACGAGCAGCAGGAGCCACGCACGACCCAGCCCGGCATCGGTGCCGGGCGCGGGCTGGGAGGGGGACTCCACGCTCGCCGTCATCTGTTCTGGGCTACTGCCATTCGGCTATGAAGACGTTGGTCTCACCGGCCTCGCCCGAGCCACGATTGCTGGAGAAGGCCAGGTAGCGTCCATCAGGACTGAACATGGGGAACGAGTCGAACTGCTTGCCCCTCTCGCCGTTGTAGAAGGTGATCTGCTCCAAATCTGTGCCATCCGGGCGGATCGAGAACAAATCGAAGTTCATCGCCGGCCTGTTGGGGTCGTGATGGTTCGAGGAGAACATGATTCGCGAGTCGTCGGGATAGAAGAAGGGTGCGAAGTTGGCCTTGCCGAGGTGCGTTACCTGCCTACGTTCACTGCCATCTGCCTTGGCGACCATGAGCTCCATGCTGCTGGGGCGTACCAGCCCGGCTTCAAGCAGTTCGCGGTACTCCTTCAGTTCAGCATCACGCCCTTCGTCACTGAACTGGGTGGAACGCCAGACCAGTTGCTGTCCATCGTGACTGAAGAACGCGCCACCATCGTAGCCGGGCTCGTTGGTCACTTGACGAACGTCCGAGCCATCCACGTTGCAGGTCCACAGTTCGATGTCCCCCGATCGGGTTGAGGTGAACACCAGTCGGTCGCCTGTTGGTGAGATCGTGCCTTCAGCGTCGTAGCCCGGGCCACCGATCAGGGTCTGGGTGTCTCCCGACACCAGGTCCTGAATGTAGATGTCGTACTCGGGGTGCAGCTCCCAGACATAGCCCTTGCTGCGGTCCGGCGGTGGGGGGCATGTCTCGTGGCCCGAATGGGTCGAGGCGAAGAGGACCTTGTCGTCACCGGGGAGGAAGTAGGAGCAGGTGGTCACGCCTCGACCGTTTGAAATCTGGCGCGTGGCACCCTCGGCTTCGGTGACATAGATGCGGTCGCAGTCCACGCCCTGCTTGGGGCGCCGGGACTGAAGGATCAGGCGGTCACCAGCGAAACTCCAATAGGCTTCGGCATTCTCACCGCCGTCTGTCAACTGCCAGAGGTGCTTGAAGTGCACCTCGCCTTGTTGAATCAGGTCGTCAGCGGGTCTGGCACCGGAGATCGGGCAGGTGGGCGTGGATGCACAAGATGCAACCAGAAAGAGGAGCACAAACGGGAGGCGGTTCATGGATCTCAAGAGGGTTTTGAAGTTGGGGGGTCATCCGTATGCGGCTGCGATTTGCCGCCGCCACATTGGGGGACGGGATCATACCCGCTGCCCCCGAAGGGGTTGCACCGAAGAACGCGCCAAATCGCCATGGCCGTCCCCCGGAATACACCGTAGGCGTGAATAGCTTCCTGTGCGTATGCGCTGCACGTGGGCTGAAAGCGACAGGTCCGGGGCTTGAGCGGAGAGAGGAAGCGACGGTAGAAGCTGATGGGCGAGGTCACCACGCGGCGGATCCAGGCAGTCATGCAGGATCCTCCGACTCGGCCTGTTTCTGCAGCAGTCGCTGGTGGGCCTTGTGGGCCAACATGACCAGCTCGCGCTTCACCTGTTCGAGGTCGGGCTCGAGCTGCGAGGACGCGGGGATCAGGATCAGATCCACCCCTTCGGGCAGGTCCTGGTAGGTCAGGCGGAAGGCCTCACGGAAGACGCGCCGTACCCGATTACGCCGATGGGCGTGCTTCCAGATGCGCTTGCCCACGGACAGGCCCAGGCGTGTCGTACCCAGGCCGTTCTCCATAGCGACGACCAGCAGCTGCTCAGCCCGCGCGCGGCTGCCCTGGCGATAGGCGCGCTCGAAGTGCTTTCCACTGCGGACACGCATGGAGGGCAGGAAGGACAGGGGGCTGGGCATGGGGAGAGTGTCGCCCTGCTGGGCTGGCCCATAGGATAGGCGTCGTCGCCCTCCGGTCGACCCCCCGGCAGCCTGCGATTCCAAGGGCAGCCCCAACCTCCCATTCATGAGCGCTGCAGCGGATACCCAACAGAATCTGATCGGGGGCGAGGGCCTTGCCCCCCGCTCGGGCAGCCACTTCGATGTGCCCGCTGCATCCGGGCCCAGTTCCTGGCCGCGCTCCGACCGGACCGACCTGGAGAGCGCCCTGGCCAGCCTGCGCTCGGGGTTGGGACCCTGGGGGGGGCTGGATCGGAGCGGTCGTCTGAGCATCTTGAACACAGCCTGGGCGGACTTCACGGGGGGGCCGGATCCCGGTGGGGCCCTGGCCTCCAGGTTCGGCCTGTCTCAGGCGGAATGCCGGGAGACCTTGCTCGGAGCGGACGCCCAGCCTGCCCTCGATCCCGATGTCCTGAGCAGCCGTTTCGAGGGGGGCTCGGATCCCGCCGAGGGCACCGTCGTCTTCATCCGCCTGCACTGGAGCGAGCTGTTCAAGGATCTGTTCGTGTGTGTGGCGGCCGAGCTGCTGGCGGGCCGCTGTGTGCTGCTCGTCAGCGATCCCCGCGTCCCAGGACTCGCGCAGGGCCTGGCGGACCTGTTGCTCGGTGCGGGGCTGCCTCCTGACGCCTTGGCGCTCTTGCACGACGACGGAGAGACGGTGCTGCGCGCGGCCCTCGTGAGCCCGTGGGTGGGCGGCTTTATCCTCAGCGGATTTGAGCACCAGGAGCTGCCGGATGAGCGCGGCTCCGGGGGCGGCTTTGGGGAGGGCATCGTCGAGCGGGCCTCCACGGCCTGGAGTTTCCGCCTCCTGGCTCCGTGCACTCTGTGCGTGGGCGTCGACGCAGATCCACGGCTTGCCGCGCGGCGCGTGGCAGGGGAGCTGTTCTCGCGCCTTCCCTCCCTCTCAGGCCAACTGCCCGGGATGCCCTCCATCGTCGAAGTGCCCCCGCGTCTGTTTTCCGCTTTCACCACCGAACTCCTGTTGGCCCTCGAGCCTCCGGAAGGGGGGGCGGTCTCCGACGCGCACCCCTGCCCGTGGGTCGACGGGGCCTTGGCTACTTACCTGGAACAGACCCTGACCGATGGAATCGACGGGGGAGCCACCCTGATCCACGAGGAGCGCCGTCCGTCCTTCTCCGGGGACCCTGCCAGCGGTACAATCCTGAGGCTCGTTTTCACCAATGTGGAGCGTGAAATGCGGCTTCTGGAGCAAGTCCGGCCCGCCCCGGTCGTGCTTCTCCGGCGGGGGGACCCCGATTCCACCTCGACCCATTCCACGGCCTGACGCCAACTTGCCTCTCCCCCTACCCCCCCCTAGGGCACCTACCGCGGATGATTGACCCCAAGAACGTACACGCCACCCTCAGCCGCCATCAGCTTGCCGATGGTCTGTCCATGGTCATGGATCTGGAGAAGTCCCACGGCTCCTGGTTGCGCGATGCAGTCAGCGGTGAGGAGTATCTGGACTTCTTCACCTGCTTTGCGAGCTGGCCGGTGGGCTACAACCACCCGGCGACTCTTGAGCCCGAGTTCTGTTCGGCGATTGAACTGACCGGCCGCAACAAGCCCGCCAGCTCGGACCTGTACACCACCTACATGGCGGAGTTCGTGGAGGCCTTCGCCACGCGCGTGAGCCCCGAGGGTTTCGACCATCACTTCTGGGTCTCGGGCGGCGCCCTGGCCGTTGAGAACGCCCTCAAGGTGGCCTTCGACTGGAAGGCGCAGAAAGTGGGCGTAGATCTGGTGAACGACGGCAATGACCTGGTCGTCCTGCACTTCCGCCAGGCCTTCCACGGACGCTCGGGCTACACCTTGAGCGTGACGAACACCGTGCCCGACAAGATCGCCCTGTTTCCGAAATTCGATTGGCCGCGCGTGCACAACCCCGCCATCGAGTTCGATCTGGAAGGCAACGTCTGCAATGACATCGAGGCTTCCGAGGCGCAGACCTGGGCTGAGATTGAAGCGGCTTGCGAGAAGTACAAGGGCCGGGTTGCGGCCATTCTCGTCGAGCCTCTGCAGGGAGAAGGTGGAGATAATCACTTCCGCACGGAGTTCTTCCAGAAGCTGCGCGGCTACGCCGACTCCGAGGAGGCGCTCCTTGTTTTTGACGAGGTGCAGACCGGCTTCTTCGGTTCGGGCAAGCCTTGGTACTGGCAGTACCACGGCGTGCGACCTGACGTGGTGGCTTTCGGCAAGAAGTCCCAGATCTGCGGGATCTACGCGGGCCCGCGTGTGGATGAAGTGGCAGACAACGTCTTTGTGCGCTCCTCTCGCATCAACTCCACTTGGGGCGGCAACCTGGTGGACATGGTGCGCTCCACGAAGTTCATCGAGATCATCGAAGAGGAGAATCTGGCCGACAACGTGGCCGCCCGAGGCCAGCAGCTGGTGAGCGGCCTGCGCAGTATTGCCAGGGATCAGGGCCATATCAGCAACGTGCGCGGTCAGGGCTCCATGGTCGCATTCACCTTGGAGAGCCCTGAACAGCGGGACGAGTACATCCGCCAGATGCACGCCCGACAGCTGCTGGTGCTGGCTTCCGGCGAGCAGGCCATCCGCTTCAGGATGTCCCTGGTCGTTACAGAGGCCGAGATCGACCAGGCCCTTGAGCGCATTGCGGACTGCAGCCCTGCGGGCGTCTAGTTCATACGAGGGCCCCAGGCCCAAGCTGCCAGGACGCTGTGGGGGAGGATTCCCGGGCGCGAGCCCCGGGTGTCCGGTGTGCTAGGCCTCCTACGCCGCAACCCGGCCTTCGCTCGGCTGTGGCTGGCTATGGCTGTCAGCCAGGCTGGCGACTGGCTGAGTCGCGTTGCTGTTCTGAGCCTGATCGCAAGCCTTGGAGGGGCCGACGCCCTGGGACCGGTAGGGATGCTGTATGGCATGGAGTTGGCCCTGCGCCTGTTGCCGACCGGGTTCATGGCTCCCCTCGCCGGGCCCGTGGCCGACCGGTTCTCGCGCCGCATGGTGATGGTCCTGGCAGACCTCGCGCGTGCGGCCGTGGTCCTGAGCCTTCTGCTCGTGGACGAGCCCAGCGAACTTCCCCTGTTGTATGGGCTCGTGGCTCTGCAGACCGGCTTGGCAGTGTTCTTCGACGCTGCCCGTTCGGCGGCTTTGCCCAGCGTGGTGCGGCGGGAAGATCTTCTGGATGCCCACGCGATCTCAGCTGCCACCTGGAGCACCATGCTTGCTCTGGGAGCCTTCAGTGGAGCCCTGGTGCTGGCGGCAGTCGGCACGCGTGGTGTGTTCATCGCCGATGCCATCACCTTTGTGGCGAGCGCCGCTCTATTGATCGGGTTGCCCCTTGCGGCTCCCGCCGAGAACGCCCGCCTGTCCTGGAGCGGGGTGCTCAGCGGAAGAGACATGAGGGCGGCCCTGGCCCACGCGCGGGATCTCGGCATCGGACGGGTGTTGGCCATCAAGAGCCTGTGGGGAATGGCGGGCGGGGTTCTGGTCCTCCTCTCCGTTCTGGGGAGCCAGCGCTTCGGAGCCGCGGGGGCTGGGGCCGGAGTTGAGGAGGCCGGTTTGGCCATTGGCACCCTCTACGCCGCGCGGGGGGTGGGGACCGGATTGGGGCCCCTCTTTGCCCGGCGATTCGGCGGGGGAACGGACCGCGCCCTCGTGCGTGCGGTGGCCGTGGGATTCTGGGTGGCCGCCCTGGGCTACGGGGTTCTTCCCTGGGCGACGAGCATGACGGCGGCCTGTTTGTTGGTGCTCGTGGCTCACGCGGGCGGTAGCGCGATCTGGGTCTCCTCCACGGTTCTCTGGCAACGCCACGTGAGCGATGCCTTCAGGGGCCGGGTCCATGCCCTGGAGTTTCTGGGCTTGACCCTGTCCTTCACCTTCTGGGGGCTGGGCCTGGGTTGGCTGACGGATCGCACCGGTTCGGTGGATGTGGCCCTGGGGGTGGGCGCCGCTGCCGCCTTCTTGAGCGGTCTGTTCTGGCTCGTCTGGTCCCGCAGCCTGTTTGCGGGTGAAGCTCCTTCGTCCACTTGACCATTGTCACAAGCCTTACCCCTGCCCATCCCCTCGTGTCCCAGAACGGGCTAGGATCTTCGCACGTTGCTGCCTCTGCTGACCCATCTGAATCTGCCACCATGCCATCCTTCGCCCGCGCCCTAGGTAGCGCATGTCTCCTCCTGGGTGCCGCCACTGCAAACGGCCAAGAGCCGAGTCAGAGTTCTTTCGAGGTACAGATCGAGCGCGTCCCTGAGGGCACGCAGGTCACGGCGGATGGCGAATTGGACGAGGCCTTTTGGGCGCAGGCGGTCCGCTTGGGACCGCTCATTGCAACGGAACCCATCGACGGCGCTCCGCCCACCCACCCGACCGACGTGCGGATGGCCTACGACTCCGAGAACCTGTACGTGGGCATCGTGTGCCACGACGATCCGAACGAGGTGCGTGCGCTGCAACGTCAGCGTGACGCCTACGTGCGCTATGACGACGTCGTGGAGATGTGGTTCGACACCTTTGATGACCAGCGTTTTGCGTTCTGGTTTCAGGTCAGTGCTGGAGGATCACGGGGCGACGCCCTGCTCTCCGACTCGGGTTCCGCCTTCAACAAGGACTGGGATGGAATCTGGTACGGGCGCACGAAGACCACGGACCAGGGTTGGCAGGCAGAGATCGTTCTGCCCATCAAGACCTTGGCCTTTGACCCACAGGCCACGCGTTGGGGCTTCAACATACGGCGCAAGAGGATCGCCAACGGGGAGGACGCCCGCTGGGCCAATGCGAGCGTGGCCTATCGGTTCTTCTCATTGGAGGAGGGCGGTGCCCTTCTGGGCTTGAATGGCCTGCAGCAGGGGCGGGGTCTGGATGTGGTGCCCTACACGAAGGCGGGCTACCGCCAGGATCGGTTGGCGCCGGAGACCCTGACCAGTGCCGACATGGGGTTGGACCTCACCTGGCGTCCCACTCCCGCCATGAACCTGCGCCTGACCACCAACACGGATTTTGCAGAGACTGAAATCGATGATCGTCAAGTGAACCTGACGCGCTTTCCCTTGTTCTTTCCCGAGAAGCGAGACTTCTTTCTGGAGGACGTCGGTGTCTTTCAGTTCGGTCCCTCATCCTCTCGCTATAGTCGCGGAGGTGGCAGCCGCGGCGGAGGGTTGATGGCCTTCTACTCGCGCAATATCGGACGCAATTCCGATACGGGTTCGGCCGTGCCCCTCTTGGCGGGCCTCAAGTTGACGGGGCGTGCAGGGGATTGGAATGTGGGCATCCTGGAGACACTGCAGGATTCGACGGTCCTGGACGGGGAGGACGTGTCCAAGCAGAACCTGGGGGTCGTGCGCCTCTCCCGTAACCTGGGTGGAGAGAATGCGGCCGGCGTTCTGTTCACCCACGGACGACCCGATGGCGATGGCGACGCCATGACCGCCGGGGCGGATTTCCGGATGGGCTCCAGCCGCCTCTTCGGCGCGGGCCAGTCTGGCAGCCTGTGGGGCTACTTCCTGAATTCGCGAAACGATGGGGCGGATTCGGCCAGTGCGTTTGGCTTGAAGGCCAATACCCGCTCCGCCACCTGGTCTCACACCCTGGACGTCACGCGTATCGAGGACGGTTTTGATCCCAAGTTGGGGTTCGTGCGCCGCAAGGGAGTTGATCACCACCGCTACAGGGCCGAGTACACCCACCGCGGAAGCGAGGGGGATCTGTTTCGAAGCGTGCGCGCGAGCATCTCTCCCCACTACGACCAGGATCTGGTCGGGGAAGAGGACCTGTTCCAGGTTCCCTTCAAGTGGCTGGACCTGGAATTCTGGAGTGAGGACTCGATCTCCATTGAGACCGAGCGCGAGTTCGACGTTTTGGATGCGGGCTTCAATCTGAGTGACGACATCTTCGTCAATCCCGGCGAGTTCGCGATGACGCGCCACACCTTGCATCTGGACTCCAATGAGCGGCGCGGCCTCATGGGTTACATGCAAGTGGAGTGGGGGGACTACTACTCGGGCGACATTCTGCGCACGCGCATCTCTCCAGTGCTTCTGCCCTCTGCACTGTTCAAGTGGAGTCTCGCCTACGATGACATTCGCATCGATCTGGACGAGGGTGATCTGCACACCCAGGTCGTGTCCACGGATTTGGATTTCTCCTTCGACCCCGACCTCTCCTGGCAGAACACGGCCCAGTTCGACACGGCCTCCGAAGACCTGAGCTTCCAGAGTCGCCTGCACTGGATCGTGGAGCCGGGCCAGGACATGTACCTGGTGGCCCTCTCAGGCTGGGACCGCACCGGTCGCGAGAGCTTTGCGCGGACGGCCGGCGAGGTGGCCCTGAAGCTGACCTATACCTGGCGCTTCTGAGGGCTGGCGCCTACGAGTGCATTCGCAGCTGGCCGCAGGCCGCCGCTCCGTCAGCACCGCGCGAGTGCCGCACCGTGGCGACGAGCCCTCCTTCGCGCAGCAGGGTGGCGAAGATCTCTACGTCCTCAGGGGCGGGTCGGTGATACCCCAACCCACGGGTGGAGTTGTAGGGGATGAGGTTCACCGTGGCGCGACGTCCGCCCAGGCGGCCGACCAGGCGCTCGGCGTGCTGGGGGCTGTCGTTGGTTCCGCCAAGCAGCACGTACTCGTAGGTGCCCTCGCGGCCCGTGACCTGGAACCAGTCGTCTCCCGCTGCGAGGATTTCATCGATGGGGGTGCCCCGCAGGGCGGGAATGAGCTCGTCGTGCTGGTCGTCATCGGGGGTGTGTAGAGAGATCGCCAACTGGAAGCGGGGCTGGGTACGGGCGGCGCGGTGCAGGCGCTCAGGGAATCCCACGCTGGAGACGGTGATCTTGCGGGCCCCCAGGCCCATGTGCTCGTGGACCTGCTCCAGGGCCAGGGCCAGGTTCTCGAAGTTCAGCAGGGGTTCACCGATGCCCATGACCACCACGCGCCTCAGCTCTCCCAGGGCGCGTCCCTGGGCGAATTGCTCCAGGATCTCGTGGGGTTGGAGGTTGCGCGCCAGCCCGTCCAGCCCCGAGGCGCAGAACGGGCAGGCGACCGGGCAGCCGATCTGGGTAGAGACGCACAGGGTCGCCCCCTGGCCACGCTTGGACCCCAGAGGCGGGATGTGGACGACCTCAACGCCACCGCCTTTACCGGTCTCATGGGCCGGGAAGTCCAGGAGGAGCTTGGTGGTGCCGTCCCGAGCTTCGACTCGCCGCGTGCACGTGCCGCTCAGTAGGGGGATCTCGGTCTTCAGAGCCTCACGCAGTCTGGCCGGTAGACTCGTCATGGAGTCGTAGTCGAGAACCCCCTTGCCCAACAGTTGCTCTCGGGCCACTCGCGCATGGAAGTGGCGGCCACCCAACGCGACGAAGCTCTCCTCCAAGGCCTCCTGTGGCCAGGCAAGGAGTCCGGGGTACTCGGGCCCGGGGTCCGGAGCGCCATCGGAGGGCATGGCTGCCAAGGGGACTTGGTCGCTCAAGTGCGAGTCGCCTTGGCCAGATGCAAGACCAACTGGCTGGCGGTTTCCTCGGCCACCATGCGCGCGGCCTGCAGGTCGGGAGGGTTGGCCCCGCCCACAGCCACGTGTCCACCGCCGCCATGCTTCGCCATCATGGCACCGATGTTGGCGCGATTCTCGGGGGGGTTCCAGGGGTTCTCACCGCAGGTCACGTGAAAGCCGGCACGGGTCGGGATGACGCCCACGGCATAGCGTGCATCGGGATGGTGATAGAACGAAGCGAATCGCTCGCGTCGTACCCGGCTGGAAGAAGCGTCATAGAACACCACACCACCCTCGATCCACTTCACGGTGGAGGGGAAGTGCTCCAGTGCCTTGTCACGATTGCGCGAGGCGCGTTCATGGGCTTTCTCCAGGTCCGGCCGACTGGCCACCGTGTCCAGGTCCTGGTCCACCAGAGCTTCGGCCAACTCATCGACCCACGAGGGGTTGGGTGAGACGGTCAGTGAGCGTGTGATGCGCAAGGCCGGGTCATCGCCGAAGACGGCTTGATCCACGGACTCGTACCGCGCGGCGTCCACGATGTCAGACCACGTGGCCATTTCCAGGAAGCGCTCGGGGGGATCGAAGTCCCAGTGATTGCGAGCGTGGTCCAGGATCATCGGCGGGCAGGAGGGTGAGCTGTCGTCCCAACGCCAACGGTCGGTGGGTTCATACTGAGCCCGAAGCTCCGGGGTCAGGAATGTGGTGGGGTGATGGTCGAACCAATACTCGGCGCGCGGATGAAAGTGGAAGTCCACGATGGCGAAGCGCTCGCCCAAGCAGAACTCTTCCCAATCCGACCGTTGGTCGTAGTTGACGCTTTGCAACCGAACGTTGCTCTCCCCCCGTTCTCTGAGGATGTGCGTCAGGACCGCCCCAGCACACATGCCATCGAAGTCGCGGTGGTAGTGGACCGTCAGGGGTCCCGAATCGGCCGGTGTAGATGCCATGTCGCCCAGTGTAGCCGCCCCGGGTGCCCGAGGCGAACGCCACGCACCTCCCCAAGCGTCCCGGATCCTGCTCAGGCGCTTTCGCGCTCTTCGCCGGGGTTCTCTTCTTCCGTGGTATGGGGGATGGACGTCGGAGCCTCTTTCACCGGTTCCGGCTCCAAGTCATCGGCGGTCAGCCCCTTGGCCAGCCGGCGCTTGCCACGTACCACATCATCGTCAATCACAAACTCGTCACAGTCCTTACGGCAGGGGAGTTCGTACAGGAGATCAAGAAGCAGGTCTTCCAGGATGGCGCGTAGAGCTCGCACCCCGGTCTCCCGAGCGATGGCCATGTCCGCGATGGCGTTCAAGGCGGAATCTTCGACCACCAGGGTCTTGCCGCTCATCTCGAAGAGCTTCTGGAATTGACGCACCAGGGCGTTCTTGGGCTCGGTCAGGATGCGCACCAGCTCGGGGCGGCCCAGCGTGTCGAGGGTGGCCAACACCGGGAGGCGTCCGATGAACTCTGGGATCAACCCGAACTCCATCAGGTCCTTGGGGATCAGGTACTCCACGTAGGCGTCCCGAGATTCCGGAGTTCCCAACGCCGGCAACGGCCCTTCGATATCCCCGGGCACTCCAGGTCGAGTCCGGGCTATCTTGCCTGCGGCCTGTGCGGAACCCTCGCGCGCGAAGCCGATCACGTCTTGACCGATGCGCTTGGCGATGAACTCCTCGACGCCGCTGAATGTACCGCCGCACAAGAACAGGATGTTGGCCGTGTCGATCTGGATGTAGGACTGCTCGGGGTGCTTGCGCCCACCTTGAGGTGGTACCGAGGCCACGGTGCCCTCAAGGATCTTCAGGAGTGCCTGCTGTACGCCCTCGCCCGAGACGTCGCGGGTGATGGAGACGTTTCCGGTGGTGCGTCCGATCTTGTCAATCTCATCGATGTAGATGATGCCCTGCTGAGCGCTCTCCACGTCGAAGTCGGCAGCTTGCAGGAGCTTGAGCAGGATGTTCTCCACGTCCTCGCCCACGTAGCCAGCCTCTGTCAGCGTCGTGGCGTCGGCCATGGCGAAGGGCACATCAAGGGTGCGTGCCAGCGTTCGCGCCAGGAGGGTCTTGCCAGAGCCCGTGGGGCCCACCAGCAGGACGTTGGACTTCTCGATCTCGACCTCTTCGTTCAACCCATCCGTACCCGCTTGGCGTAGGCGGTTGTAGTGATTGTAGACGGCGACCGAGAGGACCTTCTTGGCGTGGCCTTGGCCCACGACGTACTCGTCAAGTAGGAGCGCCAGCTCAATGGGGGTGGGCAGGCGGTCGCTGGAACCGCTGGCTCCAGAGCCGGTCAGATCACCCCTGCCGGTCGGCCGCGCCAAGCTTGAATCGGGATTCCTGCGGGTCTCCTCCTGCAGAATGGAGTTGCAGATCTCGATGCACTCATTGCAGATATAGACCCCGGGAGGCCCAGCGATGAGAGAGGCGATTTGGTGCCGGGGCTTCTCACAGAATGTACAGCGCTCGACGTGACGACCGGTTTTGCGGGATGAACTCATGGGCGTGCCATCGTACCCCGAATCCGCAGGATCCCGGTGGATTGGGGTGGATCAGAGCCAAAAAATGAAGGGACGCGTCCCTAGGCTGAGACACGCCCCTTTGACTCGAATTGGAGCGGTTTCTGTCCGGAACCGCGCTTTCTTACTTTCCCCGTTCAGTCAATCCTCAGGATTGGCCCGCACGACGATCTCGTCGATGATTCCAAAGGCGAGTGCTTCTTCGGGAGACATGAAATTGTCGCGATCTGAGGCCGCATCAATCTCGTCGGCGGTCTTGCCGCAGTGCTCCCCGATGATGCTCTCCAGGCTCTTCTTCATCTTGAGAATCTCACCCACCTGGATCTCCATGTCCTTGGCGGTTCCACCGGAGCCACCTGAGGGCTGATGGATCATGACGCGCGAGTTGGGCAAGGCAAAGCGCTTGCCCTTGGCTCCTCCCGCAAGGAGCACCGCACCCATGGATGCGGCCTGTCCCAGGCAGTAGGTGGAGATGTCCGGCTCAACCAGCTGCATGGTGTCGTAGATGGCCAGGCCCGCGGTGACCGAGCCACCGGGGGAGTTGATGTACATCTTGATGTCCTGGTTGCGGCCGGTCTTGTCCAGGAAGAGGAGCTGAGCCATGACGGCATTGGCCACCTGATCGTCGATGGGTGTTCCCAGGAAAATGATGCGATCCTCCAGGAGGCGCGAGTAGATGTCGTACTGGCGCTCGCCACGGCCGGTCTTCTCGATCACGAAGGGGACGGGGTAGTAGTTCTGTGTAGTCACGGGAGGATCCTAGGGGATGCGGTGGTAAGGGGGGCGGGGGCCGAGGGATGGAGGGGCACTCTGAGGACTAGCCTGGAGTAGACACTTCGGCACTCTCACGGAGGAACTTGCGTACCTTGCGTTCAAGGATCTCCACGGTCATCTGTTGGGCCAGATTATTTTCTGAATAGTACTGTCGGACCTCTTCGACCGAGACGCCGTTGCGTGCCGCAATGGCCCCCAGTTCGGTCTGGATATCCTCGGCGGTGACAAGCAGCTCCTCCTTGTCTCCCAGGGACTCCACGACCAGCAGTGCCCGCAGGCCGCGCTCGGCTTCCTGGCGGGCCGTAGCCTGCTGCTCCTCGGCCTGAGCGGCAACCTGCTCTTCACTCGCACCCTGATCGGCCAGCTGCTGCTTCATCTGCTCCAGGCGCTGCTCGGTCTGCTCTTCGAGAATCGTCTCGGGTAGGTCCATAGAGGTCTCGGTAATGACCCGGTCGAGCAGGGCGGTCTCCTGGCGACCTTGCTCGCGCTCCTGCGCGGACTCAACCATGCGCTCACGGACCTTGGCTTCCAGGCCGGCCTGGTCTTCGACTTCGAGCTTGGCGAAGATCTCCTCGTCCGGGGGAGGCACCATCGTGAAGGCCTGCTTGACGGTCAGTCGGCAGGTGCCTGGTTGGCCTTGCGCCGCCTCGTTTTCCAGATCGGCGGGCAGCACCATCTCGAGTTCAATCACCGACTCGTCCTTGGCCCCGACCAGAGCCTTGGTGTACGCCTCCGGATCCAGTCCGGGAGGAGGCGTGTTGGCCGACAGGCGTAGGCCTTCGCGCTCCAGTACCGACTCGCCTTCATGCAGGAAGGTCAGGTCGCAGAGCACGACACCGTTCTCGTCGATGCCCTCATCGCCAGCGGGTTCGGGTACGGACTCCTGACGGCGGATGTCGTCCACTACGCCTTGCACCTGCTCGGGCAGGACCGGCTCCAACTCGGATTCGATCTTGAGCCCCTTGTACTCCGACAACTCGAAGCTGGGCTTGAGGGGCACCGAGAAGGAGAGCTCGTAGTCGCCACTCTCATCGGCTTCGGGGGCATCGGAGACCATGCGCGGTGAGGCCATGGGTTGGAGAGACTCGTCTTCCACGGCCTGGTCGTAGGCCTTGCGCAGGAAGGTCTGCAGGACCTCCTGGTGCATCTCGGCTCCGAACTGCTTCTCCAGAACCTTGAGCGGCACCTTCCCGGGCCGAAAGCCCTTCATGTTCATTCGGGTGCCGGCCTGGCGCAAGCCGCTTGTGAGCTCGCTCCGGAATTCAGAGGCGGTGATCTTGCAGGAGACCTCGGCGGTGCTCGGATCGGACTGGTCTACGGTGATATCCACGGGTCGATGGGGTCAGGGTAGGGGAGGAGGAGAGCGGAGATTGAACCCGCGCCAGCCCCGTCCGTCCAGCCCAGCGCTCGACTGGCATAGCGGGTCGTGTACTATTCCCCCCCTATGTCCCGCCTTCTGCTCACCATCCTGTGCGTTGCGGCCCTCGTGGCTGGCAGTCTCAGCCTCTCCGCTTGGATCGTGGCGAGTGCGCCTCCGCCCATCCAGGTCGCCGTTTCTGACCTCGGGCCGGTCCCGGTGGAGTGGGTACAGGCGAGTCGGCGAACGGTTCCCCGGTCGGTGTCCGTGCAGGGGACCTTGCGCCCATCCCGAACCGCGGACCTGGCTCCCGAGGTGGGGGGGCGATTGGTGGAGGTCTCCGACCAGTGGCGTAGCGGCGCTTGGGTCGACGCCGGGACCTTGCTCTGGAAGGTGAACCCCGACGAGCTGACCTTGGAGGTAGCGCGCGGGGCGGCGCTCCTGGAACAAGCCGATGCCGCGCTACAGCAGGCTGGTCTGGCGGTGACTCAATCCCGAGGGGCCGAAGCCTCCGCCCGCGAGCATCGAGACGCACTGGCGCGGGACGAAGGACGGGTGGACCGGCTCGTGAGCGAAGGACACCTGAGGGCCAGCGACCTGGACGCGGCAGTGGCTCGGCGCTCTCTCGCCGACCAGGGGTTGCGTGAGGCTGAGGCCCGGGTTGAGAACTCCTCGGTCGCCGTTCGTTCGGCCGAGGCCCTGCGTAAAGAACGCGAGCAGGTACTCGAGCTTGCTCGCACACGCTTGTCCAAGACCGCGGTCCTGGCTCCATTCGGGGGACGACTTGAGGGGCATGCCCCGGCGGTGGGTGGTTTTGTGGCCCCGGGGGTTCCCTTGGCTCAACTTCTGGATGTGCGGACCCTGCGGCTGCTGGTTCACGTGCCTGCGGAACAGACCGTGGGCCTGAGACTCGGCATGGCCGCCTCCGTTCGCTTTCCTGCTCAGCCTGAAAAACCACGCCAGGCGCGGGTCCGGTCCATAGGAGCCCAAGCCGATCCGCTCACTCGTTCCATTCCCATTGAGCTGGAGCTGGATCCCACCGCAGCGGCCTCCCAGGTCGAAGCAGGGGGAGAGCTTGCGGCGGGTCTGTACGCCGAAGCCGTCATTGAGTTGGCTCCCCTGGAGAGCACGTTTGCCTTCCAGCGTGAAGCCTTCACCTTCATCGACGGGCTGCCGCACCTATTCGTCTTGGCTCAGGATGAACAGGAGCGCGACGTGGTCCTGGCCCGACCCGTGGAGCTGGCGCAGAGGGGCACTGCCCTCAGCGGGTCGCTCTGGGCCTTGAGTGGGGGCGTCGAAGAAGGCGAGCGCATCGCTGTGTCCTCCTTGAGCCTTCTCACCCACGGCACCCGTGTGCAGGTCAGTGACGCGGCGGTTGGCGACACGGTGCGATGATCCGGAGCATCGTGCGCATGGCCGTGGGCAACCCCGTGGCCGCCAATCTGGCCATGACCGCCATCCTGGTCTGTGGCTGGTTCATCTACGAACAGATGCCGCGTGAAGTGTTCCCGGACTACTCCCTGGGCCAGATCGAGGTCTTGACGCCCTACCCCGGCGCATCCGCAGAAGACGTCGAGCGCCTGATCACCCGTCCACTGGAGGACGCGGTGGATGGGGTCAGGGGGCTGGACGAGATTCTCTCCGTGTCCCAGGAGGGCATTTCGCGCCTGACCCTGACTCTCGCTCGGGGGGAAGATCCGGGCGAGACTCTGGAGGATGTTCGGGACGCCGTGCGCCGCGAGACCTCCGAACTACCCGACCAGACGGAGGACCCGCGCGTACAGGAGGTCGAGAACGTTTTCCCCGTCGTCGCTGTGTTCGTGTACGGCACGGCCAGTGAGGCCGAGCTACGTGACCTGGCTGAGGAGCATCGCCGGGGGCTGGAGGCCATCCCGGGCGTGCGCACCGTTGAGCTGACGGGCACGCGCAAGCCGCAGGTCTGGATCGAGGCGGACCCTGAGGCGCTTGAGCGGTACGGATTGACCCTGCAGCAAGTGGGGGCTGTCGTGGGTGCCAAGGCTGCCAGCGTGCCCCTGGGGAGCTTGGAGACCAGCGAGGGGAACTGGGCCCTGCGGGTGGATGCCGAGCTGGACTGGGCTGAGGACCTGGAGAATCTGCCCATTCTGACGCGGCCTGACGGCTCTACGGTACGTCTCTCCCAGGTGGCGTTCTGTCACGACACGTTTGCGCGCAGGTTGAGCCGCGCCCGATTCAATGGGCGCCCCTGCCTTCACATGCAGGTCAACAAGTCTTCTTCCGGGGACATCATCGATATCGCGCGCGCGGTGCACGCCTACGTCGAGGAAGAGTCCCTGAGCATGCCGGCCGGAACATCCCTGGGCACCAACTCAGACCTGTCGGTCTACGTGTCCAACCGCCTGCAGATCATGAAGGAGTCGGGAGCCTTGGGTGGCCTGATGGTGCTTGGTGCCCTGTTCCTCTTCCTCAGTTTCCCCGTCGCGCTGGTCACGGCCCTGGGCGTACCCATTGCCTTCATGGGAGGTCTGCTCCTGGCAGGCGCGCTGGGTGTCAGCATGAACATGATCACCATGTTCGCGCTGATCGTCGTGCTGGGGATGGTCGTCGACGATGCCATCGTAGTGGGTGAGAACGTCTATCGCCTGATGGAAGAGGGCATGGATCCCGAGCAGGCTGCCATCACCGGCACGGCCCAGGTCGGCCGGCCGGTCATTGCCACCATCCTGACCAGTGTCGCCGCCTTCCTGCCCATCCTGATGTTGGGTGGACAGGTTGGGAACTTCTTGCGTCCCTTGCCCCTTGTGGTTTCCTTGTGTCTGGCCGTCTCGATCTTCGAGGCACTCATGATCCTGCCCGTGCACCTGGCCCACTGGGCTGCCCCTCGGGTGGAGAAGGGCAAGGCCAAGGGGGGGCGTACCTGGTACCTGCCCCTGCGTGCCCTCTACTCCAGGTTTCTCTCCGCCTGTCTGCGCTGGCGTTACATCACCCTGGCCGCAGCTCTGGCGATCCTCGCCGTGGTGGGGACCCTCGGGGCCTATCGGGTGCCCTTTGTCTTCTTTGACGATTTTGAGTCCAAGCTCTTCTACGTGAGCCTGCGCTTGGAGCCCGGGACCAGCCTGGACGAGACCGAACGGGTGGCGCGCCAGGTAGAGGCGGCAGCCCTGGCTCTGCCCGCTTCGGAGTTGGAGAGTGTCAACACCCTCGTGGGGGTCAATGCGCCGGAGATCTCCATCTACGAATTGGGGAGAAACCTGGCTCAGGTCTGGGTCGAGTTGCGGGAGGGGCCCGGTCGTCGCATGAGTGTGGGCGAGATCACTGAAGTGCTCCGGGCGGGGTTCATGGATCTGCCCCCGAGCGTGCAGGGCATCGAGGTCGGTCAGCCCCAGTCGGGCCCCACTGGCCGTGCCATTGAACTTGGAGTGCGTGGTGACGACCTCCAGCAGCTTGAGGCGATATCAGGACGTCTGCAGGCCGAGCTGCTCACCTTTGCCGGGGTGCGGGACGTGCACGACAACCTGGATGAGGGCGCTCGACAGGTGCGTGTACGTCTGAGCGAGCGGGGCCGCAGTCTGGGATTCACTGAGGCCGGGCTGGGCAGCGAACTACGCAGCGCTTTTGCGGGCAGCACTTTCGGTCATCTGCGGCGAGGCACGGACGATGTGGAGCTGGTGGTCAAGTACCCCGAGTGGGTGCGCCAACAGGCGGGCATCCTGGAGCACCTGCGCGTCTCGGTGCCGGGCACGCCGGGCCGGCGCGTGCCGCTGTCCGTGGCGGCGGACCTGGTCTACGACCGGGGGCCGGCGACGATCACCCGAGACGGTCTGCAGCGTTCGGTGACCGTGACGGCGGATGTGAACAAGAGCGAGGGCAACGCCGCCGATATCACCGCCGTGATGGTTGAGCGCTGGCATGCCATGGCAGGCGAATACCCGGGGTACACCTTGGACATCAAAGGCGATGCCGAAGAGACGAGCGAGGCTCTGGGGGGCCTGACCTTGGCCAGCGGCATCGCCCTGTCGCTGATCTACCTCATCCTCGGAACCCTCTTCCGCTCCTTCCTGCAGCCCCTCGTCATCATGTTCATCATTCCTTTCGCCAGCCTTGGCATGGTCGTGGGTCACGGGGTCATGGGCGTCTCAATCACTCTGCTCTCATTGATTGGGCTTCTGGCTCTGATAGGTGTCGTCGTGAACGACTCGCTGATCCTGGTGGACTTCGCCAATTGGCGCCGATCGGAGGGAGATGACGTATTACACGCCCTTCTTGAAGCGGGCCGCCTGCGCTTCCGACCCATCCTGCTGACCTCAGCCACGACCATGTTGGGCCTCAGCCCCCTGACCTTTTTTGTCAGCGGCGATGCCCGCTTCCTGCAACCCATGGCCATCAGCATCTTCTATGGTCTGGGAGCCGCGACCCTGTTGGTCCTGGTGTTGGTTCCCTGCTGTTATGCGGTCCTCGTGGATCTCTCGAGTCTGTTTTCCAAGGTGCTTCCCGGCAGACGCCAGCGCGAGGTGCTGAGTGTGGAGGTGAGAGCATGAATGTGAGCCTGACGTTGCACGAAGAACCCTGCGATTGGGTGGACCTGATCGCTGAATTGGATCACTACGTGACCCGCCTGACCGCCGAATGGACGGATCGGGATCCCGGCAAAGGGCTGGGGGCGGCCTTGCTCCGGCGTGTGGAGGGCAGCTCGGCCGGCCTGCTCTTGACGGCCCACGCCAGCGGTCCCGATGGCACGAAGCGTGCACGCCTGGGCTACTGTGTCGTCGTGCCCTTGGCGGATCCGGTGACCGGGATGGAGACACCCTTCATCGCGGCTCTCGAAGTGGATCGGGACTATCGTCACAGGGGGTTGGCACGATCCATGGTGGGCGCCGTGACTGCGGAGATGCAGCGTCGTGGGCACCCTGAGCTGGCGGCGCGTGTTGGCCACAACGATGACGCCCTGATTTCGATGGGAGAGCGTTGGGGCTTTGTGCGCTCCCACGAGGTAATGGTCCTGCAGCCCTGACGGTCCCAGACCTACTACTCGACTTCCTTCTTGCTGCGGCGGTTGGGGGCTCTGGGCGAGGGCGTGACCAGGGTCTGGAAAGGGCCCTTGCCGTTGGGGATACGACCGAACGAGCGGTCTTGCTGCTGGGGCCCAAACGAGATGGCGTCCAACGGGACGTTGCCCGTGTCGGCCGGGCCGCTCAGGTGGATGGACTCACCCAACGCCAAGAGCTTGAAGTTGGCGTGCAGCGGACCTTGACTCCCATCTTCATCCAGCCAGACCAACAGGTAGTCTTTTGCCCCGATGGTTGTGCCTGTCGGGAAGCGCCACTTGCCGGGGTTGTTGGCATCGTCTGATAAGCCCCAACCGTCGAGGCCAACACTCTGGTTGCCCCTGTTGAACAGCTCGACCCAATCGTCAGCCTCTCCGTTCTCGTCGAGGATGGTGTTCTTGTTGGAGGCCTGGAACTCGTTGATGGTCACTGTCACGCCCACCGCGAAGTCGGCCTTTTCCAGAGCACTCCACTCGCTGCCATCATAGGCCCGCGTGCGGACTGAGCACGTCGGTCCCGGTAGGGTGAAGGGGGCCTGATACACCATGGCCGATGGATTCAGGGTGCCTCCAACCAATCGCGGGTCGCTCCCGTCGAGGGTGTAGTAGATCGTGGCCCCGGAGGGTTGGCTCAGGGTCACCTCTTGAATGGCCCGCACTGAGCCCCCGTGGGGGGTGAGCGTCGGGGCGTCCAGATCTGGGTATAGCTGGGGTTGTACGTTGCGCAATTGGGCCAAGAGCACATCCGTCCGCACGGGGAAGTACTGATCCAGCAGCCTGTCCCGTTCGACCAGCCAGTCTGCGGGGGTGATCGTGCTCGGTGCGTGCCAGTAGTTGCCCCAGCGTGCGTACTCCATGATCACCGCAGGCCACAACTCGTTGGCGCGGCGGTAGTAGAGCGTTGCGGGAATATTGCGCTCGGGGAAGCCCGGATCGTAAGGCGTGCCCGCCGTTGAATAGGCGGGATCGACGAATAGGGTTCCGTGGAAGATGTGTTCGTGAGCCCGATCGGCGAACAGCATCCGCCACTCCGGGTTGACGCGCAGGAAGGTGTAGAAATAGACGATGCTGCCGATCCAGGTGGAGGTCTCGGACGTGCGGTCGTAGAAACCATCGCCCACGTTCGTGGCCGCATTGCCCCAGTGCAGAACCGTCTCCGCATCCCAGGAGTGCCAGCGGAAGGCGCCCTCCGGGTTGGTGTCGGTGTAGTCCGCCGAGAGCCTTGAGTGGGAGGTTCCCATCCAGTTGTTCTGAGGCCAGTCCGTATTACCTCCGAAGTAGTTGAGCAGGAGATAGTCGGCGTAGTCGCTGACATCGAACCACTGGGAGAAGGCCTCGTAGGCGGGTTGGCCCTGCCACACATCCGTCGTGTCGAGGCCTCCGGCGGCGATGGTGAGCGCCGTGTCCCAGGCCCCGGGCGCATTGGCATCGTCCCAGTCGTTGGAGTTGCCCTCGCGCACTACGCCCTCCTTGACGTAGTCGTACTCGCTCTTCTTGCCGTCCCCATGGGCAGCGGCGAATTGTTCGTTCACGCGCTCATGAAGGTTGTACAGGCCCCAGTAGAGTCCATTGATGTAGACATGCACGGGTCTGCCGCGGGGGGCCAGGCCTCCCATGCCGTCCTGAACGTCGCACATGAACTGATCGCGCAGGCCCTGGGCGTGGACCTTGAGCTTCGTGGATCCGGGTCCGTTGGGGGAGTTCTGATGGTTGGCATCCAGGATGAGGTGGTCAAACTGGTCGACCGATCCGTCGAAGACGTTCTCTTTCAATTTCTTGGGTCCGAACTCGTCCTTGAAGGAGAGCTTGATCGATAGCTGGTTGCGCAGGACGGGGTCGGTGCTCGAGGAGCCCTGGATGGACAAGCCGCAGTCCACGCTGAAACCGAAGAAACTGTGGGGGTCAATCCACTCCATGGAGCCCGGGCGCTGCCATGCGCTTCCCGTGGACTCGGAGTTGCAGTAGATCCCGCCAACGGGGCCCGCCGATCCGTCGCCGAACCAATCCTCTGGGGACATGGCCAGGGACACGGTAGGCGCAGCCATGAGGGCTTCCTTCAGCTGGTCCGTGGCGTAGGAAGCCAGGATGGTCGTGTCCATCCCATACCAGGCTCCGGGCCGGCCCCCGCCTTGATCCCAATTGGCACCGCTGTCCTCGATCCACTCCGCAGGGTAGCCATCTGCGACGACCCCCGCATGCGTCTGGGCCAGGGTGTCGTCCGCGAACAGATAGGTGTGCGTGGTCGCGGCTGAAGGGGACATGAATGTCCCAGTGGCCCGCGCGCGCACGATGGTCGTCCCGTCGATCGTGATCGGTGTGCTGTAGGTCAGGGAGTTGGAGTCGCTGGGTGCCGACCCATCGAGTGTGTACTCGATCTGGGCTCCAGGATCCGAGT
>PBIX01000036.1 GCA_002720975.1 Planctomycetota bacterium | reverse complement strand
GGGGTCCAAGGTCAACTGGACACCGACGGGCAACCCCAGGAAGAGGTTGAACTGGTCCCACTGGCGGGCAAGGCTCGCGCGCAGGGAGATCAGACGGTTCTCGGAGCCCAGCTCATCCTGTCGTGCCTGGTCCGCCTGGATGTCAGACAGTCGACCCGCAGCAGCCAGCGCCTCGTTGCGCTGGCGCAAAAGGACAAGGTCCCTGTAGTTGCGCTCCTCATTCTCGAGTTCATCTATTGCCTGCAACAGGCCATAGACGCGCCCGGCGACGTCCACCGCATAGGTGCGACGGAAGCGCTCGTAGGAACGAACCGCGTAGACGAGGTTCCGCTCAGCCTGGGTCAGGGGTTCAAGGGCAATGGCCCGGCCGGCCCCTCGCAGGAGAGGCTGGGTAATGGACATGGACAGGTTCGTCAGCTCCGTCCAGTAGTTTCCGGTGGAGACAACGCGAAACATGTTGTTTCCCAGGGTTGTCACGATGGAGGCACCGGTGCCCAGAAGACGTGAGAAGCCCAACGAGCTGTCAACGTCCGCGGTCGAGGCTTCGTCGGCAGTTCCCGACACGCTGCCGGAGGTATCTGCAAACAACTGTGTGGAGTACTGCCAGCGCTCAAGGCTCAGGTCGAGGGCACTGCGATAGAGGGTCTCGCGCTGGGATTGAACCTCGCGGCTGTTCTCAGCGGCGATTTCCAGGCACTCGACCAAGCCCAGGGGCTGACTCGTATCCCACTCCCCGCGCAGGATCCGCTGACGCAAGCTGTCAGCCGGAGGATCGATGGTGAAGCCACCGGGCTCACCGAAGAGCTCCGCGCGCCGCTCAAGCACCATGGCGTAGACCTCCCTGTCCGCATCCGCCGCATGTACCTCTGGGGCACGGCAACCGGCAGCCGAGAGGGAGAGGAGGAGGAAGGTCGCAAGACTCAGGGTGCGGCCGTTCCGTGACCCACATAGGGGGCCTGGGGGCAATAAGGGCAAGTAGCTTCGCAAGGAATCAGGGCGCAATTGGAGGTCAATGCGGGCGATACGGTGTCGCAGTGGGGCGAAATGGTAGCACGGCCAGCAGCACCCCAACTACATCACCCGCCCTCCTAACCCACCAATCGGTACCCCTAATTCAGTTCTTGCACGGTCCTTTCATTAGCTTGGGCATCCATCTGCGGCTCTGGGAGCCGTAGATCAGGGTTGCGAGGCGCGCGCTTGCCCGGACCAATCAGCAAAAAGAGCGTGATAACGCCCTTCGTCCACGATCTTGGCGCGGCGACCGGAGGGCCAGCCCTGCTCGATCATGCTGTCCCCCACAAAAGTCCAGTGACCGACCTCCTCACCGCGCCCATTTCTCATGCGCAGAGTACGTTGGGATTCGGGCCTCCCCCGAGGCCTGGCCACACCACCCACGCAGCTCAGGGTGACGGACTCCACGCAAGCTTGAAGGGGACACACCACATCGAGGCGCATGCTACCAGGCCCGAGCCTGCGCATACGCTCCAACGCCTCCAAGGGAAAGAGGGTGCCCTCACTCGCAGAGAGGTTCAACCTCTGGACCGGGCCTCCGGCCCAACTCAACAGGTTCAGATCTGTCGCCCCACGCTGCCCCTCCATGATCCAGGTGCGACCGGTCCGGCTGGGATGTCCCCACTCGCGCCAGATGAAGCGCCGCCCGGCTCCGCGCCAGCGTTCGGACTCGAACACGCGCACACCATCGGGGTAGCAAAGGTCCCGCTCCAGGAGCATCCCCCCCATCACCGCAGTCCTCCTCAATGCCATGATCCCCACGGGCTCATCGGAACCCGGGTCGGTGAGTACGAAGAACTCGCGTAGATTCTCCCGTGTCTGAATCGTCGTCCCGGGCGAACCCTCGGGTACGCCCGCATGGAGGGCCGAGGACAACAGCAGGATCCCAAGGCACTTGGGTGTCCAGAAAGAAGACATACCAGGGGAGGAATCGACCCCTGGACCCCAAACCTTGAGGTCTCCTCTGGCCCTAGCGGCCCTTATCCACGAGCCCCTTGCCGGTCAGGTGTATCCCCAGGATCACCAGGGCCCCCAGGGCTGTCAGGATCGCCCAGGGGGTGCCCCCGAGGCGCCTGCGAAGGTCCACCCATGCCAGGTGCCGAAAGCCCTCCAGGGCCGGGCTCGAGGGGCGCAGCGGCGCACTTCCGTCCACTCCGTAGAGTACTTCGGCGTCAAATGCCTCCCCCAGCCCGGCTGAGCGGTGACGCAGGATTCGCCAGTGGGCCCAAGGGGCGGCGAATCCGGAGTCCCAGTGGAGGTGTGCGAGGGTGCCCCCCTCGCTGTCGCGCATGCGCTCCCACTCCCCGTCCGGCCATTTTTGTGGGGCGGCCTGATGTGCAAGATCCAGATGAGTCGACGCACTCACCAATACTCCCGGGAGCTGAGTGAGAACCCCCAGCATGAGGAGTCCCAAGACCAGGCCGCGCCCGGCAGGCAAGCTCTGGGCATGGCGCAGGCCCAGGGCGACGGCCAGCCATAGGAAGGGCAGCGCGGGCAGGAGCAGTCGCGGGCCATAGGTCTCGCCTCCGTGCCAGGCTCGGGTCGCGACAGCACTCAGGACCGTCCCCACGAATACGCCCAAGAGGACGCGTTCGAGCAGGCGCTCTCCACGCCGACGTGTGCGAGCAATTCCCAGGGGAACCAGAAGAACCAGGGGAGCCATCCAGACAAGGCCGACCCCCGGGGAGACGAGCAGGCCTGCGAGGGCCGCGGGCCATTGAGAGAGTGGCGCGATGTCCTGGGGGCGGGGAGGGGTCCAGGAGCCGCTCTTGGCATGCTCAAACCACAACAGGATCGCGACGCCCACGAACACCGGCAGGACAACGACAATGGCGGCCGCGCGGCCGGACAGGCCACCGTCGCGCTCAGGTCCCCAAGGTGCATCGTGCAGGACGCCGTAGCCACGGGTCAGGACCACCTCCGTTGCCGCACACAGAACCAGCACTGCAGGCAACGTGTCCAACCGGGTGAGCAGTGTCAGGGCGAGGGCCAGTCCCAGGGCCGCGAGATTTCCAGCGCTCGGATACTCAAGCCGCGTCAAGCGTGAGCGGATGCGCAAGAGCAGGTGGAACGAGAGGAACAACAGGAAGGTGCACTGCACATCATCCGCACCCGTGCGCGATTGGGCCCAGGCAAATGTGGACAGGCCGTAGGCGAAGGCCGCAAACCAAGCGTGAGAGCGCTCGATCCGCAGTCGACGGGCAGCGAGAACCAGCAGCAGCGCCGTCAGGGCCGTGAGCAGGGGACCGCGCCAGGCCAGAGCCAGATGGGCAAGGTAGTCGTCGCCTGCAGCGCCATAGTATCCCCGCTGGTGATGGCGCTCCTCCAAGCCCGGAACCCAAGAGCCCACGCCACGACCGATCCAATAGAAAGGCACCCCCAGAAGAGCCTGACCCAATCCACTCTGGGCAAACCAACGCCCACGCCACTTTCCTGCTCCCTCCTGGAGCCCGGTATCGAGCCCACTGCCTGCTCCGCCAAGTGAGCCTGACAGCGGCAGGTCATGCAGGGCCCAACCCTCGCCGGTAGCCAGGGCGCGTGTGACCAGAAAATCCGCCTCACCGCGCGGCTCTTCGGGCATGCCGTTGAAGGTCAGGCTGAATAGGGCCAAGAGGATGCAGAAGACGCCGCGGGCCAATGTGCGGTCATCCTTCCGCACGGGATCGCGGGGAATGTAGGGGCTCATCAGCCATCCCCCCCGAGCTTCCCGTCCGCCTCGGCGGGCGTCCAGCACAGGAGGGATACCGTGCCCACGCGCAAGCACTCATGTGCTCCCGAGCGTGTGAGCTCTCGCTCAATGAACTGGCGAGTCTGCTCTCTGTTCTCTTCGGTGACGAGAAACACCACGGGACGTCCAAGGGTATGCAATTCCGCCAAGCGCTTGGGCGTCACGCCGTCGGACTCGTTGAACACGGCCTGGATGGCAGTGTGACGCGGTTGCCAGCGTGAGCTTGTGGGTGCGGACTCGGGCCACCGATCCACCCACAGGGGCATGTCGGCATAGAGCGTAGCCGGGTTGGGCAGAACCCGGCCTTGGGCTGTGGCGCCCACGGCGAGTACCAGAACAGGGTCCTGGTCCCGCAGGGAAAAATCTTCGCGCAGCCAACGGTAGGCCTCCGCCAGCTGACGACGCCGCGCCCCGCGAGCAGCAGCCTGTTCGGTCCGGCTGGCCAGGACAATTTTGGAGGTGGTACCGTCTCCTGGGGCCTCGGCCTCGCTCGGGAATGCGGGAGCGATCTGTTCCCCCTCCTCCAGTACCGGAACCTCGTGACGGGCCCAAGCGAGAAGGTCAACGCCACTGCGCAAGGCGGCACGACCGCCGCCTCCAATGACGATCGTGGCCAGGATCACGGCCGCCAGACGCCACAGCCCTCGTCTGTCCCAGGCGCTCACAAGCCCTCCCGCAGCCAAGACACCCAAGACCAAGCTCGAGCAACGGCCGAGAACGGGCCCCGCCCACCGGGGGGCGACCTGGATAGCCACCATGGGCAGCAGGGCGCAGAGGAAGAACCACGCCAAGAGCAGTCGCTGATCCCGGCGCTCGGCCTCCGTTGCCGCCCCACCGCTCCTCCCCCTCGACCCGAGACCCACGCATGCCAGGAGCAGGGGCAGAGAAGCAAAGAGAGCTGAGGCCAGATTGCCGGAACCCTGTGCACCCTCCGGATGGGGTCGCAAGGCCACCCCAAAACGGCTGACCAAGAACAGTCCCGGAAGGACAGCAAGACCCAGGTAGAACAAGACCCGTTTTCGACCTGGGCGTTGAGCCACTGCCGCGCAGGCTCCCGTGGCCAGGGCGGCACAACCGCCAAGCAGCGGGTACAGGCAAAAGGCAACACCGTGGCAGAGTGCGGCCAATCCCACCCATGGCCGGCGGCCATTGCGCAGGGCGTGGGCGGAGGCGAGCCAGGCACCGAGCACGAAGACCAGCCCCAAAGCCCCCCCTTCGCCGGGCAGGAACAGGCTCCCACCAAAGTGCATCTCGTCAAAGGGGCCGAGCGGAGTGAGTGCAGCGTGCGTCGCCCGCCAAGTGTTCCCCGCAGTGCTCTCCAGACCCACTCCCGCCTCCAGGTGGCCGGTGCCAAGCCTAAGCACGCCCCAGGCGTTCCAACCAACAAGACCCAGCGCAGAGGCCAAGAGCGTGCGCCGCCACTCCTTCCACAGCGGCGCAGCCAAGAGGTAGAGCAACAGAGGAACAAGCACGACACACCAGGTTGAGAGCAGGGCTGACGCCATGGTCGGCGCCACTCGCAGCGCGCCGGCTACTGCGGCCACGAGGGCCGCAGAACCTGGGTGGTGCTCCAAGATCGTCCCAGCCAGCCATGGATTCTCCAGACCGCCCCCG
The DNA here is from genome assembly GCA_002720975.1 of Planctomycetota bacterium. Taxonomy (GTDB): domain Bacteria; phylum Planctomycetota; class UBA1135; order UBA1135. The sequence goes on along the minus strand of PBIX01000036.1, from coordinate 29,308 downwards.
CGCAGGAATCCGCGTGCGACTCCCGCTTGCCAGATCGCCCCCTCAGCCTCCATTCTGATCCCGTTCCCCTGCCCCACGAGAAGCCACGACCAGCCAGCAGCCAGCAGCAGGGAGAGAACCAACACTCCGGCGGCGGCCTTGCCAGCCGAGTCGATGCGAATGGACCTCCCCATACAACCCAACTGCAGGAGCGCCAAGAGCCCGAAGGTCACAGGCCAGCCCAGTACGGACCCCACCGTCGCGTGAGCCATGGCCCCGACCACGGCAATCAGGGGTACGGAGAGCAGGCTCGAGAAGATCAGCAATTTGAGGAGTGAGGGCTCTCGGGGGCTCCAGCGGAGCAGGATCGGAAAGCCGGCACCCAAGAAGACCACGACTGCAGCCGTCCACCGCAAGACGATGGGGTCCGCGCCACCTGCATGAGCCAACGCGGCCAAGCCTGAACAGGTGGCCACGAATTCGGCGCTCAAGGCCGTTGAACGGGGGGTCTCACCAACGCTGGGGGTCACGGGTGGGCCCTCAATCTTTGCCGCCTGCTGACAGGCTCTTGAGCCAGCGCACGATTTCCTGGCGCATGTCATCCACAACCGAGACTCGCTGCAGGGCCACATTCACATGGAGTTGCTCCAGATCTTCGACGAGAAAGAGCGCCATATGACTGCGCTGCCCCCGCAAGACGCCTTCATCAGCCAGCAGGCGGAAGTCCGTGCCGCGCAGGGTGTAGAGCCCCTGGGCGAGATCGAAGGCGATCATGGGGTGCACCTCATCCGACCCGGCGGGCGGCGCACCTTGGGGCCCGAAGAGTCCGGGTTCCCGCTGACCCTCGTGGGGCACGTCCAACCAGGCCAGGATCGTGGGAGCGACACGGCTCAACCCGACCAACTCGCCCTGCAGACCCGTTGAGGCCGACCGGGCCGGGCCGTAGAACAAGAGGGGCACGCGCAAGCGATCGTCGTCAAGCCAACGGTCGGTGGGCCAGCGACCCGACTCGGGCAGGCTCGTCCCTGAGACGCCCGCCAAGACAATACCCGTTTGATTCCACTCGCCGGGAACTGCGCGGCGAAAGCGCTCGAAGAAGTTGGCCACCCGGCCACTGAGGGTGGCCAGCCCACCATCGTACAGGGCCACCGTTTGGTACTGGCTGGACAGGGTCAGGGAGGGGGGATCCGGAGCTGTGGAAGCCTCCTTGAACTCAAAGCTGCCATCGGCCGGGCCTCGGTACTCCGGGTCCGTGAACAGAGTGGTGTAGTCCACCAACTGATCGGGACTCCCCGGCCACGCGCAGGGCGCGGGCTGAAAGGGAATCTGCGGCCCTTCCAGATGCAACCACAGGAACACCCGCGGAGCTCCTTCCCAAGTGCGGCCCTCCAACCAGTCGGCTGCGGCGGCCAAAACCTCTTCGTCCGTGTCGAGAACCTCACAGGGAGCCAACCCTCTCTCCAAACCGGAGGTCAGATGCTTACCTCCGCGGGCAATGAACCCTGCGGCCTCGAAGCCGACGGCCACCAACTCTTGCGCCATGGTTGTGACATCCGGCGAAATTTCACCGCCGGTATCCAATACCCTCGTGCGCATGGGAACAGCACCCGTCATGAGTGTGGCCAGCGAGGACTCCACGTAGGGCGAAGGGCAAAAGGCCTGAACGTAGACGGTCCCCCGAAGTGCCAGATCGTCCAAGGCCAGGCCTAGGGAGTTGACGCCTGCGGGTGCCGACGTGGTCGGACGGTCGTAAAGCAGGAACGAACAGTGGTCCGCGCGCATACCATCGACGGTGATGAGGAGCACGTGCCGGGCGGGCTCGGCCTTCGCCGAGCGGAAACCGCAAGCCCCACAGACCCCAAGGGCCGCGGCGAGAATCACGTGCGGGAGTGACAATGTCATGGGAGGCAGCAACGGCTGGAGGCGCATGATCGGGAATGCGGAGGGCCATGTCGAGCGGGTGGCATGATCACCGCGCGGAGGCTTCACGCCCTCAAGGCCCTCCAATGCCCCAGAGGGGCCGTACCCAGAACTGGAACACCAGGGTAATCAGTCCGACAGCCAGCAGATTGATCCAGACTCCCGCCCGCACCATGGCGGAAATCGGAACGCAGCGACTGGAGAAGACTACCGCGTTGGGAGGCGTGGCAACCGGCATCATGAAGGCTGCGGAGGCCGCCAAGGTAGCGGGCACCATGACCAACAAGGGGTCAAGCCCCGCGCCTACCCCCGCCGAGGCAATCACGGGCAGGAGCACGGCGGTGGTGGCCGTGTTGGAAGTCACCTCGGTCAACAGGCTCATGAACAGGGCCACACCGGGGACGATCCACCAGCTGGACCTGTCCTGCATGAGTGGAACCAGGCCCGACCCGAGGAGCTCATCCAAGCCGCTCACCTGGAACCCCTTGGCCAGACAAAACCCACCGCCCAACAGCAGCAACACTTCCCAAGGCAACTTCACCGCCGTCCTCCAGTTCATCAGGAACTTGCCACCGCCCACCGGGATCACAAAACACACCAAGGCCATGAGGGAGGCCACCGTGGCGTCGGAGATGTCGTTCTTGTGCTGTGCGTACCAACCCGGATCGCTGGCCTCGGGTCCAAGAAACAAACGCGACCAACCGCGCATCTCAATGGCACCCAAGTGCAGATCTGCACGGGTCACCCAGAGCACAGCGGTACACACAAATGCTCCGGACATGAGCCACTGGGGGCGCGTCATCGGCCCCAGAGCGGCGCGCTCCGCAGCGATCACTTCCCCTGCGCCGCTGCCGCCGCCCGCAATGGGAAAGACGTGGCGGGTCAGAATCCACCAAGCACAGGGGACGAACACGACGACCAGTGGCCCCCAACCGAGAAACCACTGCCCGAAGCTGATCTTGGGTCCATCAGGGAAACGCATCTCGAACTGCCCCAGGAACTCCTGGTTGGGGGCGGTACCCACGGGGGTGCCCATCCCTCCAACGGATGCTGAGTAGGCCACACCCAGTAGGAGACACAGACCAAACGTAGACGTGCCCTTCTCCTCCCCTTCAAGGCGCGCAAGCACGGCCATCGCAATGGGCAGCATCAGGAGCGTGGTCGCGGTGTTGTTGATCCAAAGGGAGAGGAATGCGGCCGCGGCCATGAACCCCAGCACCAGACCACGCCGCGAATCCCCGACTCGAGAGATGATCCACAGGGCCATGCGTCGGTGAACACCCCACCGCTCAAGACCCAGGGCGATAATGAAAGCCCCGATAAAGAGCATCACCAGATCGCGCATGTAGACCGGAGCAACGTCACGGGCCGGCAACACCCCCAGCAGGGGAAAGAGCACCGCGGGGAGCAGTGAGGTCGCTCCGATCGGCAGAGCGACGGTGATCCAGAGGATGCCGGTCAGGGCAGTGGTAGCGGCCACTGCTCGTTGGCTGGTGTCGAGGCCAAGGCCGGGCCACCCGAGGATGAACATGAAGGCCACAATGCCCAAGCCCAACCCCCACCGGCGAGCGCCGGGCCCCCCACGCTCGTCGCCCAGGTCTCCAGGAGAGCCGGGCAGAGTCAACCTGTGTCCCCCTCGTGGGTGGTGCCAGTGACCTTCTCCACCCAACGAGCGTAGTGCTCCTCCACGTGGGAAGCGGGCAGAGCCACTATCTGGGGTACGTCATAGGGATGCAGTTGACGCACCCTCTGTTCCAAGTCAGCGAGTCGCTCCTCAGGTGCCTTGAGAATAACGAGGACCTCTTCCGAGCGCTCGAGCTGGCCCTCCCATGAGTAGTGACTCGTCAGGCCGGGCAGCACTTGTGCGCATGCAGCGAGTCGCTCCCCGACCAAGGCCTTCGACAGACTGTCTGCGACCCCCTCATCGGGAACGGTCACGAGCACGACGAGCAAGGGCGATACGGAATCCATTGGAGGAGGATAGCGTCCATGAAGGCGAGACATCGAGGGGTTCGTCCATCTAGAATGTCCGGCGTCATGGGGATCCTCCACAGTTGCATCATGGGCACGCTCCCCTGGGTCCCAGAGCCCCTCATGCGCCGCCTGTCGGGTCGCTACATCGCAGGTGAATCGTTGCCTGAAGCCATGGACGTCATCAGTACCAATGCCTCCCGCGGTTTCGCAGGGGTACTGGACATCCTGGGGGAAGGCGTTGAGGACGAAGCGGCCGCGCGGGAAGCCTTGTCGGCCTACAAGGAAGCGGCAAGTGAGCTGGGGGCGGCAGGCCTGGACTGCTACGTCTCGGTGAAACCCACCCACTTTGGGCTCTCCATCAGCCCAGGGCTTGCGCTGGATCTGTACGTCGAACTTGCCGAGCACTGTCAGGCACTGGGTCAGGCCATGCGGGTGGAGATGGAAGACCATCCGACCACGGACGCCACACTGGACCTGTTCCATTCTCTGCGCAAACAGTTCAACGACGTGGGGATCGTGCTGCAATCACGCCTACTGCGCACGCCGGATGACATAGAAGCCCTCGGAAGTGAAGTGATGGACGTGCGCATGGTCAAGGGCATCTACCTTGAACCCGAAGCTATCGCCCACTGCGAACACGGTGCCATTCAGGACGCCTTTGTCGAGTGCACAAAGCAGTTGTGGTCCGCCGGTCACCGGGTGGCATTGGCCACACACGATGGGCCACTGGCCGAACGCTGCCTGGCCGTTGCAGCCGAGTTGGGGGTCGCTTCCGACCGAGTGGAGTTCGAGGTCCTGCTCGGCGTGCAGGAAGCCCTCTGGAAGGCTTGGCAACAAGCCGGGCACAAGGTGCGGGTCTACGTACCCTATGGACCCGAGTGGCGATCCTATTCCCAACGCCGTCTAGGCAAGAACCCCGAGATCCTCGGCCACCTCATACGCAACCTGCTGCGCTGAGAGATTCTGAAACCGCTTGCTCTACTTGCCCATCTGCAGGCGACGGGCGAGCATCTCGCTGAGAACGCCGGTGGCAAGAATCTTGTCCATGGTCGCCCGATAGTCATAGGGGACCCGGTGCCAGGTGACCTGATGATCTTCCAGGACCGCATAGCAGGCCCGATTATCGTTGTCTCTGGGTTGGCCCACGGAGCCGATGTTGATGAACGCCTGCTTGCCTTCGGGAAGCGCCACTGTGTGCTCGGCGCTCCCCCCCAAACCGGCGAACTGCAGGTCCTCCCAGAAGATCCCTGGGTAGTGGGTGTGCCCGCCCAGGGCGATACCCTCGAATGACTCGAAGACCGCCCGCAACTTGTCTGGGTTCAGCATGCCGTCAGTGGAGAGAACGTACTCACGCACAGGATCCCGCGGCGAGCCGTGCACAAAAAGAAAGCGCCCCTCCCTATAAGTGAACTCCAGGTTCTGCAGCCACTTCCAACGCCCCTTGCGCTCAGAACTGCTGTACCAGCGCGGACACAGGCGGGCGCGCGTAAAATCAATCGCCCCGCGGGCATGGGGATTGAAGTCTGCCCCGCCATGAAAGAGTGCATCGTCGTGGTTGCCCATCAGGGAAACCTCCGCGTGCCCGCGCACGAGATCTACGCAGAACTCGGGCTCAGCTCCATACCCCACGATGTCGCCCAAGCAAAAAATGCGCTCGATGCCCTGCGCACGGATGTGCTCAAAGACGGCTTCAAGCGCCTCCCGATTGGAGTGCAGGTCGGAAATCAAGGCGACTTTCATGGACGACTCATGCTAGCGGTCCGAGGCCGATGCCGCACGGGGTAGACCCTCTTGAAGCCTGCCTTCCAAGTAGAGCGCGGTTACAGGAGGGCAGGTACCCGTCAATTCGTCCATAATGGCCTCTGGCTGACCGGATTCAACATCAAAGAGAACCAGGTCAGCGCGAGCACCGGGGGCCAGCGAGCCCACCTTCCCTTCCAGATCGAGGGCCCTGGCAGAGCCTCGGGTGGCCATGCCCCAGACGTCGGCGGGGGCTAGTCCCGGCTGTGCTTTCCGTAAGAGAGCCATCTCCCGGCGCATGTCCAGAGCCTTGTTGCTGGCCAGCGAATCCGTGCCCAGAGCCAGGTTGACGCCGGCACTCCTGTAGAGATCGAGGGGAAACGTATCGCGGCCGAAGAAGTGGTGTGTGCCCGGGCAGTGGACGAGGCTCACCCCCGCCGCTGCAAGGCGCTCGGGCTCGCCTGCCGCGGGATGATTGCCGTGCACCAGAGAGGTGCGCGGGCCAAGCAACCCCGCTTCATCAATCAGATCAAGACCCGGACGTAGAGGGGCGGGCCCCAGGAATTCAGCCAGTGGGCCCTCGCCGTAGAGCAGGTACTCCTGCTCCTCGGGACTCTCCGCCCAGTGAATCGTAATCGGCAGACAGCCTGCCTCCGACAACTCTCCCAATTCTGTGAAGAGGTCCGGGCTGACGCTGAAGGGAGCGTGTGGAGAAACTGCTGACGGGAGGGCCGTGGCACCCAGCTGCTCGCGTAGGTCTGCAACCGCCCCATGGGTACGGGCGACATCCCCGGCGTCCAAGCACTCGTGATAGAGACGCACGGCCATGGGTGAGTCGGCCGCCCAGTGGGGGCTGATCGCCAAGCTGGAGATCTCCCCCACCGCAGTGGTCCCACTGGCCAGAAGCTCCTGCTCCCCCAGTCGCACGCCTTGAGCCAGTTCTGATTGCGCGCACGCAGCCCTTTCGCGCAACAGGTGCCCAACCCAGGCAGAGAAAGGCCCCTCCCCAGCAAGCCGCCCCCCCAGGGCCGTCAGCTCAAGGTGAGCGTGGGCGTTGACGAGTCCGGGGCAGAGTATGCCCGGTCCAAGATCTATGGGTTCCTCGCCGAGGTCATTCGCCAAGCGACGAATGGAGGCCTTCCCCGTAGCCACGCGCACGATCTGTCCGTGCTCGACGCTGATGGCCCCATCGGAAACAGGTCCGTGCTTGTCGTCAAGAATCCACTGAGCCCGGATCAGGCCCATGCTTTGACCTGCAAGACGTTGTCGAACTCGGCGAGCCTCATCCTCGAGGATCAGTCGGGGATGACACGCACACGGAGATTCGTCACGCCAACCACATCTGCCAGGTCGTCACCGGGAGTGTCGCCCCCATCTGACGTGCCATCAAAGATGATCGCAAAGCGGATCATGTTGGGCGCAATGGGAAAGTCGTTGAACATCGCCGGGTGGTCCACCCAGGGAGTAACGGAGCTGGGATCAATACCTGCCAGGAGACTGTTCACGTCCCCATCACAGGGATCCGTGGTTCCATCGGTGCGCGCACCCTGGAATCGGACCACGATGGGAGCGGCAGAGACCGTACCACCCTGGGTGCCGAGACTGATGCCGAACTGATTCTCCCAGGAAGTGCCGGGAAAGAACCCGCTGTCGCCCCGGAAGGGGATGAGGATCTCTCCCGTGCCGCCCGGGTTGTACTGGATATCCATGTTCCAGCCCATATCGTCGGGGTCGCCCGTGTTGTCGTCGTCCTCGTCGTCTACGAAGCCTAGAGAGAAGTAGGTCCCGCTGGGCTGCAGCCAACAGGACATGGAGGCCGAAATGGAATCGGGACGGTGGGTGGTGGGAATCCAACCGGGACCGTCATTGGAGTCCTGACCGTTGTCCACACTGACCCATGACAGGGAGTCGTCGAGGGGGGCGTAGGGCAGGACCGAAGGCGCAACGAGTGAACGGGTGATCCCCCCCACCATGTCCTCCACACGCAACAGCCCCGGGCTTCCGTCTCCGCCCAGGGACAGGCTCCAGACGCCCTCTCCGCCCATGCCGCCACTGATATCGATGGTGCCCGGAGTGGGCGAGATGTCGACGACCATGCTCTGCAACTTGATCGCACCGCCAGAGCCTCCTCCACCCGGAGTCGCAAACTGGCCGAAATCCACGGTCCAGGTCTCCCCGCTGCACATGAAGTCGTTCAGAGCTGGGCGAGCCTGACCACCCTGCCCTCCCGTGGCGTTTATCTTACCATCCACCGTCAGGCTCTTGCCGGCAGTGACCTGCAGAGCACCACCGCCACTGCCACCCATGGCTCCCGAGTGGTCGTGCCAGGCCTTGAACCAGGCCTTTTCGCCAATGCAGTTCGTGCCGCCCCCATCCCCGCGCCACGTGAAGGTCCCGTGCGGGTGATTGCCCCCGCCGCCGCCACCTGAGCCGCCACGCAGGAAACCATCCCACCAGTTCAGCAGGCGCTGGTTGTAACCCACGTTGTCCTCTGCTGGCGCCTCAAGTCCGATGCTGGAGCTATCGCCTCCAGGAGTATCCGGCCCGCCATTGTCCTGGCCCGAAGGGTACCCAGCCGTAGCCAGAACAGCGTCGGAGACCCCAATGCCTCCATCCAGCGCGTAGGCCCCGCCGGAACCCACACCCCCCACCATCATGCTGCGGCATTCCAACTCCGCCCCCAAGACGTTGTAGTCGTCGACACGGTTAAAGCCCAGACCATGGTTGTTGTTGGCGGCGGTCGTGCTGGTGTTGACGGTCGGGTAATTGGTCGGGTACTGCACGCCACCGACTCCACCCCCCAGCCCAACCGAACGCCCCACGCCCATCCCTGAGCGGCCTTGGGTATCGGCACCGGGATTGGTCACGACGTCGTTCTCGCACAAGCCGAGGCTACCCATGTTCCCATTCACGCTCCCCATGTCAAAGCGGTCGCCACCAAACCCTCCATCACCGCCACCAGCGGATGGGGCGGGGGCTGCCAGCTCGGTTTCCGGATCCACGATGCTCGAATCGTGATCGTCGGGTTGCGGGCCACTCAGGTCCACGATGCTACCCATGAGGAACATCGCTGAGCCGCGCACGTACAGGCGGGCAGGTTGTGATCCCACAAGGACCAGTTCGGAGCCTGACTCAAGGGTCAGTGACTGGAACTCGAAGACGCCGTCGGTGACAGTGAGCGAATCCGGATAGTTTCCCAGAGTCCCCGGAAAGTTGACCGCATCCGCATTGCCCAGATAGTCCGGGATCAGATCGAAACCCAGCCCATCCGAGGTTCCCAAAGGAAAGGTCTGGGAGTCGGTATTCAGCACAAGCTTCATTCCGCTCGGAACACGCAGGTCCCCTAGGCGGCCCGAGCCACCACCGATTCCAGGAGCCAACCGACCACCGCCCCAGAAAGCTCCGCTCCGTGGGCCATCTTCATTGGAGTTGGAGTCGGGCCAAGACAAGAGGAAGTCCTCACCCCCGTCAGGCACGAGCACCTCGCCCAACTGCGGCAACTCCGTAATGAATGAGTGAGAGCCACCACCCGAGGAGATCGGGTTGGCCACCAGGTCCTGCACCGCAGGCGGCAGGGTAAGAACGATCCTGCGAGGATTCGAAGCCGCGTCGGGTCCCGCCGAGGGCAAGGGCACGTCTGATACAAAGTACAAGCTGGTCGAGAGTTGCTCGAGGTCCACCGCATAGGTGAAGCTACCTTCGATCGGCGTCTTGTCTTCAGTCAGCAAGTCCCCGTCGTCGTCCAGCTCAATGAGAATGTTGGGAGAATCGCCAGTGGAAGGATTCAGGAGGGTCGCCACGTTCATGATGTCGTTGAACGCGAAGTTCACGCGGGTCTGGCGGTAGACGTTCGTTAACTCAGAACCCCCATTGACCAGGACGTCCGACACGATGATGGGCGTTCCGTCAGACTGATAGTCCACGACCTGATCGACGAACATCAAGACTGAAGGAGGGCCCGGCACAGGATCGATGACACCCTCAGTCGTTTTGATCGTGCACTGCATCCGACTCTTGTTGTCGACGCCCTGGGTGCTCTGGATAAACGGGCCCTGATCGTTCTGGCTAACGCCCGGCAGGAATATTCGGTAGGACGTCGACGAGGCCAGTCCATGGATGGGCGTGCCGTTCTGGTCGAAGGTCAGGGAGGGGCGGAAGATCAGCCGATGCGAATCCGTCGGGTCGCTGTAGAACTGGCCCGATGGGGTTGTCCCGTTGGCGACCTCGGTAATCCGGAAAGAACTCGAATTGACGCTGAACAGGTCAAAGGGCTCAGAGAAAATGATCGAGATCTCTTGGTTCTGATAGGTATTGGCGATGGCGCAATTGACCGCGTTACCCGTTGTGCCATCCGTACACCCCAGGGTGCAGGACACAATAAAGAAGCCGCTCTCGGACGGATTGGAATCACTCTCAGTGGAGCAAGCCGAGAACAGGGCCAAGGCCGAGAGGGAGAAGGCGAGGTGGGAGGAGCGCGGCGTCCACATGGGTCAAACGTCGTTGATGGGTGTACGGGGAGAATCGGTCCAGATATCGGCCTCGATCCTACAGCAAGTGAGCCTTCTGCACTCCAATCCAACCGGGCTTCTTGGCCACTTGCCAGCACGTAGGCACCCTCCACCTTGCCGAGCGCCCCCCACCCAGCCACCGAAGCAACCGTCGAGGTGTTGGAGTACACCAACGGCCGCGGCCTCCGAGCCAGCGGCCCGGACATGCACCCAATGGAGCGTATCTCCAGAGATTCGCCCGGAGCCCCCGGTAGCCTTGGCGAAGCCTAGTCGGGCAGAACGCGGACCCAGAAACTGTCGATTCCCTCCACTTGGTCGAGGATCTGCTTCGGGATGTCACCCGCCACTCGCGTGTTGTCGAAGATGATGACGTAGCGCATGAGGTTGGGGGGAGGGAGGAACCCATTCAAGAGGGCTGGGTGGTCCACCCAGGGGGTCACCGACCCGGGAACGATTGATGTGGAGGTGTCGTTGAGATCCAGGTTGCAATAGTCCTCTGTTGCCGTAGCCAGCGCACCCTGGAAGCGAACCACGATCGGAGCCGCCGCGACGGTTCCGCCTTGGGTCCCCAGACTCTTCCCGAACTCATTCTCCCAGGAGTTGGGGAGCTGGTTGTTGAAGCCGCGGAAGGGGATCGTCACCGTGCCGCTGCCGGTGTTGTAGAGGAGGTTCATGTTCCAGCCCATCTGCGCAGCGGGGCCGGTGTTGGGATCGGCCTCATCCTCCACGAAGTACAGAGACAGAATCGAACCCGGAGGTTTCATCCAGCACGAAGAACTGGCGCTGATTGCGTCGGGACGCTGACTTGCCAGGACCCAGCCGGGGCCATCAAGAGGGTTCTGACCGTCGTCCACGCTGACCCACGACAGGGAGCTGTCATAAGGGTCAAAAGGAAGAATGGAAGGTGCCGCCATGGCCCGGGACAACCCGGCGAGATCCTCGATACGCACGAGCCCCGCGCCCCCATCGCCACCAAGGGAGTTGGCCCAGAATTTTGCCGTACCACCACGCCCACCCGAGACATCGATGGTCCCAGGGGTGGAGGCCAGGTCCACGACAATGCTCTGGAGTTTCACGGCTCCTCCCGATCCGCCCCCGCCAGGGGTGGCGAACTTGCCGTAGTCCACGTCGCACGGATCGGCCACCGCTGGGTTGCGTGGCTCACCGCCTCGGCTACCACTGGCATCGATGACACCATTGACGGTGATGCGCTTGCCGGACGTTAAATGGAACGCGCCGCCACCAGAGCCACCGCGCGCGCCGGAGTGATCCATCCACGCGTGGAAGTTGGATAGGGGTCCCACACAAGCGTTCAAGCTGGAGCCATTGTGCCCATCGGCCCATGCGCCGAAGGGATGACCACCCCCCCCACCACCACCGGAACCACCTCTCAGGTGGCCCTTGTTCCAGCGCAGCAACCGCGCGTTGTAGCCCTGGTTGTCCTCCACTGCGGCTTCAAGCCCCACTTCGGCAGGATCCCCACCCGGGGTATCTGCTGCATTGTTCGTGACCCCGGGATAATCGGAGGTCGGAGCGAGGGAGAAGGCCACGCCGATTCCTCCAGCCGTCGCGTAGGAACCACCAGAGCCGGAGCCCCCGACCATCATGCTGCGGCATTCCGTGTCGAGCGTGAACGGGTCGAAGATGGCATTCACGTTGAAACCGACCTCTTGCGCACCCGTGGTTTCCGTGTTCGTTGACGGCAGCCGGATGGGATACTTCTCGCCACCGAGCCCAGCACCCTTCTTACCTTGGCGGCCAACGCCCATACCCTTGTAGCCTTCCCGGTGAGGACTCACCATGGCCACCGGATCGTTCTCACAAGCAGTGAGAGCGACCATGGCCGCGTTGCTCGCCATGTCGGAGCGAGAGCCCCCGAACCCGCCATCACCGCCACTGGCCGCGTTGACGGGAGTCGTCAGCATGGTGAATGGATCGACCATCGTCGAGTCGTGGTCTGCGGGAACCGCTCCCGTCAGATCGAGAACGGCGCCAGCCTGAATGTCCACAGGCCCACGCACGTAGACACGGGCGGGGTTCACGCCTTCGAATCGAATGGACCCACCGGACTCAACAATCAGCGAATTGAACTCGAAGACTCCATCGGTAATGGTGATGGAGTCGGGGAAGTTCCCTTGGGTGTTGGGGAATCCGGAAGGATCGGGGTTGCCCAGAATGTCAGCCACCTGATTGAGCAGGAAGCCGTCATCCGTGGTCAGGGGGAATGTCTGATTATCCGTGCTAAGCGTCAAGGAGAGACCGGCGGGCACGAAGAGATCGCCCAATCGTCCCGAGCCACCACCGATGCCCGGAATCAACTGGCCGCCGCCCCAGAACGCGCCACCGCGGTTGCCGTCTTCGTTGGAATCGGCAGCGGGCCATGAGACGGTGAAGTCCTCACCACCGGGAGGCAGCAAGGACTCCTGAAGGGTTGAGGGCTCGGGGATGAAGGACCGCTGGCCGCCACCTGCTGCGACGGAGTTTGAGACCAGATCCTGAACCGTGGAAGGAATGATGATCACCACGCGACGTGGTGAAGCTGGCGCATTGGGCCCGGCCGAAGGCATTGGCAGCGTGGCGTCGAAGTACAGGTAGGTCTCCAAGCGATCGAAGTCCACTCCGAAACTGAAGGCACCGTCCACGTCGTAGCGATCGAGGGTAGCCAAGTCGCCGTCATCATCCACCTCAATGGTGATGTACGGGGCTTTCTTGCTGGCAGGATCGAGCAAGGTCGCGATATTCATCACGTCATCGAAGAAAAAAGTGATGCGCGTCTGACGCCAGACATCCTCGATTACCGGAGTGTTCGTCACAACGACGTCGTAATCAAACTGGTTGGCATTGCCCTCGGAGTCATAGCCGGTCACAACATCCACCGTCGTGACGACGTCCGGGGAACCGGGCACCGGGTCGATGACCCCCAGGCTGGTGCGAACAGTGCACTCCATGCGTGCCTGATTGACCTGACCGGTAGTGCTCTGGATGAATGGGCCAAATCCATCCTGCACCTCCCCCGGAATGCGAATCGAATAGGAGGTGTTCGCCTCCAATCCAAAGATCGGGTTGCCGTTCTGGTCAAAGGACAGGGCCGGACGGAAGATCAACCGCCTGAGGTTGGTGGGATCACCAAAGAACTGCCCAGGAGGTGAAGTGCCGTTGGCCACATTCACCACCTGAAATGTGCTGGAATTGACAGAGAACAGATCGACCGGGGTCGAGAACAGGATGGAGATCTCCTGGTTCTGGTAGGTGTCGATGATCGAGCAGGTGATCTGGTCCCCTTCGGTTCCATTGGTGCACCCGAGGCTGCAGGTCTCGATGTGGAACCCTCCAGTACTGACTCCCCCACCGCCGGAACAGCTGGCCAGGCCCAAGGAGAGGCCCAGGATCATGATCGCGACAGGCGACCGCAAGACCGCGAGACGGGGGGAGGGGAGCAGGCCTTTGGCCGGGGTGGATGTGCGCTCGATTCGCATGGATGTCCGTAAAGGGCCTCGGGCCCGGGTTGGGGCTCGATGCCGTGACGCAGGGCGCCGGGGAGATGGAGGGTGACGGAGAATGAAAACCCGGGCCGAATCCGGGGTAGGAACCTACCCGGACAAGGGGGCAAAGTTGCGTCCTGGTCGGGAAGGCCCCCAAGGAGGGCTCGTCAGAGTTCAGGGGGGCCACTATATTGCCGTCTGGGATCTCCATGCCAAGCCCCAACTGCAAGAGCCCTGCCCAACAAGCCCCCCCGGCCCCACATTCTTCCCCCCCACGCCCCATTTTGGCCCCCACCCCCCAAGCGCCCATGCCTCCCCCCGAGCTTCGGGCCGGGCCCCTACACCAGGCCCCCACCAGCCCCTTCCGGGGGATTCTCCTCTGGCCCTTCGGGTGGGCCCTTGGGCTCCTCCCTCTGGTCAGTTGCTCGCCCGCCCCGGCCCCAACTGCAGGTGAACCCGCTGCCCAAGAGATTGCCCTCCCCCCGTCATTGAATCCGGGGAGCAAGGGTGAGGATCGGGACTCCGCGGGGATCCCTCACTCGGCACCCATCAGCTCCGAAGCCCGAGCGGAGATCAAGGCATTTGTGGAGGCCATGATTCCTCCCGCCATCGAAGAGACCAGTGATCTCCACGATGAGTGGCTACGGCAAACACGCGCCCTGCGAAAGATGATGGAGGCGCGGGAAGAGGAGATCGGCAACGCGGCGTTGCACGCCTTCACGGGTGAGGTCAGTGACCGCACAGTCACGCGCCAGGCGCTACTCAGGATCGGTACGCGCTGCTCGCCGAAGGCCGCAGCTCCCTTGCTGCGTGAGTTGATGGTGACCTATGGCTATCGATACGACGATCGCACCGAAGCCGCAGTGCTTCTGGCTGAGGCCGATCCTGAAGTGTACAAGCAAGAGGCTGCCGCCCATTTGCGCCGCCGCAAGCGCGCGACCAAGACGATGCCACCCGATGAGTTCCTGATCCGGGCCTGGGTGACAGCCTGTGAGCGCACCCAAACTTCACCGGTCGACATGCTGGCGGATGCGGCCACCAATCTGGTCTTGGATCCGCCCGCCCGCTATGCGGCCGTAGAATTCCTCGGAGGGTACCCCGATGACACGCTGGGCCGGGAAGCCCTCAAAGTCTGCCTCGTGGAGTCCACCGGGGACGCCTACCTGCGACGAAAGGCAGCGCAAGCCATCCGGGTCTCCTTCAACACCGAGGAGGCGTGCGCGCTCTTCTCACACATCCTCTCACTCGAAGTGGATGCTACCTTCGCCACCTTTTTGGCGGACATGCAGCAGCTGATGGGCTGCAAGTGAAGGGCACGGCGATGATCATCGACACCCACTCGCATCTGTTCTGGAAGGACTTCGACGAAGATCGGGCTGAGGTGCTGATACGCGCACGAGCCAATGGAGTCGAGCGCATGCTGGTGGTGGGGACGGACGTGTCCACATCCGAGGCCGCATGGAATCTGTGCCAAGACGAGCCCGGCCTCTACCCGACGGCTGGGATACACCCGCATGATGCCCAGGCAATGGATGACCCCGGCGCTCTCGACCGGATCGAGGAAATCTGTCGCCGCGCTGGTTGCGTTGCCGTGGGCGAGACGGGCCTCGACTTCTTCAAGGAGTACTCCCCTCGCGAGGCTCAAGAGCGCGCCTTTCGCTGGCACCTGAACCTCGCCCGGGAATTGGACAAGCCTGTAATCATCCACTGTCGAGAGGCTCACGAGGCCACATTGGCCGCGATTCAGGAGTACCCCGGAGTTCGTGGGGTCATGCACTGCTACACCATGGGCCCGGCAGAGCTCCATCACTACCTCGATGCCGGCCTCTACGTCTCCTTCTCCGGCATCGTGACCTTCCCAAGGAGCGAGGCCAACCGCACAGCTGCAACCGAGGTCCCCTTGGAGCGGCTGCTGGTCGAGACGGACTGTCCATTCCTCGCCCCCCAAGGCCACCGGGGCAAGCGCAACGAGCCCGCCTATACGCGCGTGGTCTTGGAGCACATCGCGGAAGCGCGCGGACTGGAAGCCGTGGAGCTCGCCCAGATCACTTCGCACAACGCCAATGAGCTCTTTGAGCTGGAAAGCCGCTAGAACAAGCGCACACCCGACACAAGCTCAATAGAGAAGGGGCGCCGATGCCCATGCATCGGCGCCCCTGCGTACTTGGAATCCCGAGGGGATCAGTTACCGACTGCGGTCCAGACGTTGGTGTCCACAGCCGACTTGCCCATGATGTTCAGGCCGAGGTGATCGCCCATGTCGGCGGTGTCGTAGGCGGCACTGTAGGCGGGCACCAGGCCGGTACCTTCGTAGCGGGCAGCCGTGACCTTGCCATCCGTCTGGATGATGTCCTGGTCCTGGTTGATGAAGAAGCAACGGTTGCCGGTCTTGCCAGCCTGCTTGGGCCAGGCGTAGGCGCACCAGTAGATCTCACAGTTGGCAGAACCCGGAAGGTCCGTGGAATCCGCTCCACCGCTCGCATCCTCGGCGACACCAGCGACGGCGCCCGTGCTGCTGTCAGGCAGGTAGATCTTGAACATGTAGCCCTGACGCTCGACGACCGAAGTGGCGATGTTGCCGAAGGTCGTGGCGAGGAACGGAGGATTCAGGAGACCGCCGGTGAGGACGGTGCCGCTCGAACTCCAGGTGCGAAGCTGATCGGATCCGGCGAGCTCGCCGAAGAAGCCGAACTCACCGCCGCCATCGGCGTCGGTGTCAACAGCGCAAGAAGACTGGAATGACTGCTGGGCAGCAGCAATCGTGCGCAGGTTCGCGACGGCCGCGTTCTCGTTGGCGGACAGGCGGGCACTCATCATCTTGGGAAGGGCAACCGCGGTCACGATGGCGATGATGGCCACGACGATCATCAGTTCGATGAGGGTGAAGCCGGACTGGCGTTGGTTTCGGATACGCATGTTGTTGGGGTCTCTAGGTTGTGGGTGTCCCAAGCGCAAGGCTGGGGGTCCCGGTTGACCTCTGGGGTCGGTTGGTTTTGGAGTGAACTAAAACCTCCCATCGAGGAGGCCACGCTCGGGTAGCCGGACCTGGGGGAATCCCAGGCGATTGGCTCACCCCGTCTATCGACTTCGCTGCCGGATCTCTTAAACCCCAACGGGGTTATTCGGCAGGGTGTCCCAGAATGAGGCGAAGGGCTGTGGCCCCTGCCGTCCCCTAGGAGCCGGCCTTGCCGGCCATGTCCAGGATGGGAATGAAGATCGACAGGACCACGGTCCCCACGACCACTCCCATGACGGATATCAGGAGGGGTTCGATCAAAGAGGTCAGCGCCTTGACCTGGGCTTTGACCTGGGCGTCGTAGAACTCGGAAATCTTTTCCAGCAGGGCCTCCAAGGCCCCAGTGCGCTCTCCGATCGCGATCATGCGGACGACCATGGGTGGGAAAACGGGCTCGCTGGCCAGAGGCTCAGAGAGCAGGTTTCCGTTGCGTACGCTATCCCGGGACTTCTCCACCGCCTTGGACACGACTCGGTTTCCCGCCGTGTGACCCACAATATCCAAGGTGGACATGATGGGTACGCCGGAACGAATCAGCGTGGAGAACGTGCGGCTGAAACGGGCCAGACACACTTTCTTGAGTAGCGGCCCGAATACGGGCACCTTCAGGCGCAGGCGGTCCCAGTGATAGGCACCTGTCTGGGTTCTCGTGATCATCACCAGCGAGCCGGTCAGGGCGATCAGGCTCATCAGGATCATCCCCGCGTTCGCACGCAATGAGCGCGAGAGCTCCAGAACGAATTCGGTGATCGCCGGCAGCTCGGAGTCCATACTCTCAAACACCTCTTTGAAGGTGGGGACGACGCCAACCATCAGGAAGGCCGTGATCCCGAGCACGAGGAGCATGGAAATGACCGGGTAGGTCATGGCGGAACGAATCTCGCGCGCGAGGGCTTCGGACTGCTCCTGATAGTCCGCCAAGCGCTCCAGAATGACGTCCATCTGCCCGGAGACCTCCCCGGCCTTGACCATGTTGGCATACAGGTGTGAGAACACCCTTGGGCAGCGCTCCATGGCTTGGGACAGGTCCGAGCCCGCCCGCAGATCGGCAACCATGCTCTCGCATGCGGCCTTCATGCCCGGTGACTCCGCCTGTTGCCCCAGCACCTCAAGGGACTCGAGCAAGGACAATCCCGCCCCCACCATGGTGGCCAGTTGCCGTGTGAAGATGACCAACTCGCCCTTGCGTGCCTTCACCTTGGGCTTGCGTGACCCGAAGCTCCAGCGAGCGCCAACGCCACTTGTACCGCCAGCCTCGTCCAGGCGCAGCAGAACCAGGTTCTTCGAGCGCAACTCCGCGAGGGCTTCGGCCTTTGTCGAGGCGCTGATGGTGCCTTCCACGTGTTCCCCTTGGGGACTCTTGGCAGCGTATTTGAAGTGGTTCACGTTTTTCCGGGGGGTCGGGCTCAGTCGCCTAGGGTCACGCGCAGGATCTCTTCGACAGTGGTCACGCCGCGTGCTGCGTTCAGCATTCCCACGCGCCGCAAGGTCAGCATGCCCTCTTCGATGGCCTGGGACTTGAGGTCCGCCTTCGAGGCACCCTCAATGATCATGCGCTTGATTTCGGGGGAGACCCTCATGGTCTCGAAGATCGGGAAACGGCCCAGGTAGCCCTGATTGCACTGGCGGCAACCGGCCGGGTCCGCTTCGTAGAAGGAGTGCTCGTCAAGCAGATCGCTGGGGTGCAGTCCCCACTCCTCCAACTTCTCCAGCGAGGGTCGCTCGCTCGGCATGCGGCAGTGGGTGCACAGTCGACGGCCGAGCCGCTGTGCACACACGCACAGGACCGAGCTGGACACCATGAACGGGTCGACACCCATGTCGGCCAGACGGGAGATCGTGCCAGGGGCGTCATTGGTGTGCAGGGTGGAGAGCACCAAGTGGCCGGTAAGGGCGGCCTTGACCGCGATGTCCGCGGTCTCCTTGTCCCGGATCTCACCCAACAGCACGACGTCAGGGTCCTGACGCAAGATCGAGCGCAGGGCACCGGCGAAAGTCAGGCCGCGCTTGGGGTTCACGGGCACCTGATTGATGCCGTCCATCTGATACTCAACCGGGTCCTCGACGGTGGTCACGTTGATCTCTTCTGAGGCGACGGCCTGCACGCAGGAGTAGAGGGTGGTGGACTTTCCGCTGCCCGTGGGGCCCGTCACCAAGAGCATCCCGTAGGGCGATTCGATGGCCTCGCGGATGTCCTCCAAGCACTTGGGCTCGTACCCCATGCTGTCGAGGGCCATGGCCATGGATCCGGCGTCAAGGATCCTGATCACGCACTTCTCCCCCCCCACTACTGGGAGAACGGAGAGGCGGCAGTCAATCGATCGACCCTCGTAGCGGATCTGGAACTTGCCGTCCTGGGGCACCTGGCGCTCGGCGATGTCGAGCTTGGCCAGGATCTTCAGGCGCGAGGTCAGGGAGGGCAGAATCGCCTTGGGAGGGGACATGATGGCGCGCATGCGGCCGTCGATCCGGTAGCGCACGCCAACGGAACGCTCTCCGGGCTCAATGTGAATGTCGCTTGCCTTGGCCTTGAGGGCCCGCAAGAGGATCAGGTTCGCGAGCTTGACCGCGGGTGCTTCGCTCTCCTCACCACCCTCCTGGGCGATGTCCTGGGTCTCCTCCTGCTCCTCGATGTGGACATCTTCGGAAACGGAGACCTCCTCCATCATCTCTGCCACCTGCTTGGCTCCATGGTCGAATGCCGCATCGAGAGCCGCAGACAGGGCCGGGGCATTGGCGTAGACGGTGCGCACATAGCAGCCCGTCTCTCGGCGAATGTCATCGAACAGCAGGACGTCAAAAGGATCCGTGACGGCAAGGGTCAGCACGTCGACGTTCTTGGTCAGGGGCAGAACTCGGCGACGCTTGCACTCCGCCTCGGAAATGGAGGCCAGCGCTTCGGGGTCGGGCACGATCTGGCCGAGGTTGATGGGCGCGATCCCGGCAGCGCCACAGACCGTCTCGGCAATGCCCTCTTCGCTCAGCACACCCTGCTCGATCAAGGTCTGGACAGCATCGCCGCCCTCTTCCTGGGCGTGCTCCCACTGCTCCTTGCTGATCAGGTCGCCCTTCAGGAGCAGGCGCCGAACTTTATTGGAGTGCAGCACGCCTAGGCAGCCTTCACCGCAGAGTGCAGTTCGCTGGGATCCCCAATGGCGACCTCGGCATCGGCCATCTGGATCTTGCCGCTCTGGACCAACGCGGCCAGGGATTGGGCCATGGTGCACATGCCGATGCGGCCCCCGGTCTGGATGGCCGAGTAGATCTGGTGGGCCTTGCCGTCCCGGATCTGAGCGCGAACGCCCGAATTGGCCAGCAGGATCTCTGCCGCCATGTGCCGGCCGGTACCTGAGGCGCTCTTCAGCAGCTTCTGGCTGAAGACAGCCTGCAGGGAGAAGGAGAGCATCGTGCGCACCTGGGCCTGCTGATGGGAGGGGAAGACGTCGATGATGCGATTGATGGTCTGCACGGCATCGGATGTGTGCAGGGTGGCGAAGGTCAGGTGGCCGGTTTCAGCCAGGGTGAGTGCGGCTTCAATGGTCTCGTGGTCGCGCAGCTCCCCCACCAGCACCACATCCGGGTCCTGCCGCAGGACCGAACGCAGGGCAGACTTGAAACTGTGGGTGTCGCCTCCGACCTCGCGCTGGTTCACAAGGCAGTGCTTGTGCACGTGGGTGAACTCAACCGGATCCTCGATCGTGACGATGTGGGCCTGTCTGGTCTGGTTGATGTGATCAATCATGGCCGCCAAGGTGGTGGACTTGCCGGATCCGGTGGCCCCTGTGACCAGTACGAGCCCTGACTGCATGGCACAGATGCGTTGGGCCGTCTCCACGGGCACACCGAGGGTCTCAAAATCAGGGGTGACGCTCGGTATTGAGCGCAGCACACAGGCCGCTGCGCCCTGCTGGTGGAATACGTTGACCCTGAAACGCCCGAAGCCCTCGAGACCGATGGAACAGTCCAGCTCCAGGTCCGCATCGAAGCGAGCGATCTGGTCCGTGTTCAGGATGCTCGTTACGAGGCGTCTGGAGTCCTCCTCGGAGAGGGTGTCGCACTCCACGGGGAGCAACTCCCCATCCACCCGAATCCGGGGTGGGCTCCCTACGGATACGTGTAGGTCACTGCCTCTCTGGTGCACCATCAGCGCCAGTAGTTCTTCCATGGTGATCATCGTCGGTTCTTCTCCTAGGGCTCTGAGGGGCACTGAGAGCGCCAGGGGTCCTGTCCTCTTCATCGGCCCTACGGGGGCCGAACCTGAGAAAACCCGACCAACCGGGGGGGCAATACACGAGCTCCAGGCGAGCCCGACCGCGACAGGTTCAAATGCGACGACCGTGTGCGTCTCCATCTGAGACACAACGACACGACCCCGGTGGTTGAACCACAGGTCGAAGCCGGTGGGGCAGCCCCTTCCGACTACTCGGCCTGGCGCTTCCCGACCACTGTCAGAATCTTGACCTGCTCAGCTGCCGGCATGGGAGCGAAGCGGGCGAAGTCCATCAGGTAGGATCCCTCGCCGGCCGTCTGGGACTTGAGGTCCCGGTGGTAGGTCTGCACCAGCGACAGGGGCGCCTCGGCCACGATCACCGTAATGGCACCGTCCTCCTCGTTACTCTGGTCGAGAACGTGACCACGGCGCTGGCTGGTCAGGTCGCTGAAGATCGTGCCTGCGTCATCCGTGGGCACGTGGATCTCCAGTTTCATGATCGGCTCGAGCAGCACGGGCTTGGCCTTCTCGAAGCCATCCGAGAAGGCACGGGCGCCCGCCATCCTGAAGCTTCCCTCATCGGAATCCACGGCATGGAACTTGCCATCGTAGACCTCGGCTTCCACGTCCACGACCGAACCGTTCGTGAGGATTCCCTCTGCGCAGACCTCGTGGATCCCCTTGTCCACGGCGGGAATCAGGTTCCGCGGGATGGATCCTCCCACGACGGAGTCCTTGAAGACCACGCCACTACCCTGAGGAAGGGGCTTGAGTCGCAGGTAGCACTCCCCAAACTGACCGCGCCCACCGCTCTGCTTGCGATGGCGGTGATGACCCTCCGAGCTCTTGGAAATCGTCTCCCGGTAAGCGATCCGCGGCAGAGCCGTCTCGACCTCCACGCCGAACCTCCGCTGCAGGCGATCGAATAGCAACTGCAGGTGCAGGTCGCTCATTCCCTGCACCACAACCTCGTGGGTGTCGGGGTCGTGAACCAGGTGCAGGGTGGGGTCCTCGGTCATGAGCTTGTTCAAGGACTCACCGATCTTCTGCTCATCGGCGCGGGACTTGGGGGTCACGGCCAATCCCACCATGGGGTTGGGCGGAGTCGGCGTGGGTACGGACAGAACTCCCCCGCCCGCGGACGTGAAATTCGCCCAGATCGGCAGGCCTTCCACCTTGGAGAAGGCCACGACGTCCCCGGGACCAGCAGAATCCACGGTCTCCCGGTTCTTGCCCACCATGCGGAACAGCCCACCCAGCTTCTCACCCTTGCCCCCTTCGGCGGAGACGACATGATCACTTGTGGTCAGCGTTCCCCGGTGAATACGAACCATGCAGATCTTGCCCACGTGCGGGTCGCTGGCCACGCTGAAGACGGTGCCGGCCATGACCCCAGCCGGGTCGGGCTCAACGACCTCGCCGTCTCCATCCCGGGTGGGTAGGCAAACCGGGCTGGGGGCGAATCGCCGCAGGTACTCCAGGGCACGATCCACGGCCAAGCCACTCTCAGGGTTGCACACGAGTACCGGGACTAGGTCTCCCTTGGCGATGGCCTTCGGCATGTGCTCTTCCAGTTGCTCTTCGGTCAGCTCCTGGTTTTCGAGGTACTCCATCAGCAGGTCCTCGTCCTCGCAACCATCCATCACGCGATCCTTGAGTCTCCCGGCCCACTCACTCTCGGGGTTGAGAATCGTGCGACTCACGGAGGTGAATGCGGCTCCACTCCCGTCAGGTAGGAGCACCGGCACGCACTGCTCCCCCACTCCAGAGCGCAGGTCGGCGATAGAGGTGTCGAAGTCGGCATTCTCGCCGTCGAGGTGCGTCAGGATGATCGCCCGCCCACGCCCCATGGCAAGGGCCTGCTTCATCTTGGTGCGCAGATTGAATGTCGTACCGCTCGCGCAACTGACAACCCCTACGACCAGATCCGCGCAGAACATGGCCGACTGAACCTCAGAGATGAACTCGGGGTAGCCCGGAGTATCCAGGAGTGTCCAGACGCAATCATTGTGCTCAGCCCACACGGACGCCAACTGTAGCGTGTGTTGTTTCTCCTGCTCCTCAGGCTCCGTGTCACAGATACTGCTCTTGTCAGCAACTGATCCCTTGCGGGGAGATGCCCCGGTCAGGTGGGCAAAGGAGTCCACGAGGGTGGTCTTGCCCACGGAGGGGTGGCCAACGAAAGCGATGTTGCGGAGTGACTTGAGTTGGGTCATGAGAACTCTGAGAGGAAATCCCCGCGTGCGCGATGTATGCACATCGAAGCGGGTGCGGGACAACGGAGTTGGGACGACAGAACACAGACCGCTCCGGGAGGGGGCGATCTGTAAAGAGCGGACCCTATCCTACCCATGACCCGGTTTTTTTGAACAGACCTGCTGTGGCCCTGAGTCGCTCCGGCATCCTCTTTCCGGTTACGCCTCCACGAAGAAGTCCTCCAGCCTCGTGCCCCTGCTGGTGGCGTGGGCGCCCATGGGGCCGACGAGCTTGTCCCGGGCCCGCGTCCACCCGCTGGGCAGCCCAGGGGTCCCCCGCGATGGACCAGCGCCCCTGCTCTGGCCACCCGTGCGGCCAGGGGGCGTAGTGCTGGGCGTGGTTGGGCCAGGGGGGGGAGCCCAGCCGCCGGCCGGGCTCAGCGATCGTTCGCCTTGGGGTCGAGCCGATCCCCGGCCTCGATGGACTGCATCAAGGCCCGCAGCTCGGCGACCTTCTCTGGGTGCTGCACTGCGAGGTTGATGCGCTCGCCAAGGTCAGCCTCCAGGTCATACAGCTCCTCTGCCTTCTCCCGGTCGGGATCGATGGCGTAGCCGTGGAACAAGGCCTCGGCCTTCAGGTACTTCCACCGGCCGCGGCGTACGCCAGCGTCGTGATAGTAGAAGTGATCCCGGCCGCTCTCCCGCTCGCCCAGCAGCAGCCCTGTCTGCTCGATCCCGTCGATCCTGCGATCCTCGGGCAGCTCGAAGCCGCACAGGCCTGCGAGGGTCGGCATCAGGTCGATCGTCGCGAAGATCGCGTCATTGACGCGCCCTGCCGGCACCTTTCCGGGCCAGCGAACGATGCACGGCACCCGGTAGCCGGCCTCGTAGCAGGAGCCCTTGCCGTTCCGTAGGAGGCCGGAGTCTCCCCAGAAGACCGAGCCCTCCGGGTGCCCCTTCTTACTCTGGGTGTACCTGTCCTGGTTCCAGGGGCCATTGTCGCTGGTGTAGATCACCAGGGTGCTGTCCCGCAACCCCAGCTCGTCCAGTGCGTCGAGCAGGCGCCCTGTCTCGTGGTCAAACTCCTCCACGACATCCCCGTAGAGCCCTCCCTCTGACTGGCCGCGGAAGGGCTCGGAGGCGTCGATGATGGTGTGCATCATCGTGTGAGCCACATAGAGGACGAAGGGGCGCTCCGGATCGCGCTCGTCACGGAGGAAGGAGAGGGCCTTCTCAGTGTAGAGCCGCGTCAGGCTGCCCATGTCCCGGGTGGAGCCGGCCTCCTCGTTGTTCTCGTGGAAGTGCACCACGCCGTCGTCGTTCGCACCCAGGGTGCCGAAGTAGTGGTCGAAGCCCTGAGCGTTCGGCATCCGCTCGACGATCGCCTTGCGGTTGGAGACGTCCCACTTGCCGATGCATGCCGTCTGGTAGCCGACCCCGCGCATCCTCTCGGCGAAGGTGACCTCGGAGGCGGGCATTCCCCAACCCTTGCTCCGGATCGGGTGCCGGCCGGTCAGAAGGGCCGAGCGGGACGGCCCGCACACCGTCTGGGCGTAGAAGGAGGTGAAGAGTGTTCCCTCGCTGGCCAGCTGGTCGAGCCGGGGGGTCTGATTCTTCTCACTGCCGGTGCAGGAGAGGTCCGCGTAGCCCTGGTCGTCGGTGAAGATGATCAGGATGTTCGGCTGCCTGGCCTCCGGACCGCTGTCCAGCCGAGCGGCGGAGTGGGTCGCGACCGAGGTCTGGCTGGGGCCCAGGCCCGTGCAGGCTGCGAGAATGGGGGGCAGGACGAGGTGCAGGGACCGCATGGCGGTAACGTATCAGAAGGATGCTGCCGCGGCTTCTCGTGAACCAGTGATGACGAGGAGGGACTCGAAGGCCTCGGCGTCTCTATCCTCACCCGCGCGGGACTGAGCGCAGCCTCGCCACAAGATGTGTCCCTGGGATCGGGCGGACTATCGTGCAGGTCCGGCTCGCCTGGGGCGAGCATTTACGCATTCCTACTGACCCTGACGGACGACCAACTCCACGCGACGGTTGCGGGCCTTGTTGGCCGCACCATCGTTGGGAGAGAGGGGCCGGTGAGGACCATAGCCCGCCACCACGAACCGCTCGTCAGCGATCTTGCACTCCTTCACCAGGAAGTCCACCACGGCCATGGAGCGCTGGAGGGACAGGTCACGGTTGGACTTGAATCCCGAACTACGAATGGGATCGGAGTCTGTGTGCCCCTCTACGTGGAAGTGAGCATCA
This sequence comes from Planctomycetota bacterium, assembly GCA_002720975.1. Taxonomy (GTDB): domain Bacteria; phylum Planctomycetota; class UBA1135; order UBA1135. The sequence goes on along the minus strand of PBIX01000036.1, from coordinate 4,034 downwards.
CCCGTGAACTCTCGCAGGCGTCGGGCCAGGATTCGCAGGGCCTCTTGCCCGGCTCGACTGACGGACGCCTTGCCCGAGCCAAAGGTCACGGAGGTGGGAATGGTGAAGACCACGTCCGCCCCCCTCCGATCCACGGAGATGCCCTCAGCTTCAAGATCCGGAAAGGCGGTACTCGTGGCTTCGCGGCTCTCCAATTCGCGTGTGGTCTCCTGCAGTGCTTCGGCCAGACGGTCGCACTCGTTTTGGAGGCGAGCCACGTCATCGGTCAACACCATGTTCTGGGCGCGGAGTTTGCGTTCCTCCGATCGGCCCCCCTCCAGGGCCATGCTATTGGATGGCGTCGAGGCGCAGCCCGTAAGGAGGCTGGCCAAGAGGAGCAGGCCTGCGGATCCTGCCAGTATCGTTCGTTCGGACATGAGAATTCCCCCTTGCTGTTCGGGTCCAGTTGTAACTCCCGAGCCTGGCGTCTTGGCTTGGGCTCAGAGCCACAGGAAGCTCAGATCATCCCAAGCCAGGAGCACGATTCCAATTCCAAGTCCGAGGAAGGGTCCAAAAGGTAAGTAGCGGCCTGCCAGACGTGCCACACGCAGGGACCGTCTGATCCCAACAGACCTTCCGCGCCCCCGAGCCCTGGACCGGCTGAGGATGAAGAACCGCAGCATGTTGAGGAGCCCGAAGACCGAGGCCACCAGAGCCGCCAGGGCCAAGGCCACCAGGGCTCCACCGGGTCCTATGAAGCCGCCCCCGGCAGCCAGGAGCTTCACATCCCCCAAACCCATGGCCTCAGCCCCATAGATTCTCTTGCCCAGCGCACCAATGAGAAGCAGCACACCGGCCCCCACCCCCATTCCGGCGAAGCTGCTCAATAGGGCGCCGACACGGTCCACTCCACCCAGAGGGTCCGCAGAAAGGAACTGCGCGAGGAGCGTCTCTCCCTGGAGACCGGGGACGCAGAGGCAAGCCAGAGGCGCGAGCACGCACCCGCCCAAAGAGACCTCATCGGGGATCTGGAAGCAATCGAAGTCGACCATGGTGGCCACGAGCAGACCTGAAAGCACAACCGACCAGCACAGCCACAGGGGCCAATCCGCTGGGCCCGCCAAGGTGACGGCCATGTACCACAGGCCGGCGTTCGAGGCCTCGACCAGGGGGTAGCGCAGGCTGATCCGGGCGCTGCAGGTTCGGCAGCGGCCGGCTTGGACGATCCATGAGAGCAAGGGGATGTTCTCGACCCAGCCCAATTCCGTACCGCAGGCGGGGCATTGGCTGCGTCGCGGACGGCTCACGCTCATGCCCTCCCGCGGCAAGCGATAGATACAGACGTTCAGAAAGGAGCCGACCATCAAGCCCAGGAGGGCCCAGGCAAGGGCAACGGAACCGGGGGGGAGTTCGCTGAGTGACATGGATGGTGTTAGCGGTCAGTGGCCCAGCGCAGAGTCACAAAGTCGAGGCTCGGTGGGTCCCAGAGGGGTCCAGGTGTGACGAACAACTCCAACAAAACCCGCACGGGGCCTTCCCCTTCCAGAAGCCGCGGATGCTTCACCGCCCGCCCCCGTTCCACCGGCCCGGTCGCGGGCAGGTAGCTCACCTCGTAGCGCCCGGCACCCTGTCGCCCCCCCACCAGGGGTTCGAGCCAGCGGTAGGAGATGACTCGCGCAGGCAGGGGGGCGCTGACGGCGGCCAGATGAAGGGTCTGCTTCAGGGGATTGCCGTCTGGCGCTTCAATCACCAGATCGGGAACCGTAGCGGTTGGATCCATGCGAAGGCCACCCCCCTCGCTAAGGAGCCACAGCTGGCCTGGGGGTTGGTCCACACGCCCCTCCACCCGGATCCAGCCACCGGCCACAAGGAGCAGGGGAGTATTCACGACCAGGTCCCCATCAATCACCAGGTCTCCACCGGCGATCAACACGGTCCAGGGCCAGTCCTCGGCACGTGCCCGCTCCAGCCATTGGCTCAAGCTCTCCCCGTCCACATAGGGGTGGCCGGGGATCGCGGGTCCGGGCCGAGGCTCATCCGTTTGTGAGATCCGGCGACCGAGGTGGCCCGCGATGTGCACGCGCCCCTGGGCACGTAGGACGCGTAGGCCAGGCCCGGCTCCGAGATCCACCTGCGCTCCCTTGGCCACGGAGAGCGTCGTGGCTTGCAGGTCATGGCGGTCCTCCAGACCCCGCAGATCGAGTGCCCCATGAGCACCCTCACCAGCGGCCTTGGGAAAGCGAACCGACAGCACACCCCCATCGCTCCAGTGGGCCAGGCCGTCGGTTCCAGGCACAGCCACGGACAAGAACTCCGTGCGATCGAGAAACGAGAGTTGGTAGTGCGCCTGGGATTCCAACTCACCGGCTCCTGAGGGGGGCGGCCTCCGCACTCCAAAAGCGTGGGGCTGCCGACCCAGGCCCGCAGGCCACACGGGGTTGCCCCCGTAGTCGGTCAGGGTGACACCTGAGCCCAGGAGTAGGTAGCTGCCGGGCTCGAGGCGTTCGGTAGGCATGAACTCGATCACGGCGCACGGTTCAAGAGGACCACGAGAGCCCTCGGGATGATTGGCCAGGAATCTCGCCTTCACCCTGCAGGTGAATGCGGCGGCACCGGATTCCACACGCTCGATCCGGAACTCCTCCTCGCGCAGAGAGGAAGGGTCGAGGGGTTCGTTGCATTCCAGGACGAGAGCCTCGCCGGGGTGCAGGGGCCGCGCGTTGGACAAGGAGACGTGGGCGCCCGTACCGGGCGAAGCATCGTCAAAGACGAAACCTCGCCGGCCCGGACCCACCTCGGCCGTCGAAAACGACCACCGCCAGCTGCGGTCCAGAGGCTCGCCCTTCAGTCCGCGCAACCCGTCGAGGCGCGGAAAGCCGCCAAGGTCCACACTGTAGACCGTTCCCGGTAGGTAGCCCCCGTCGGTCAGAGTCCCGGACAAGACAGGGCGCGGAGCGAAGCGCGCCTGTCGACCGACGACCTCCCAGCGCCCCTCGGCCTCGCGACCTGCGTCGTCCACTATTCTCAGGCTGGTGGAGGCCACCGATGAGGGATCAATGGCCTGGGAGAAGGTCAGCACGATCTCCTCATTCAGGTAGACGCCCTCCCCCTCTACGGGCCGGATGCTCTCCAGTCGCACAGCTTCCACAGCCACGGGGGCCTGGCCGCAAGCGGCACACAGGATCGCGCCAGCCCATAGGGCCGGGGACCACGCGGAAAGTCCGCCTCTTACGCGCTGGATCGGAGCGACCTCCATGAGCCCATTAGACCCATCGGCGGGACTCACCGCCAGAAAGCCCCAGAAGAGGAGCTCGCTTTCCCACCGCCAATGAGAGCGGGCGAGCCAACCGTCTCAGGTCAGCCCGCCCGCTGTGCGTTTCTTGGTGCTTGTGCCCTAGAACTCGTAGGACATCCGCAGGTGGTCCAGACCGGGTCGGGGTGCGGTCACGTCCAACTCGATCTCGAACTCGATCTCCATGCGGATGAAGTCCCACTGGTCGGCATTCATGTCATTCGGGTCAAACGTCCAACCAAGGGTAATACCCGGCAAACCCGTGCCGGGGTCCACCTTGGCGGCATCGAAGCGCATCTGAACCTCGCTGTCCACGGGGAATGAATCGTGGATACCGTTCGTGATCACCCGCAGGAAGTGCGGCACGAGGGAAACCATGATGGGTCCGCCCGAAATGAAGTTATCAGGCACCGGGCCGCTGGGGTCCACTGCGCAGGTCAGGCGATCCAGGCCCGCGTCGTACGAGGCACTGGTGATGACGTAGAACTGGTAGGTCATGGGATCGGAACCGTCCTCAAGCTTGACGCTGAAGCCTCTCAGCAGCTGAGTATTCTCCTTGTAAATATAGTGCCCGTCCTCAGAGACGGCCATACCCGAAGAATCGAGCACGAAGGTGTACCCGTCGCTGTCGATGTACGGAGGGCTCCCCAGGCTGCCGATCTGGTCCGGACCGATGATGGGCGGCAACTGCTGGACGGTCGATCCGTCGTGGCCCACCCTGCCGTCGACCGTGCTCGTGCCCTCGAAGCGCATACGAACCTGG
>PBIX01000118.1 GCA_002720975.1 Planctomycetota bacterium | reverse complement strand
GGATCTGCGAGTTCCCCGACTAGCGCCGAGTCCCTGAAGCGGTGGGTCGCCCTCATCCGGAACCCTCTGGCCTCACGCGATGCGGGATGGTTGGCCTACCACGGCTTCCTCGCCGACGTCGTTGGACCCGCGCCGGACGCGCAGCCCGGGGAGAAGCGGGTGCTGGTGGGACGTGAAAGCCATCGACGACTTCTGCTCCGAGGAAGCGGTTCAGGCCCGCGCAGAACTCTCCTGTCCACGCGAAGAAAAAAGAGCACAGCTCTCCACCGAGGTGGCGGCGGGCCAGGCCCGTGTAGAGGCGCATCGGCGCGTAGCGTGCGAAGCGCATGGCGTGCAGGCCGTTCTCGACGTGTCCCGCCTTGATGGAGGCGAGTCGTTGGCGCTTGAGCTCTTCGAGCAATGTGCCGAGGTCGTCGGCGCATTCGGGTGCAACCTGGAACCAGAGCAGGGACACGTGCGTGCGGAAGACCGCTCCGGCCACACCCTTCGGACGCACGTCTACCGGAAGCGGAACGAGGTAGCTGCCCGGGTCGAGCCCGCGCGAGCGGTAGACGGCGTGATGGGCGCGTACGGCGGCGGCGAGAAAAAACAGCATCGGTGTCAGGAAGCCCGCCTGCTCCTTCGCTCGCGCCATCGCGCGTTCGCTGTCCCGCTCGGAAAGGCTGAGCACGTCGTAACCCAACGCCTGCTGCGCGCGGCTCAGGGGACCGGCGAGCGAGTGCGTCGGACGCTCGCCAAAGCGCTGGACCCACCGCTGCCAGGTGCGCGCGCGGGCGCCTACCTCGGCGAGGGAGGGGCCTTTGCGCGTCGGTGGTTCGAACTCACCGGGTTCGGGTAAGTCGGTCGGTTGCCGCGCACCGCGGAAGCACTCGTCCAGGCGCGCGACGAAACGCTCGCTGCCCGAGCCGTCGAAGAGCATGTGGAGCCAGCTCATGGCCAGGTCGCTACCGCCCGCCCCACTGTCGTGCCGCACGACGTCGAAGCGCAGCAGTTCGCCCCGCCGGCACGAGACACGTTCGTTCAGACGCCGAGAAAAGACCTCTGGAAGCGCCTCGCTGCGCGGCCCCGCCGCGTCGTGAACGATCACAGGGGGCGGGGCACAACGACCGGCCGCCCTGGTCCGGTAGACGGGGGCGCCAACTCCGAGCGGCCGCAGAATCGGCGCACGCAGCAGCGGCTCGGCGCCGGCCACTTCCTCCACCAGCTTTGTGAAGCGGGCCGTGTCGAAACCGGGACCGAGGCGGAGCACGAGCTGCGATACGTGGCTCGCGCGATTGTGGCGGCGGATCTCGCCGTCGAAGGCGCGCAGAAAGCAGTCGGCCCCGGTGAGCGGTATCGCGGAAACGGTGGTGCGCACGCGAATGGCCCCGCGTCAGTTGCCCGAGCTCTGCTGGAAGACCAGGGCGCCCAGGGTCTCGGCCGACTCGAGGTTCTCGGGAGTCAGCAAGCTGTCGTCGATCCAGATTCCCGTGCGTTCTTCGACGGAGAGCAATAGCTGGGTCACGGCGAGGGAGTCGAGCCCGGCGGCGACCAGGTTCGAGTGCGGCGTGAACTCGTTACCCGGGGTCAGGATCTCGTCGCGAAGGATCTCGAATACGACCCGCGTTATCTCTTCTCGGCAGGGAGGCATCACGCCCCGCAGGGTAGCAGGCCCGGCGCCTCGATCTCTTGTTTGAATGGGGGGTGGGGCTGGTTTATCGTCGCATTCGTGGGGGATCTGGAAGTACACAGACGCTCTTTCGCTGTGGCACTGGCACGCCCCTTCGCGTCCGATTTCCACGCGATGTTCGGCTCTGCTCCCACGCCTACTCGGGTCAACTGAGCATGCGCTTTCACGCCGAGTCTTCCCGCGACGCGTACGATGTCATCGTGGTCGGCGCGGGTATCGGCGGCCTGACCGCCGCAGCACTCCTGGCCCGGACCGGGCGAGATGTGCTGGTGGTGGAGCGGCACGACCGGGTGGGTGGATACGCGCACTCGTTCCGCCGCGGGCGCTATCTATTCGATGCCGCCGTGCACCTGGTAGGCGGCTGTGCCCCGGTGTCCTTCGAGGGGGGCGGGCTGCTCCACCGGGTGCTCTCGAGCGTCGGCGCCGACCGGGAGTGCGACTTTGCGCGCGTCGACCCCTTTTATTCGGTGGGCTTTCCCGACGCCACGCTCGATGTGTCTACTGGTCTCGATGAATTCGTCAGGGTCCATGCCGAACTCGTTCCGGACGAACGCAAGGGTCTGAAGCAGTTTGCCCAGGAGTGCCTCAACATTCGCCAGGAGGTGTATCGGGCGTCGGAACTCGCGGCATCCTTTTCGGTGGGTGCAGACTCCGGACGTTTCCCGACGTTGTTGCACTACAGGCGTGCAACGCTGGGTCACGCACTCGACGCGCACCTCGACTCACCGCGGGCCAAGGCGTTGCTGGGTGCGCTGTGGCCGTACCTGGGCCTGCCGCCCTCACGAGTTTCATTTCTCTACTTCGCCACGATGCTCATGAGCTACGTCGTGGACGGGGCGTTCTACTGTCGCGGAAGCTTTCAGCGTTTTGCCGACGCACTGGCCGGTTCGGTCGTCGACTGTGGGGGCGAAGTGCTGTTGAGAAGTTCGGTGCGCCGCATCGTGGTCGAAGCCGGGTGCGCGCGGGGCGTGATGCTCGAGAACGGGCAGCAGATTTCAGCACCGCTCGTTTTTTCCAACATCGACGCTGTCCAGACAGCCCAAGAACTCGTGGGAACCGAAGTGCTTCCGTCTGCCTACTGCGAGAGCTTGCGCGCCCTCGAGCCCTCGCACTCTGCCTTCGTCGTCTACATGGCGGGGCGCTTCGGTGCGGACACACTTCCGCGCAGCCACGAAACCTTCCTCTACTCCGACTGGGATCACGATGCAGCCTACGCGAGCACGCTTGCTGCCGATCCCTCGTGGCTCTCGGTGACGGTCCCGTCGCATATCGATCCGGCCGCAGCGCCGGCTGGCGAGGACATCGTGACGTTGACCACTCTCATGCCCCGCCGGCTGGCCAGGCCGTGGCGTGATGAGAAGCAGCCCATGGTGGAAAGAATGCTGGATTTGGCGGAACGCAGCCTGCCGGGCCTTCGCGACGGTGCGGTTTTTACCGAGGGCGGTTCACCGCGCACGATGGAGCGTTACACGCGCAACAGCGGCGGCGCCATCTACGGCTGGGAGACTTCACCGGCCCAGGTGGGTCTCGGACGATCCGGCTTCGACATGCCTGTCGAAGGCCTCCACCTCGTGGGCCACTGGGCGCAGCCCGGTGGTGGCGTCTACGGGGTCGTGTCGTCGGGAGTCCAGGCCGCGTGGCGGGCGCTAGGTCTTGCAAGCGAGGAGGATCTGTGGCGCTTGCTCGCGGGACCGGTCGGGGAGTAGACCGCAGGCTCGGCTGGAGTCTCTATCCGAGGGATGGGGCTGGGTGCCGCGCTCGGCCGAGCCGTGTCCGCTCCCCGGGACGGAGTGACCTGAGATCGTGGAAAGCGAGTTTCTGCTGCGGGGGTCCTGCGTCGGGCTGCCCACGAGGCCCACCGGACGATTCCGGCCCCCGGCCCGAAGGCAGCTGCATGGTTTCCGTCGGCTCGTAGCGGCTCTCTGGCTTCGTGTAAGCTGAGTCCAATGACGGACGCCAGCGCGGGCTGCGCGCTCAGCGCCATGGGTATGGTGAATGCGCTCGGCCGGGGCGCCGACGAGATCTGGCCGCGGCTCCTGGCAGGTGACCAGTCACACTTCTGTGTGCGAGAGGACCTGGTGCCCGGACGCAGCCTGCTCGTGGCCGAGGTGTCGGGGTCATTGCCGCCGGTTCCCAAGGGGTTGTCGGCCTACGCCTGTCGCAACAATTCGCTGCTGCTGGCGGCGCTGGAACAGATCGAAACGGAGATCTCAGAAGCGCGGCGCGCTTTTGGCTCCGGGCGGCTCGGGGTGGTAATCGGAACGAGCACTTGTGGGGTCAGCGATGCGGAGGCTGCGATCCGCGAACAGCTGGAGACCGGACGGTTGGCGCCGGCCTTCGACTACGCTCAGCTCGAGTTCGGCGGGGCGGCCAGCTTCGTGGCCGAACTTTTCGGGATCTCGGGACCCGTCTATACCATCTCGACGGCGTGCTCGTCGGGAGCGCGGGCGCTGGTCTCCGCCCGTTCCCTGCTGGCGCTGGGCGTGTGCGATGCGGTGGTCTGCGGTGCGGCCGATTCGCTGTGCGGGCTCACCACCAATGGTTTCAGCAGACTTCAGGTGATCTCGGACCGCATCACCAACCCGTGTAGTGTGAACCGGGACGGTCTCACGCTCGGCGAGGGTTCCGTTGCGTTCCTGGCGACCCGGGCCAATGGGGGCGTGCAGCTTCGGGGCATCGGCGAGTCGAGCGAGGCACACCACATGTCGGCACCGGATCCGAAAGGCGCGGGTGCCGAGTGGGCGATGCGCCAAGCTCTGCTCGATGCGGACCTCGAGCCGGAAGAGATCGCCTACCTGAATCTCCATGGAACCGGGACTCCGCTCAACGATGCCATGGAGTGTCCGGCGGTGGTGCGGGCGTTCGGGTCTCCGCCGCCGTCGAGTTCGACCAAGCCGCTGGTCGGACACACGCTCGGTGCGGCGGGGGGCATGGAGGCGGGCTTTTGCTGGCTCATGCTCGGGAACACCCGGGGTGGAGAGCTGCTCCTGCCACCGCATTGCTACGACGGACAAGTGGATGCGGCGCTCGCAGAGGTGCCCCTTGCAAGCAAGGGAATGCGAGCCCGGGTTGCTCCGGTGATGACGAATTCCTTCGGGTTCGGCGGGAACAACTGCACGCTCGTGCTCGCACCTGGGGCGTCGTGATCGGCGTCACGCTGGAACGCTGGGCGGCCTGGTCCCCGGGTCGCGAGGGCGCGCGGGCGTGGCAGGACTGGTGCGCGAGGCCGGTTCCGCTGGAAGAGGGAGGGGTTCCCGACGCGCGATTTCTTCCGCCGCTGCTCCGACGCCGCTGCAGCCCCATCGCCCGCATGATGCTCACTGCGGCGTTCGAGTGCTGCGATGAGGAGCAGAGGTCGCACATCGGAATGGTCTTCGCCTCCCGACATGGAAACATCAACGAATCAGTCGGCCTCTTCGAACGACTTGCCCGGCGCGAGCCACTCTCGCCCACACGCTTCAGCCACACGGTTCACAACGCTCAGGCGGGATTGTTCTCGATTGCGGCGGCCAACCGCTTTGGTTCGAGTTCCATCTCGGCCCGGGAAGAGACCTTCGCTTGCGGTTTTCTCGAGGCACTCACCTTTCTCGAGCGCGATCCGAACCGCCCTGTCCTCCTGGTGGTGGGTGACGCGCCACTCTCGGACACGTTCGCGCCGTTGGTCGAGGAGGCGCGCTGTGCCTACGCGCTGGCGCTCCTGCTCTCGAACGGACCCGGTCCCCGAATTGGTTTCGAGCTGGCATCCGGGGCCGGCGATGCCGTGAGTCCACCGTGGCCCGATGCGGCCGAGTTTCTTCGCTGGCACCTCTCGGGAGCGGCACGTCTCGCCCTGGGCACCGGCGTGCGCACCTGGGTCTGGCAAAAGGTCGAGGGCTCCGACGGCTAAGCGTCGCGGATTCCGAACGAGTCCACGCCGGGCTCGCGCCTGGCGGCGCGAGCCAATGCCGCGAGGAGCCACGGATCGTAGCGGTGCTGGCTCGCCTCTCCGGTGAAGACACGGGGCAGGTGTCGGGAGAGGTGGGAATTCACCAGATGTCCGAAACGGGATTTCTCCGCCCGGTCGCGCATCTGGAGCAGGGCGAAAAACGTTCCGTCGTAGAAATAACTGATGGCGGCTCGCCAGGCCGCGAGGTGTCGCTCGTGACGGCCCGCGTAGCGGCGCAGAGCGCGCGGGCTGCCGGAGAGGACCGCCCGGGCCAGACTGTGCGCGGAGTGCATCGCCAGGTAGAGACCGCTCGAGAACACCGGGTCGATGAAGCCAAAAGCATCTCCGACCAGCGCCCAGTTCGGCCCGACGCCCCGCAGCGTCGTTAGCTGGTAGTTGGTGTAACGCATCACGGGTGCGATCCGGCGTGCCCCGGGCGCAAGGTTTCGCAGATACGAATCGCCACTCAGGACCGCGTCGAACTGCGCTTCGGGCGTTTCGCCCCTTGTGGAGAGTACGTCTGGATGGGCGACGATACCCACGGAAACGCGGCCCGGGAGTGGGATCCGCCAGCACCAGCCCTGTTCGAGGCGGTCCGAGTGCACGTGTCCCTCGCGGTCGAGCGGGACGCCTTCGCAGTGTGAGAAGAGCGCCGTGTCGCGCCGCGTTCCCAGGTCGGTGGGCAGCCCGAGCAGACGTGCCACGATCCGCGCACGGCCGCTGGCATCGACGATCAGGTCCGGTTGCGCATCGAAACCGGCTGCAGCGAGCGTCTCCTCCAGTAGCCGGATGCGGTCGCCGCTGTCCTTCGTCATATGCGCTGCGGCCTTGACCACCTGTGCGCCGCTTTGCTGGCACTCGGTGAGAAGCGTCGCGTCGAATCGTTCTCGCGGGACGTTGTATGCGTATCCCGGCACCCGTGTGCACGCGGTCGCGAAGTCGATCTCGAATGAGTGTCCCGGCCCCATGACGAATGTGGCACCGGGTTTGAGAGTCGAGTATTTGCGGACTTCGTCTTCGATACCGAGCTCGCGAAGGAAGGGAATCACCGCCGGAACCAGTGATTCCCCGACGACGAGCGCGTTCGGCCGTCCGCGAGAGAAGAGTGCGACGCGTAGGCCCGCTCGTGCCAGCAACGTCGCGACCATTGTTCCCGCCGGTCCGTCGCCTACCACGGCGACCGTGCGGATTCGATCTCCTGACACCACGCGGATTAGAACACGTGTCGCCGTGTTTGTCGATGCTGTAGCTAGTGGGTACCGTCGTCCCTGTATGGACGGAGTGGAGACTGGTTCCGACGGTCGGCGACTTGCCGTGACGGTGGTTCAGACGCTCTTCTTCCTCGCCTTTCCGCTCATCGTCTGGTTGGCCTACACACATCTCGGCACACGGGCGCTCGGCACCCTGCTGATCGGTCTCTACGCTGTCGCGTTTTTCGTGCGCGGGCGCGGCTCGGCGGGTGAGCTCGGGGGCTTGGCGCGGCGGCATCTCCCGCTCGTCCTTCTCGTGCTGCTCGCAGTGGTTACCGGCAGCGGCACGCTGCTCCTCTTCGTTCCCATGTTCGTGAGCCTCTATCTCTTTTGGACCTTTGCAGAGACCTTGCGAAGCGGGATGCCGATGATCGAACGCTTTGCACGCATGGTTGAGGTCGACTTGCCGGACTTCTGCGTCCCGTATTGTCGGAAGGTCACGCAGGTCTGGTGCTTTTTCCTCGCGGCCAACGCCCTCTGCGTGGGCGCCCTTGCCCTGTGGGCGCCCCTCGAGTGGTGGACGCTCTACGCGGGGCTCATCTTCTATCTTCTGATGGGAGCCCTGCTGGGGGGCGAATTCGTCTTTCGTAAGCTTTGGTTTCGCTACTACGGTGACGGGCTTGCGGACCGGATCTTCGCGAAGTTGTTCCCGCCGGAGCAGACCGAGAACGGAAGGCGCTCGCTGTTGTACGTGGAAACGCGGCTCAGCCGTCCCAGCGCTGGAACAGGAGCGAAGTGTTGATGCCGCCGAAGGCGAAGTTGTTGCTCATCGCAATTCGCACATCCACCGATCGCGGCTTCTCCTGGACGTAGTCGAGCGGCGCGCAGGCCGAGTCTACCTGCTCGAGGTTCAGCGTGGGTGCGACCCAGCCCTCGCGGGTCATCTCGATCGTAATCCAGGCCTCGAGTGCACCGCACGCGCCCAGCGTATGACCCAGGTGACCCTTTAGGGAGCTCACGGGAATGCGGTCTCCGAAAACGGCATGGGTCGCCCTGCTCTCCGCCGTGTCGCCGGCCGGCGTACCGGTGGCGTGGGCGTCGACGTAGTCGACGTCGCAGGGTTCGATCTCCGCGCCGGCGAGTCCCAGGCGCATCACCTCCTCCATGCCCGCGGGATCCGGGTTTGTCATGTGACGGCCGTCGCAGTTGGTCGCGTAGCCGATCACCTCGGCGTGGATCGGCACACCCCGCGCACGGGCATGCTCGAGATCTTCCAGCACCAGGCAGCCGGCACCTTCTCCTACGACGAGTCCATCGCGGTCGGCGTCGAAGGGTCGCGGCGTGTGCTGGGGCGATTCGTTGCGGGTCGACGCGGCGTAGAGAACGTCGAAGACGGCGACATCCATAGCGTCGAATTCATCGGCCCCTCCCGCGAGCATCACGTCCTGCTGGCCGAAACGGATGGCGTCGTAGGCCTGGCCGATTCCCTGGCTTCCGGAGGTGCAGGCGCTGGCGGTGGGCATGACGCGGCCCCGTATGCCGAAAAAAGACGCGACGTTGGCGGCGCAGCTGTGGCTCATGAACTTGAGGTACTCGCTGGCGGCGATGCCACGCAATGTTCTGTTTCCATGCAGTTGCCCGGTAAAGGCGGCCATCGCCGGCGGGCTGCCCGAGTTCGATCCGTAGCTGATCCCGGTCCTCCCGGAGGAGAGGGCCGGGTGGTCGCGAAGACGGGCGTTTTCGAGGGCAAGCTCTACCGAGCGCGTAGCGAGCACGGCGACGCGTCCCATGGACCGGAGGCTCTTGCGGGGGTAGTGCTCCGGTGTCTCGAATTGGGTAGCCGGCGCGCCGACCCGGCAGGCGAGGCCGTCGATCTCCGACCACTCCGGTATGCGGCGCACGCCGGAGCGTCCGGCGCGCAGGGAAGCGCGGACCTGGGCCCAGTCGAGGCCTACGGACGTCAGGCCGGCCATGCCGGTGACGACGACGCGTCGGGTCATCGGCGATTCAGGACGAGGGGGCGTCGTCCCCGTAATCGAAGCAGTCGAACCACTGGTAGAAAGCCTCCAGGCAATAATGTTCGAGTCAATGGGCGTATGTTGTCAACAGCTTTGCAGCGTCCTTCTCGCGCTGGCTCCGGGGAAGCTGTGCCTCTTCGGTGAGTTTCTCGGTGTGCACCGAATAGCGGTTCGTTCCGACACGTAGCGCCAGCATCAGGGGCACCGGTTGGCCGCGGGGTGGGCGAGGAGAAACGGAGCCTGCGGGAACTCGACCGGGTCGCCCAGGAAGGGCACCTGGATTCTGCGCCCGCAGGGATCACCCCATACCCGCGCAAGGTAGTCCCGGGAGGCCTTCCGGTCGGTGAGAAAGAAGTAGCTGGTGATGACGTGGACCCAAGCGAGATATGCGCGGAGCCCTGGGTCGCGGCAGCACCACACGGTGACGCGTGTGCCCAGGAGCGTCCCGCGTCCACCGGTTCGAGGAGTCGCCGTCGCCCGCCGGACCGCTACTGGTGGCCATCGATCAAATCGACGACATCCTGGATGGTCGTGACCGACCGCAGCTCCTCTTCCGCGAAGCGGTAGCCAGTCTTCTCCTCCAGGCGCACAGCCATGTCGACGGCATCGATGCTGTCGAGGTCGAGATCGTCGATCAAGTGTGTTGCCGGGTCCAACTCGTCCACACTGAATTCGAATTCATGCATCAATACCTCGGCGACCCAGCCGAAAATCTCTTCCTTGGACTGCATCCCAGATTCCCTCAGCGCTCGGTATAGTGCAGTTTTTTCAAGTAGAAGTCACGAAGTGCTGCGCTCACGCGGCGGACGGCGACGCCGCGTGAGCCACCGGGCGGCGCCAGCAGGGTTGCTTCGACCGGATCGCCCACCTCGAGCGTGTAGCGGAGCGTCTGGGTGGGCATCTGCCACCAGCGCCGCCCCTTCCCGAGGGTCGGCGGTGTGCAGCGGATGCAGATCGGGAGGATCGGTGCATCGGCGCGCAGCGCCACGTGGGCCATTCCGCGCTGGAACGGCTGGAGACCGTCCGCTGGTGAACGGGTGCCCTCGGGAAAGATCAGCAGCGAGCGTCCCTGCTGGAGCCGCGCCGTGCACGCCTCCACGAGTGAGGGACCCGAATCGTTCGGCAGGCAGCCGGTCGCCCGGACCACACTGAACAGGAAAGGATTCGACCAGGCAGCGCGCTTGGCGATGCAGTCGAGCTGGGGCATCAGGGAGCCGAGGATCACGATGTCGAGCAGTGTGGGATGGTTCGCAATCACCAGATGCGGACCGGGTGCTCGGAGCCGCTCCTCCCCCAGGACTTCGACAGAGATGCAGCGCGTGACGGTCATGACGGCCCGGTAGGTGCGAAACGACCAGTGAAGGATGCGCTGTGCGCGCACCTCGCGCACGGAGCGGGTGGAAGGGATCAGGTAGAGGAGTGGAAACACCAGCAGGGTCAGCAGGACGCCGAGGATCCCGAAGAGCACGAAAGAGAGCGCACCGACGAGGATGTGTGCCAGGCGTGCGAGCGGCTCGACCACGGGATGATGTTAGCGCCGCGCTGGTGAGATCGAGTGTGCGGCCACGAACTACGCCACCCCGGTGGCGAATTCCCGTCGAAGCCAAGCGGTACCCGGTGCGCGAGCTACTCGAATAGGCGCGGGGCCAGAGCACGGCCGGTGTGGGAGACGGGGTGCTGGGCCACCTCCTCGGGCGTGCCCTCGACGACGATTTCACCGCCCTTCTCGCCACCCTCGGGCCCCAGGTCGATCACGTGGTCCGCTGTCTTCACCACGTCGGGGTGATGCTCGATGACGACCACGGTATTCCCTTGGTCGACGATCCGGTTCAACACCTCCAGGAGCTTGTCGACGTCGGCGAAGTGCAGGCCGGTCGTCGGCTCATCGAGCAGGTAGAGGCTCCTCCCGGTGGCGCGCCGCGAGAGTTCTTTTGCGAGCTTGATCCGCTGCGCTTCGCCGCCCGAAAGCGTCGTCGCCGGTTGGCCCAGGTGCAGGTAATCGAGCCCCACGTCGTGGAGCGTTTCGAGCACGCGTCGGATCGGTGGAACGCTTTCGAATAGGCCGAGCGCCTCCTCGACGGTCATCGCCAGGACGTCGGCGATGCTGAGACCCTTGTAGGCGATCTCGAGCGTCTCCCGGTTGTAGCGGCGGCCGCGGCAGACCTCACAGGTTGCGAACAGGTCGGGCAGGAAGTGCATCTCCACCCGGAAGACGCCGTCACCCTGGCAGCTCTCGCAGCGCCCGCCTTTCACGTTGAACGAGAACCGCCCGGGCCCGTAGCCGCGCACCCGCGCCTCGGGCACCTGGCTGAAGAGCTTGCGAATGGCGCTGAAGACGCCGGCGTAGGTCGCGGGGTTGCTGCGCGGCGTGCGCCCGATCGGTGTCTGGTCGATGGCCACGACCTTGTCCAGTTCCTCGACCCCCGCGATGCGCGCGAAGCGGCCGGGTGGCGTGAGCGCGCCGTGCAGGCGCATCGCCAGCACGCAGTGCAGCGTGTCGTTCACCAGCGTCGACTTGCCGGAGCCGCTGACTCCCGTCACCACCGTGAGAACCCCGAGCGGCACGCGCAGCGTCACGTTTTTCAGGTTGTTCTCGCGGCAGCCGGTGACGACGACGGCGCGCCGACCCGGTGGCCGGCGTCGCTTCGGAACCGCGATGGCGCGGCGCCCCGATAGGTAGTCCCCCGTCAGGGACTCGGGGTTGCGCTGGATCGCATCGGGCGGGCCCTGGGCCACGACTTCGCCTCCGTGGATTCCGGCGCCCGGGCCCATGTCGATCACGATGTCCGCGCTGCGAATGGTCTCTTCGTCGTGCTCGACCACGATCACGCTATTGCCCGCGTCGCGCAGGTGCTCGAGGCTGTCGAGCAGGCGCCGGTTGTCTCGTGGGTGCAGGCCGATCGAGGGCTCGTCCAGGATGTAGAGCACGCCCACCAGCGATGAGCCCACCTGTGTCGCCAGCCGGATGCGCTGAGCCTCCCCGCCAGAGAGCGTGGGGCTGGCCCGGTCGAGCGTCAGGTAGCCGAGGCCCACGTTTTCCAGGAAGCGCAGCCGCTCGCGGATTTCGTGGAGAATCCTGTCGGCGATTACGCGCTGGCCGTCACGCAGGGCGAGTCCGTCCAGCCATGCGCCTGCCTGCGCCACGGTGAGGGCATTTACATCGCCGATCGACTCTCCACACAGCTGCACGCTGCGCGCCTCGGGCCGGAGCCGTGAACCGTCGCACCCGGGACAAGGCAGCGGGCTGCGGTAGCGGCCGAGGCGCTCGCGCTCTGCCTCGCGCCCGCTCGCGTAGCGGCGCGCCAGCTCGCCGAGCACGCCGTCCCACTCGCGGCGGTAGCGCTCGCGCTTGCCGCCCCGTGTTATTTCGAGTTCCAGCGTGACGCCCCCCTCGAGAATGCCGCGCCGCGCCCGCACCGGGAGCTTTTCCCAGGCGACGTCCAGGTTCAGGGCGTAGCGCGCGGCGAGCGCGTCGAGCAGCTTTGCGTAGTAGCGCGGTGCCCCGCGCCCGCTCCAGGGAGCGACCGCGCCACCGCGCAGCGAGAGCGAGCCGTCGGGCACGACGAGCGCCGGGTCGAACTCGTCGTGCGTGCCGAGGCCGTCGCAGTCGGGGCACGCGCCGTGGGGGCTGTTGAACGAGAAGAGCCGCGGGGCGAGCTCAGGCAGCGAGATCCCGCATTCGGCACACGCAGTCTGCTCGGAGAGCAGCACTTCTTCGCGCCCCGGACCGACGTCGAGGATCACGAGTCCTCCGGCCAGGCGAAGTGCCGCCTCGATCGACTCGGTGATGCGCCCGCGCGCGGATTCTTTGGTGACGAGGCGGTCTACCACCACCTCGATCGTGTGGCGCTCCGAGCGCCGCAGCGAGATCTCATCGGCCAGGTCGCGCAGTTCCCCGTCCACCCGCGCCCGCACGTAGCCGCGGCGCCGCAGCTCTTCGAGCTCCTTGCCGTAGCTGCCCTTGCGGTCGCGCACGAGGGGTGCGAGCAGCTGAAATCGTGTTCCCTCGCCGAGCGCAAAGACCCGGTCCGCCATCTGCTGAACCGTCTGGCTCGCGATGGGCCGGCCGCAGCGCGGGCAGTGCGGGTCACCCGCTCGGGCAAAGAGCAGGCGCAGGTAGTCCGCGATCTCGGTGATGGTGCCAACTGTCGAGCGGGGATTGCGCCCCAGCGTCTTCTGCGCGATCGCGATCGCCGGCGAGAGCCCGTCGATGGAGTCGACATCGGGCTTGCTCATCTGGTCGAGAAACTGACGCGCGTAGGCCGAGAGGGACTCGACATAGCGGCGCTGGCCTTCGGCGTAGAGGGTGTCGAATGCGAGCGAGGACTTTCCCGAGCCCGAGAGACCGGTGACTACCACCAGGCGGTCGCGGGGAATACGGACCTCGATATCCCGGAGATTGTGCTCCCGGGCCCCGCGCACGACGATCACTTCCGGCGACGGTACGCCGGTGCTCACTGCGGAGCTTCGCCCCCCGCGGAGTTGCCGAACACGCTGTGACCGGTGAGTCCCGCCTCGAAGTCGCTCGCCGCCTTGTTCTTATTGAAGCGCGCCGCATCGGCGAAATAACCGCGGCGCTCGATGAAGGTCTGGTCACGGATCTGTTCCATCCAGGTGCGGTATTCCTCCATGAGCTTGCGCTGGAAGATCTCCTGTTGGAGCTGCGAGCGCGCCTCTTCCAGGCTGACGGGACTCCACTCCTTGCGATCGACGAGCTGCACGAAGGTGCAGGCGATCGGAAGCTCCTCGATCTGGCTCAACTGCCCCGGCTGGAGCGGCTCGATCAGCTCGAGCATCCAGCTCGCGACGGAGTCGAGGTGGAGCCATCCCAGGTCTCCTCCGTCCTGTACGGCCACGACGGAGTAACGGGATGAGACCTCCCCGAACGGTGTGCCGGATTCGACCTGTTCCCGAGCCCGCTGGGTCAGCCGGCACGCCTCGGAGAGGGACACGCCCCCCTCCCCCTCGCTGGCCGGCACCAGGATCTGGCGCAGGTGCACCTCGGTGCCTGCGTCCGGCTGGTCCGAGTGGCGATCCTGGTAGAGCGCCTCGATCTCTTCTGTATCCACCGTTATCTGTGATCCCACGACGGCGTTCACGACCTTGCGGCGCTCGAGTTCGCTTCGAATCTCTTTGCGGTACTCCTGCCAGTCCATGTTCTGGGTGCTGACGCTGCGTTCCAGCTGCGTCATGCTGATTTTGTTCTCGCGAGCGATCGCCTCGATCGTGGCATCCACCTCGGCGTCTGTGGCCTCGAGTTCTGCGTCTCGAGCCACCCGAGCGATGAGGCGCTGCTCAATTGCGGCCTCGAGCCCATCCGAACGCACCCGAGCGATGTCCATCTGCGTGGCACCCCGGGAGCGCATGGCCTGCTCCTGGTCGGCAACGAGCTCCATGACCTCGGAGATCAGGACGATTTCGGTTCCCACCTGGGCTGCGATGCCGTCGACGAGTTTCTCGTCGGCCACCGCTGCGCCGAATGCGGTGAGCAGGGTGAGGGCGAGCGGGGCGGCGAGTGTATTGCGCATCGGGATCTCCAGAGGCGCCGGGCGTCGGAGCGGAGCGCTGAGGATAGCCCGCCCGATCTGCCTGAACGACGGCCGGCTCAGCTACTCTCGGCTTCGGTGCCGCGGAGCGGATCGAACGGGGCGGGGGGCGCGCGGCCCCTGGAGTGGACGGCAGCGGCCGCGATCCTGCTTGTGCCGCTCGCGGCCGTGATGCTGCGTTGCGGCTTTGCCGACGCGGTGCCCTGGGTCGTTCCCTCGCGCACGCCGTGGATCATGGCGCCGCTCCCGGTGTCGGCCGAGCTCCGGCAGTGGGGCGAGGTCGAGGTGCCCGCGACGCGTTTCGAGACGCGCTTTGTGCCAGAGGCATTTGCACCGGGATCGATGCTGCGTGTTCGCGCCCTGGGCGAGGCCCGCGTGTGGATCGACGGCGTCGAGGTGGCGGTCTTCGCGCCGCCGGCGGGGCGGGGCCACGCGGCGGGCTCCGTGCCCCTGGCTGGGCAGGGGCCGGGAGTTCCCCTGAACCTGTCGGTCGATGTGCGCAATGCCCACGGCCCCGGGCTCCTGGCGCTCACGAGCGTCGGGGTGACGCCACCCATGGGGACTGGGGTCCGGCCGTCGGACTGGTTGGCGAGGGTTGCCGGAGGCGCCGCCGCCCCGGCGGTCCCGGCCGACGATACGCGGCCCAACCCGCGTTCGTTTGGGGTCGAGACACCACGGGAAGCCGTCGTGCGCAAGTCGGACACGCTCCTCGCGCTCTTCGTCGCGGGGGCGCTCGCGTTCTGGCTCGTGCGCCGGCGCTTCGGCGGACGGGCTGGCCGGGGTGTGGCGCTGGCGGTGCCGCTGCTGGCGACGCTGGCGTGGTTGGGTCCTCTGGCCGCGCGCGTGCTCCGTATCTCGCCGCGGGTCGGCTTCGATGCGCGGCACCACGTGGCCTATGTCGACCAGCTCCTGGCGACCGGGCTGTTGCCCGCGCCGACCGACGGATGGTCGACCTACCATCCACCGCTCTTCTACGCACTGGCCGCAGGCGTGCAGCGTCTCGGGCTCGGCGATGTCGGACTGAAGGCGCTGCCTTTGCTGGCGGGCCTCGGGAGCGTGTGGATTGCGTGGTGGCTCGCGCGGCGCCTGTTCCCCGAGGCTCCCGAACGGGCCGGACTGGCGGCG
>PBIX01000116.1 GCA_002720975.1 Planctomycetota bacterium | reverse complement strand
GTTGTCCGTGGAGACCTTGGAGCGAAACTACAATACCGGGATTCATTAGGGTATGACCGCCCACAGCACCGAGAACACGATCCTACGCGAACATAGCGGCGGCTGGGAGCCGCGAACGCCTCTGCACGATGGTATCAAGCGCCCCTACCGCTGGATCGAGTCCGAGTACCCGGAACGATCCGTTTCGTGAAACGGATCATCGTGCGTCCGACGTTTGGACTCGCCAATCGCCTGTGGGCTGTGACGTCCGCGTGGCTGCTGGCACGGCGTTTCCAGTTGCCCCTGGCGATGCTGTGGCAACCTGGCGACTCCTGGGACAACCACCAGTGGTCAGACCTCTTCCAGAACGAGATCGAGACTCTCGACAACTCCGAGTATGAAGCGGCAATGGCTGAAGGGGTCCCGCTCGCGAGCGACTGGTTCAACGGTACCTCTCAAGACGATCCGGAAACCGTTATTCGTCGCATCCGTGAAGAAGGAGTCATTCACGACAACGGCTACTACGACCTCTATAGCCGGCTTCGCAACCGTGGAATCCGCATCCGGCGATGCCGACGCTTGCGCCGAAAGATCTACCGCGAATTGCGTCCCATTCCGTCTATCGCGAAAGAGGTTGACGAATTTGTCGCAAGAAATTTCCGCAAGCGGCAGGTGATCGGTCTTCATATCCGAAGAGGCGATGCGATGTCAGGCCCCCACCGAGAGCAGTATGCGCCGTCTACGGACGCCGCATTCGACCGCGTGATAGAGGAGCGTCCCGGGACGCACTTCTATCTCTCCACGGACGACAGCAAAACCGAGCGGCGCTTCCGGGAACGCTACGGAGACCGCATCGTCACCCACCTCAAGGAATGGGTCGAATCGGAATACAACCAACCCAAGGCAGGACAGCGAGCGGCGCTTGTCGAGATGTTACTTTTGTCCCGAACAAACGAGATTTTCGGAACTCGCTGGAGCACATTTGGGACCATGGGGGCCAAGCTGGGTGGCATCCGATGCACGGCCGCGATCGAAGAGTAACCGCAGATAGGAAGTTCAAGCTGCGTTTTGCCTGGGTCCGATAAGTAGGCATTCTGTCAAATAGAGGGGACGAGGGGAAGAGGCCCCGGTACGGGGGCGGGACCATTGGTGCATGCGATGTCTCTGTCAACGACTGCCTGTAGCAACACGCCCTTGATAGTGTCCATGAGCCAAGCAGCATCCGCGCAGAGGTTCGCCGTCTAACAAGGCGCTGCAGCGGACCGACTGGGCTCTACCGTAACGAAACTAGACTACAATCCGAAGAGATGAGGCGTCCCAAACCCGGCAGCAAGGCGCCGCCGGCCGCTGAACGCCCAGTCCGTTATACGGCGGGGCTTTGCTGAAGCGCCTTCGAGACGAACTCTACGGCTCCGTCGAAGTCCACTTCGATGTACCCGGCGCCCCTGAAGCCGCCGCAAGTGCGTTGGCCCAAGCGACACCGCGAAGTGCGATGAGTACCTTGACCGCAGAGTCCGTCGTCGGTGCGGTCTCCCCAGATCGCGTGGTCCTCCACCGCCATCGCCCCTTCTTCAGCAACTCCTTTGCGCCGGTCTTCCGTGGCGAGTTTCGAGTTAAATCCGGCCGGACTCAGCTTTGCGGGGCGTTTCGCCTCCATGTGTTCGTCCAGGTCTTCATGACCGTCTGTTTCGGATTCCTGCTGCTCTTTCTTCCTTTTGCAGTTCTCCGCGGTGCGTTGGGAGCAGCCGAATCTGGCGCACACTGGGCGGCAGGCTTGTTCGCCGGGCTTGTAATGGCCGGGCCGGCGTTTCTCATGGGGTTGGCGGCTTTCGCGTTTGTTCGTCTTGGCAAGTGGCTCGCTCGCGAAGATCGGCCCAAGATCGAGGCGCACATCCGACGCACCTTTGAGTCGTCCGCCGTATAACAACCCGTTCCAGCGGACTTGCTTCCGAATGACGCCTGCCGGCTCGTGGTAGAATCAAGAAGTCCGAGGCGTTGCCAGTCGCTGTGCCAGATCGGAGCAAGCCGCTGAACGCCGATCCGTTATGCCGCATTACGAGCTTTGGGAGCTGCGATGACTTTGGCCAAGTCGCGCCGCGTCGCACCCATCGTCAGCAGCGCTTTGATCAGCAGGTCAACCAACACGGACGAGTCCGCCGCTTCCATTTTGGCCACACGAGGTTGGCTTGAACCGATCGCGTTTGCCAGTTGAGTTTGTGTCCACCTCTTCGATTGCCTTCGCTTTTTGAGACTGCTCGCTAGAGCGACCTTCAGATCCACAAACGCAGCCTCCTCCTTGGTCAGCTCCAAGAAGTCCGTGGCATCACTCACCTTCCAGCCTGCGCCTTCAAGCCGTGCTCGCTTCTCTTTCTTCATGGTTTCCTCCTGCTCCTCGGCCAGTTCGTCGTAGCGCCTCAGGCGCGTTTTGCATGCCCGGGTCACCGCGGCTGGTGTCTTTCCGGTCTTCTTCGCAAATACTTCCAGCACAATGATCGCGTCAGCATCGACTCGGTAGAACAGGCGCCAGTTTGCATTCTCATCTCGGACGCGCAGCTCGTGGCACCTGCCTCCAACACTCGGCATTGGCCGGGCCTTGGCTGCCTTCCCGCTACTGGCCAGCGGCCGGCAGCTTATCGCCCAGCCGTTGGGTAGCCAGCCGAGAGACTTGCACGGATACCGTGTAATCGGTAATCTCCTGCTAAATTGATCGCTTCATTCGGCGACCAGGCGACCGCGGACCTCTACCACGGCGCGCAGACCCGACGTGCTCGATCATTTCCGGCCAATCTCGCTCAAACGGCCCTGCGAAAACTCGACATGCTGAACGCAGCCCATGCGCTGTCGGATCTTCGTTCGCCGCCAGGAAATCGTCTCGAACTACTTCGGGGCAAATGGAGAGGCTGTCACAGCATCCGCGTCAACCAGCAATGGCGCGTCGTCTTTCATTGGTCGGAGGGGCAAGCCCACGAGGTACGCCTCATCGACTACCACAGGGGGTAAACATGCAGCCCAAGCAGCGCGTACCGACGCACCCGGGTGAGATCCTTAGGGAAGAGTTTCTCGTCCCCCTGGGCCAGACACAGGTGGCGTTGGCGGAGCATCTGAAGGTTCCGGTCCAGCGAATCAATGAGCTTGTGCGCGGGAAGCGTGGGGTTACCCCCGAAACGGCGTGGCTGCTGTCGCAGGCCCTGAACACGACTCCAGAGTTCTGGCTCAACCTGCAGGCAGCGTACGATCTGGCGATCACGCGTCCCGCTCGCCAGGTCTCGAGGCTTCGGCGCGCCTCCTAGTCAAACTGGCTGCCCAACAAGCCGCTGAAGCTGTCGGCCGAACGCGTTGGCGCAACGGATCTAGGGCGGTGGTCAGGGTACCCCGGGGTGGGCCGCAGCTTAGCGGCCAGCCGTTGGGCGGCAGGCAGCTCCTTAGCCCGCTTCCTTCAGAACCGTGACTTCTCGAACGAGCCGTCCCTTTAGCCGTTGCTTCTCTACTTCCAAGTCGTGGCGAATCTGGAGATTCAGCCAGAAGCGCTCCGATGTTCCGAAGTAGCGCGACAGTCGCAGGGCGGTGTCAGCGGTAATGCCCCGCTTCCCGTGGACGATCTCATTGATTCGCCTCGCGGGTACACTGATGTCCTTCGCCAGCCGGTACTGGCTCAACTCCATGGGCTCCAAGAACTCCTCAAGCAAGATCTCTCCAGGATGAATCGGCGGATGCGCCTTCTTGGCCATGTCTCTATCCCCTGTGGTAATCCGCGATCTCGACATCGTGGGCATCACCCCGAGCCCACCGGAAGCAGATGCGCCACTGCTCGTTGATGCGAATGCTGTACTGGTCTGCCCGGTCTCCACTGAGGCGTTCCAATCGGTTTCCAGGTGGAACCCTGAGGTCCCCGATTGCATCCGCAGCATCAATCAGCAGGAGCTTGCGGTGCGCCCTTCGTTGCACATCTGGAGGTAGCCGACGCAAACGTTCCCGGAGGAACACCTTCTCGGTTTCGCCGTCCGCGAAGCTCCGGATCACGTCCAGAGCATAACGCACTCCGTTATTAACGGCAACCGATAGTATGCCTGCGGCCCAACAAGGCGCTGCAGCAGACGTGGCCCAGCTTGGCGATCCCACCTTTGGTAAACTCTTGGCTTCAACCCGCTGCGCTCCGGCGAGCATCGGTGGCACTGGGCCACGCAGCTCAGCGCCAGATCCGTTAGGCGGAAACGTGTAGAAGAATGACACCGATACACCGACGCCCCTTAGACCTCCTGCTTGTTCTCTTCTTTGTGATTTCGGTCCTATACGGGTTCTTGTTCAGTCTCCCCGAAGGACTCGGTGCATCCGTCTCCGCCGATAGCCCCTGGCCCCCGCTCCGCGCGCTCCACTGGTGGGCGGTGGCAGAGGAGCCGGCGCACCTCGACCCGCCGCCGAATCTCATCGCGGCTTGCCTCTTTGATGGCCTGTTTCAGGCTCCCGTTCTTCTCTTTGTCATAGTTGGCTTAGTCCGTCTCCGTGCGTGGCTCAGGCCCCTCGGCCTCGTCTACGCTGGCGCCGCTACCACGAACATGTTCTTCTACTTCATGCAGACTTTCGCCGGGCCATACCCTCCTCCCAACGTGGCGTACTACCTGGCTTTCAACCTTCCATGGCTCATCGCCCCAATCGTCCTTGGCGTTCGACTAGTAGTCCGCAGGGATCTCATACCGTCCGGGGCCTAATAAGCGTGCACCTACACGGATGATCAAGCGCTTGCGGATGACACCATCCCGTCCTGCGCCTCGAGGCGTCGCCAGAAGTGAAATGCTGCGAATGAATACCGGTATTACACCGCCTATTCTCTAGTTGAACAGCAGAGGAGAAGCCCAGCCAGGCATGGATGCACTCGAGGATCGAAGCCGGGAACAATTCGAGGCGTGGGCCCAGTGGTTTGACCGAAGACTTGGTTGGTCCTTCTCCCACACGAACCGCCATCTGCTGCGGCTAGTCGATCCATCGCCTGGGTCGCGAGTTCTCGATGTGGGCTCCGGCACTGGCATTCTCCTGCAGCAAATGAACGAGCGCGATACGGGCCTCCGGCTGTTCGGTGTCGATATTGCTCATCAGATGCTCACCGCCGCACGAGCCAAGTTGCCGGATCGCGTCGCACTTCACCAAGGAAGCGCCAACTCCCTTCCCTACTCCAGTGACGCCTTCGACTACGTGACCTGCACTGCATCGTTCCACCACTACCGTGATCCGCCAGGTGCGCTGCACGAAATGCACCGCGTGCTCAGACCATGCGGACGGGTAGCGGTCCTCGACCCCTTCACAGACGGAGTCCTCCGACGCTTGGTCTGTGGGGCCCTGGAGTTCACATTCCGAGAAAGAGACACAGCTCTGTTCACCTCGGAGGAGATGCGCGATCTGTTTCAACGGGCGGGCTTCGTCAACGTCTCACAGAGTTCGTACCTGCACTACAAACTCCTTACTCTCGGGAGCAAGCCCGCTCCCACCTGAAAAGGACCTGCGGCTGACAAGAGACAGCTGGGCATTCCTCAGTTCGGTAGCATTCTGAAATCGGGCCACTGCGGCATGGGGTTGACGGTCAGCGCCGTCGCTTGCAGCTGGAGCCCGATCCGTCGGGCCGCCCCTCTCATTGATGCTCTCAAAAGGAATCGTGTGATGGCGGGACAAACACTGGGGAGCGTGAAATGAACTCAGATCCTCACTCAGTACTACGAGTAACTAGAACCAAAGCTCAGGCAAAGGCGAGTTACGACAGGATGAGTCCGTTCTACGATTATTTTGCCGGAGTCTTTGAGCAGAAGTACCGAAACGCAGCATTGAAGCAACTGAACATCGCAAGTGGTGAAATCGTTCTCGAGATTGGTTTTGGAACTGGTCACTGCTTGAAACAAATTGCTGAGGCCGTGGGGGAGGAAGGCCGAGTCTATGGCATTGATATTTCCTCGGGGATGCTTGTTGCCAGCAGGCGACGACTGGAAAAGGCCGGGCTTTGGAGCAGGGTCGATCTGACCTGTGACGATGCAGTGAAAATGCCGTACACAGACAATCAATTTGATGCTGTTTTCTCGAGCTTTACGCTCGAGCTTTTCGATTCACCTGAAATTCCACAGCTGCTTGCTGAAATCAGGCGTGTCTTGAGGCCCGAAGGGAGGGTTGGGGTTGTCAGTATGTCGAAAGAGTATGGGGCTTCGCCCTTGATGCGATCGTACGAGTGGTTTCACCAGAAGCTTCCCCAATACATCGACTGCAGGCCCATCTATGTCGAACAGGCAATCAAGGATGCTGGGTTTTCGATACAACACAAGGAGCGAGTTAGTCTGGTGGGATTGCCGGGAGATATCGTCATTGGTGCAAAGCCGGCCTCCTCGGTTTGAGGGCAATATCTTCTCACGGAAGGCACCAAGTCTTTGATCGCGGGTCAAACTTCAAGAATCAAAGACAGCGTAACACCGGAATGAACTCAGAACGCTCCGCACATGGCTCTTGCCGACCGTTAGTCGGCCAACCGTCAGGTAGAAGGTCGGAAGCTGGAATCAACGCGTCGCTGTTCTTCGGCGGTGGATCCGGAACGCAATACACCGCAGCCACACCCGACGGCCTGGAGGAGCGATGACGTACCGATTGTTCAGCTGGGAGCTCAGCTATTTTTCTGGAAAAGTGCGGGCGTACCTTCGCTACAAGGAACGCAAGGGAGACCTGGGCCAGGGCTTCGAGGACGTTCTCGCGACGCCCGAATTGGTGGTGGGCCTGCTGACCCCGGCTACCGGGTCTGGCGCCGTGCCCCAGCTGCAGACCGGAGACGGCAGCTGGGTGCAGGATTCGAGTGACATCATCGACTTCATCGAGGCCCACCATGACAAGGCACCGGTGGTCCCGAACGTCACAGACGCGCCGCGGCAGGCGGTGGCATCCTATCTCGTCGAATTGCTGGCCGACGAGTGGATGGTGGTGCCGGGCTTCTGGGAACGCTGGCATTACAGCCTGCCCGACGTCGAGCCCAACCACGTCGACTACAACGCCATGCAGTGGGGGTCGGTATTCGCGGCAGGTGCACCTGGCAACGAACGGCTAGCTGCCGGTGCCGGCGTATTCGAAAACCTGTTCGGCATGTCCGAGGCCCGTACGAATCCGCGCGGCGTTTACGCAGGGCTCATCCAGCTGGGCTGCACCGAGGCCACCGAACAGGCGTGGTGGGCATCGATGGAAAACATCCTCGGCCTGCTCGACACGCACTTCGGGCTCCACGACTTCTTGCTGGGCGGGCTGCCTTCGCTGGGAGACTTCGGCCTGCTAGGGCCCTTGTACGCGCATCTCTACCGCGACGCAACGTCGGGCTTCGCTCTGCGGACCCGGCATCCGATCGTGTCGGAGTGGGTCGAACGGACCAATGGCAACAACGTCAGTGCCCGCACCTACGGCCAGAAGCTCTACTCTCTCGGCCGGGGCGGAGAACTCGTGGCTCGGCCTGCCACCAGCGACGGCGGGGATTGGCTGCCGGACGACCGGGTACCGCCGAGCCTCGAAGCCATCGTGGCTGTCTTCTTCGAAGAGATGTGGCCCATGCTCACCAGCACCATGGAGAAGACCGCGGCCTTCATCGCCAGCGAAGCCCATGAGCCGGGCGATGAGCTGCCGGGCAAGACCTTTACAGCGGACCTGCCCTGGTACGCCCACCAGACCGGTGACGGCGCACTCACCCACGACTTCGAGATTGGCGGCATCCAGGCGCGCCGCATGGTGACGCCCTACCACGTGTGGATGCTCCAGCGCCTCGCCCGGGTGCTGGCAGAGGCGGGGGCCGACAAAGCGGGCCGCACGAGTATAACGACCTGGCTCGAGCAGTTTCCGGCCGGTGGCGAGTTGTTGGAGTTGGACGACCGCCTCGCAGACTGCCGCGTCCGAAAGGACGGCGCGCGTCTATTTTCGGTTCGCTGACACCGCGCTACGGGCCGATCTCGCTGCTCTCGTCGAGCCGCATATCCCACAGGCGACTCACGGAGACCAATACGGTCTTGTAGCGGGGTGATTCGGGGCAATATCTCTTTTCGGTAGCATCGCGTCCGCCTGCATCGGGAACCAGCAATTCGATTCTACCTAATAACAGGATCGAGCTGGGGGGCTGCAGCGGAGACCAAACGGTGCATGGTATCCTGTGGCGGAGTTGAGCGGTCAGACAGTTGGGGCGCCGTGCTTCGCCTGTAGCTGAGCGCCGTGTCCTTCAGAAGACTGGAGCGTGTCGTGTCTAGCCCCTGCCCGGTCGAACCCGACGGCTTGTTCGATGGTCTTCGCTGGTCTTTGATCCTCGGCGGTGCCGTGCTGGATCACGTGCTTTCTTTCCTCGCGCTACTTCCGATCCTGGTCTTGGTTGGCGGTACCGAAGCATTATCCGGCGATGAGGAATCCGTCAATCGGGTAATCGATCAGACTGTGCTTGCGCCTGAATTCCTGCTCTGGAGTTTAATCGTGGGAGTCTTGATCACCTCATGTGCAGCCTTCTGGGTCGCGCGCCGCGCAGGAGTTCTCCCGCTGCGCCACGGCGGGTGGACCGCCGTTGCCGCGCTGATGCTTGGGGCTGTCTTCCTCTTGTTCCCGGGTGCCACCTCTGGTCCGCAGCCACCCCTCTGGTACGTTTTTCTCGGGTACGCCTTCATGATCCCCGCTGGCGTGTTCGGCGGCTGGCTGGCAGCCAGGGCCAGTGGGAAAAACGCCTAACACAGTGGCTCCAGCAGACCGGGGGCAGCGCGTTCGCACTTGGAGTTTGCAGCCGTTTCGCATCGAGCTGAGGCGCCCCAGCGAGGGCCGGCACTCCGCACCACATACCTGAGCACCCGGTTCGCCCTGATCTACTACCCAGAACGCCGAGATATCTTTTCCGTGATTGGATCGGAGACGCACACGGCGCAGCGTCACCACCGCAATGCGGAGTTGGAGAAAACTGCCTTGCGGTTCACGGCTTCGTGGCCCGGGGGCGACCCCCAGGGACCGACGACAAACGATGACGAGTGAAACCTGGAGGCCTCCCGGCGTCTCGGGACTCCGGAGCCAGGATCGCATGGCGAACCATTCCGTCAGACGCGGTACAATGCACGCAACAGATCTCAGAGAGGAGGCGCCATGTCGACTGGGGTGATCGTTCTCATCGTACTGGCCGCGATCGTGGTCCTCGGCTTCATGTATGTGATCGGAGTCTTCAATCGGCTGGTAGCGCTACGGAATCGCTATCAGAACGGGTTTGCCCAGATCGAGGTCCAGCTGAAGCGGCGCCACGACCTGATCCCGAACCTGGTGGAGACCGTGAAGGGCTACATGGCTCATGAGCGGGAGACCCTCGAGGCGGTCATTCAGGCGCGCAACCAGGCCGTGGGCGGGCTCGAGCAGGCGTCCGGGAACCCCGGCGATCCCGAAGCCATGAAAAAACTCGGCGGTGCCGAGAGTGCACTGGCTGGAGCCATGGGCCGCCTGCTCGCTCTCTCCGAGGCCTACCCGGATCTCAAGGCCAGCCAGAACATGCAACAGCTTACCGAGGAACTGACGTCGACCGAAAACAAGGTCTCCTTTTCTCGCCAGGCCTTCAACGACGCGGTCACCGAATACAACACGTACAAGCAGGGCTTTCCGCCCGTGATCTTTGCGGGCATGTTTGGCCACGGCCAGGACGCGGGCCTGCTCGAGTTCGATAGCGAGGCCATCGCGGAGCCGCCGAAGGTCGAGTTCTGATCCCGATCGCAAACAGGTTCTAGGGCAGATGGCTTCGGATTTCTTCGAACTCCAGGACGACGCGCGGCGGAATACCAAGCGCCTTGTCGTCCTGTTTGTAGTGGCCGTGATCGGCATGACGGCCACGTTCTACGTGGCTGCCGCCATCCTGTTGGGCTACGGGAAAGACCCGTCCACCGGGGTAACGGTCTTTAACGTGCGCTGGGTGGACCCGCTGCTGATGCTCCAGATCGCAGGGGCGACGGCTCTGGTGGTGGGCGGCGCCAGCCTCTACCGCATTTCCTCACTCGCCGGTGGCGGAAGGGTGGTAGCCGAAAGTCTGGGCGGAACGCTGATCCATGCCAACAGCACGGATCGGTTGGAGCGTCGCATTCTGAACGTGGTCGAAGAGATGGCGATCGCTTCGGGGAACCCGACTCCACCTGTCTACATGCTGCAGGACGAACCGGGCATCAATGCGTTCGCTGCAGGGTTTACCCCAAGCGACGCGGTGATCGGTGTTACCCGGGGTTGCGTTGAGCAACTCAGCCGCGACGAGTTGCAGGGAGTGATCGGCCACGAGTTCAGCCACATCCTGAACGGTGACATGCGTCTCAACATCCGGCTCATGGGTGTGCTCTTCGGGATCCTCGTCGTCGGGCTGATTGGAAACATCCTGCTCCGTTCGTCGATTTACGGCAGCGCCTTCCAAAGCCGAAGCAGCCGGGACAACTCCACGCAGGTGCTGCTCGTGATTGGCGGCATCATGATGCTCGTGGGTTTCATCGGCACCTTGGTGGGAAACCTCATCAAGGCCTCGGTGAGCCGCCAGCGGGAGTTCCTCGCCGACGCCTCGGCGGTCCAGTTCACCCGAAATCCTTCCGGCATTGCCGGAGCGCTCAAAAAGATCGGCGGATTCGAGGCGGGCTCCGCGATGACGAATCCCCGTGCTCCCGAGTCGAGCCATATGTTCTTCGGCCGGGCCGTCTCGTCCGGACTCAATTCCCTCTTCGCCACCCACCCGCCACTCGAGGAGCGGATCGCGCGCCTCGATTCAACCTGGCAGGCCGGTGGGGAAGCCGCGCGTTCGGGGCCAGTGCAGGCCACAGGAACCGCATCCGAACTCGCCATGGGATTCTCGCCGGAGCCGGCCGACCACGCCGTGGCCCAGATCGGGAGCGTTACTCAGAGCCACTTGGAGCACGCACACAACCTGATTGCCGGCCTGCCCCGAACCGTGATCGATGCCGCCCACGAACCCTACGGGGCCCGGGCCGTCATCTATGCACTGTTGGTGAATACCGAGCCCGAGGCGCGCGCTCGCCAACTCGAACTCTTGCCCTCTTCGGCCGAGCCCGATGTATGGAAGCTGATGCAGGGTCTTTTGCCCGAGGTCAGCCGGCTGGAGGCCGGAGTCCGGCTGCCGCTGATCGACCTGGCGTTGCCCGCGCTGCGGGAATTGTCACCCGATCAGTATCGCCGCTTCACCCACGTGGTTTCGGAACTGGTGGCGGCAGACGATCGCATCAGCGTTTTCGAGTGGACCCTCCAGCGAATTCTCCTCACCCACTTGCGTCCGCACTTCGAGGGCGTAAGGCATAACCGCCGCCACTACCGCGGCTTCAAGCAACTGCGCGGGCCTTCCGAACAGGTATTTTCGGCCCTGGTGGCGGCGAGTTCGAACGCTGATACAGCTGCCGAGGAGGCTTTCGACGAGGCCGCGAAGGCTTTGCAGCTATCCGGACTCCGGCTGCTTCCCCTCGACGAGGTCGACCTGGCGGGGCTCGATACCGCGCTGGAGGCCCTATCGGGCCTCACGCCGCCGCTCAAGCGCCAGTTCCTTTCCGCCTGCGCCCAATTGATTACGGCCGACCACGAGGTCACGCTCGAGGAGGCAGAACTCTTCCGCGCCATCGCCGACACCCTCGGTTGCCCCGTGCCGCCGCTCCTACCCGGTCAGGCCCTGATCAGAACCTAGGAAGTCTCGCCTGGGTTTCCTCGCCATGACTGGATCGAATCCAACCCCTGTTCCTCGGGAAACGGGATCGTGGAAGGTCTGCACACCCCTGCCCGCCGCTATGTTTGTTGAGACGTATCGGCGCTCGAGTATGAGCTCAGTGTCCGGCCTCGAAACCAGGTTCCCGAGCGGCGTCGAGGTGCCGAAGTCGCGGGACTCCGTTGTACCTCACTGACCCGGAACCGATTCCAGCTGTTCGAGTTCTGTCTGACGCTCAGCGAGTCTGGGAACGCAGCGCTTTCCCCCCTGCCTCAGCCTCGTGAGCAGCAGCCCCGGCCCTGGACGCAGCGCCCCAAACAGTCCATCTTCGCCTCGGAAAATCCAGGAGGGCGGGCATGGCGACATTTGGCGAGAGGCTGATCGGAGCGGCACGGCTGGATGCCGAGACCTACGAAGAGGTCGAACACGACCAGACGGCCACCGGCCAGGCAGCCGGTGTGGTGGTGTTTTCGAGCATCGCAGCCGGCATCGGCAACTGGGAGCAGTTGGGTCTCCTGGGCGTCGTCGGCGGCAGCATTGGATCCGTGATCGGCTGGTGCGTGTGGGCCTTCGTTACCTACGTCATCGGCACCAAGATTCTCCCCGGCCCCAAAACCGAGGCCGACATGGGGCAGATGCTGCGCACGCTCGGATTCTCGAGTTCGCCGGGGCTGCTTCGGGTATTCGGAATCATACCGATGCTGGGGATCTTCGTGCAGGTGGTCACCAGCATCTGGATGCTTGCGGCAATGGTCGTCGCCGTGCGCCAGGCGCTCGACTACGAGTCGACGGGAAGGGCCATCGGGGTCTGCGCGATCGGTTTTCTCGCCTACTTGGTGACAATGCTGGGGCTGTTGGCACTCCTCGCGGAGATGGGCGGCATACCGTCCCCACACGAATACGCCCCCTAGGCCTTCTGATCCAGATTCCGGCCCGTCTCCACGTGTCTGAAGGCGGGAATCGCAGACTCGAGGAGCGCTGCAATGCGCGCGGTGCCGTCATTCGGAGAAGCGTTGGCCACCACTTCCTAAAGACCCCGAACGGCCTCTCCAATCGCTTCGAATCCCGGGGCGGGAGACTCGACGATCACGTCCAACGCTTCGAATCGCAGCACCGCGACATGTTCGTCTGGGGCCACGAACTCTTCCAATTCCCTCTCGTCCGAAGTGTCGCTGGAGATGAAGCAGCGGGGGCAGCGGCCTGCGGCCAAGTCCGTACGAAGACCTGCCGTGGCGTCCTCGAAGCGCTCGTACCAATGGGGCTCGAATCCGGATGCACGCACCACGATCTGCTCCGAATGCCGCACTAGAACCGACTCCATTAGGCGCCTGGTCGCACCCGTAACGAGTAGGCGCTGGCCCTCGATCCGGTTGCGAATCGGTTCAGGCTCCGTGCCCCTTAGAACTGATGAATACGCATCGTGTCGCTGACCGGCTGCTGAGGGATCTCGTTTTACCAAACGGGCACGGGATGTCCCGCGACAGCTGCTCTGTTGGCTGCGTCACCCGCCGCAAGGGCCAGCCGTGCGGAGACACAAGAGTGCCGCGGTTATACTCCGGACGCCGGTAGCCAAGGAGCCTCCCGCGATGCTTCCGATCCTGTGCACGATCTTCTTTCTGTCGGGAGCTGCCGGCCTCGTCTTCGAAACTCTCTGGTTTCGTCAGGCCGGCCTGGCTTTTGGCAACAGCATCTGGGCATCGAGTCTCGTGCTGGCGAGCTTCATGTTGGGAATCTCGCTGGGCAACGGCATTGCAGCACGGTGGGGGCCGCGGGTGCGGCACCCGCTGTTGGTCTACGGCGGGCTGGAGTTAGCGATAGCCGTGACCGGGGTGCTGCTGGTGTGGGTACTCCCGCTGCTCACGCCCTGGATTGCACCGCTCCTGCGACCTGTCCTCGAGCAGCCCTGGATCGTGAACCCGCTCCGCCTGGCGGTCGCCTTCCTGCTCTTGCTGATCCCATCGACGGCGATGGGGGCCACGCTTCCTCTGCTGGTGCGGGAGATCATGCGGCGAGACCCGAACTTCGGCACCGCCCTCGGGCGCCTCTACGGATGGAATACGCTGGGGGCGGTACTGGGAGCCCTGGTCGGTGAAGTCGCACTGATCGCAGCATTCGGTGTGCGGGGCACGGCCTGGTGCGCGGCGGGTATGAACGTGCTGGCCGCGGCGGTTGCCGTGACCCTGTCGCGCAGCCGGGCTGTGCGCTCGCTTCCGCCGCTGCCGGTGGTGCCCCCGGCGGCCTTCGATCCCAGCGACCGCACCCGGCGCACACGCATCCTGGCTGCCGCTGCAGTTTCCGGCTGCGTCCTGCTGGCACTCGAGGTGGTTTGGTTCCGCTTTCTGCTGCTTTCGTTCAACACGTCGAGTCTCACCTTCTCGATCATGTTGGCGACGGTCCTGGCTGGTATCGCCCTGGGCGGACTCATCGGCAGCGCCTGGCTGCGTTGGCGCCCGACGAGCTTCGCCCATTCGGCGAACGTTGCATTGCTGGCGGGCGTGCTTCTGGTCGCCCACTACGCCGGCTTCCGCTATGCGATTGCGCCCTACGAAGGCCAGCTCCTGCACCGCGCCATCGATCTTGCACCCCTGGCGGTGGCGTTGATGCTGCCGGTTGCACTGCTCTCGGGCCTACTCTTTACCTTCCTGGGCGCGAGCCTGCACGAGTGGGTGAAGCCGGAGATCCGCGCGGCGGGACTCGTCACACTGGCCAATACCCTGGGGGCTGCCGTCGGCCCCCTGCTGGCGGGCTTCGTGCTGTTGCCGGCGCTGGGCATGGAGCGCTCTTTGTTCGCGCTCACCCTGGGCTACGGGATCGTCGCCGCGTTGGTCTGGCGAATCGGCCGGGAGCCCGCACCGGGATGGCAACCGGTGGCCTGGGCTCTCGGCGGTGCCTACGCACTCACACTGCTGCTCTTTCCCTTCGGGCTGATGAAAGACCACTACTTTCACACGACCCTGGACCGCCTCAGTGCGGACACACATAGCGTCGTCGCTGTGCGCGAGACTCCGAGCGAGACCATTCTCTTCCTGCGCTCGAGCTTCCTGGGGGAGCCCCTCTACTACCGCCTCGCCACCAACGGCTACAGCATGTCGTCGACCGCCGTCTCCGCACGCCGCTACATGAAGCTCTACGTCTACCTGCCCGTGGCGCTGCACCCCGGCCTCGAGAAGGCGTTGCTGATCAGCTACGGCGTCGGTTCCACCGCAAAGGCCCTGACGGACACGAAGAGCCTCAAGAGTATCGACATCGTCGACATCTCGCGGGACATCCTGGAGATGAGTTCGATGATCTATCCAGACGCCGAAGAACACCCCCTCAACGACCCGCGTGTGCACGTCCATATCGAAGACGGGCGCTACTTCCTCGCAGCCACGGATGAACGCTTCGACCTGATCACCGCCGAGCCGCCTCCGCCCAAAGCCCAGGGTGTGGTCTATCTCTTTACGCAGGAGTACTTCCAGCTGCTGCGCGATCGCCTCAACCCCGGAGGCTTCGTCACGTACTGGCTACCGGTCCACTCCATGACCGCCAACGAGTCGAAGGCTGTGATCAGGGGCTTCTGTCAAGTCTTCCCCGACTGCACGCTCTGGAATGGTTTCGCCCTGGACTGGATGCTGGTCGGTACCAACGACGCGCGCTGGCGTCCCACGGATGCCCACTTCAGTGCCCAGTGGTGGGATCCCGACATCTCGCCGGCCCTGAAGGGGCTCGGATTCGAACGCCCCGAACTCATGGGAGCCCTCTTCCTGGCGGACCCACAGATGCTCCACAACCTGACGCGCGATACGCCACCGCTTGTCGACAACTATCCAAAGCGGATCGACCAGGGCCTGATCGACACGCCGCGAGCCTACCGGAAATACGCCCCACTGATGCTGCCTCGGCACACGCGCGAGAGGTTCAGTCGCTGGGAACGCACGGGCTCCCTGTGGCCCTCCGGCATGTTCCAGCGCTCCCTGCCCTACTTCGAGGTCCAGCGAATCATCAACGACATCAGCGTGGGCGGCTACAAGCAAAACCGCATCTGGCACAATGTGAGTGATCTGTACGCGATTCTGGCGCAAAGCGAACTCGAGGTGATCCCCCTCTGGATGCTGCTTCGAGTGGACCACGAGGCCATCTACTCGGACGGGCGAAACGCCGGCTCGCTGCCGCCGGAAGTGGAGGCCCGAATCGCCCTGGCACGCCGCGACTACAAGCGTGCGGCGACACTCCTGCGCACGGCGCACCCGGAGAATCCCCAGGACCCCGGACTCCTCTTCGCTCGGATCTTCGCGCTCTGCATGGATGGGCGTGTCGAAGAGGCCCAACGCCTACTGAAGAATCTTCCGCGCCATGAGCGCGAGAAAAACTACCCCCGCTACTGGAAATTCATGAAGGAGACGTTCGGGCTCGTCGAACCGGATGCCAAAACCAGTTGACACGCTGCCCTGGCGGTGGGAACTCGATGCAGAAGATCTTCTTCTCGTCTCCCGCCATGGAGATCGCCGTCCTCGTTCAGAGGGGTGTGATCTCGATCAGCTGAACCGTGGAGCCTCCGATATATTCGGCAGTGTTCAGGTAAACCTCCTGCACGCGGAATGACCGCCCACCCTGTCTGGTTTCGAACTCGTATTCGAGGACCGGCTCGAGACCTTCCGCTGCCAGCTTGGCGACGACGCCCCCGATATCCTCTACCGAGAACGCTACGTGTTGCAGCCCTTCGCCGTGCTCACGGAGGAACTCGGTATGCGGCGACTCACCCTCGAGCACTTCGACCAATTCCACGAAGACCTTTCCCGAGTAGGCAATCGAAGCTTTCATGCGAGCCTCGGCTGGTTTGCCCCTGAACCGGAACTTCGTCGATGCATCGAGTACATAGATATCGGTGGAAAAGGGGCCGATGCCGAACACCCGCTCCCACCAGGCTGCTGCCTTCTCGCAATCTTCAACGACGATCCCAACGTGCGAGATCGAACCCAGTTGTACGACGGGCGCTTCGGACATGGAATCCCTTCCATCCATTCAGGCGATGAGAGTGTATTCGCTCATCAAGACGGTGCTCAGCGTTTCGAAATCGATGAACGAAAGCAGGTCCTCGGCCGCGCGCTTCTGATCCTGCTTGCTTCCATAGAACGCGATCGGATCCGCCGCAACCGCGGCAGATGCTACCGACTCGTTCACGATTGCACGAAAGGGTGGTGCTCCCGGCGTCAATACACGAGCCACGGAATTTCGGATGTATTGGAGGAGTGGATGGATTTCGATTGATAGTGGGGTGTGACTCCCGTGCCAGCGGGTGTAGAACGTCTCGTCGTCGATCCTTTCCGGCTTGGGGAAGGTCGTGACGAGTGCCACGCCGGGACTTCGCTCCCCAGGCCGGGCACCGCTGCCCTGCAGGGCGCGGGGTACGCTCTCTGTCACGAGATAACCGGCAAGGCGCTTTGCGAGCGGCGACAGAGCTGCCTCGATCTTCTCGCGGTCATCGACGGATTCGAGCCACACCGAAACTGTCGCATCGATCAGACCGCTCGTGTTGAACTGGATCACCCGGTCGGCGTCATCGAGGTCGGCGACCGTGAAGGAGACTTGTCGCCCACCCACCCGGCTCAGCACCGGCGCAATTTCCAACAGTGCTTCACGCAAGTCGGTACGGGCGCGGGGCACTGTCCCGGGATCGGCGTCGCCGAGCAGATAGATGAGTTTTTCCATGTGTGTCAGTGTACGATCTTCCGCATCCGGGAGGGAAATCGATGGGCGCCGGGACCTGGGAAAGCCATCACGCAATCACGACATTGATGTACCGCTACGCAGAGTGCGTGGACAC
>PBIX01000117.1 GCA_002720975.1 Planctomycetota bacterium | reverse complement strand
GGCTGCAGCCGCCTGCCGGCAGAGCGCGCGATCCTCGGCGCGGTCGAGCCGCCGCTCCTCGACACCGCTCCCGGCGTCACCACCCCCCAGCAACCCCGTGCGCTCGAGCGTCCGCAGCATATCGCCGACGATGCTGTCGAGTTCGGCCTCCCCGATGTCGCCGGCGTCGAGCGCCGCCGTCAGGCCCTCGCGACCGTAGAAGCGGCCCGGCCCGGGCATCTCGAGGCTCAGGCCAGCCCGCACCGACTCGGCCGTCGAGCGAACGGCAAACCAGTCGGAGACGACGAAGCCATCGAACCCCCAGTCCTGCCGCAGCACCCGCTGCAGAAGCCACTCTTGCTCGGAACAGAAGACGCCGTTCAGCCGGTTGTAGGCGCTCATCACGCCCCAAGCGCCCCCCTCCTTGACGGCGCACTCGAAGGGAACCAGGTACACCTCGCGAAGCGTGCGCTCGTCGACCTGGACATCGATCGTGTTGCGCTCGAACTCCGAGTCGTTGGCGACGAAGTGCTTCGGTGTGGTCGCGACGCCGCGCGACTGGACCCCGCGCACGAAGGCCGCGGCCAGCCGGCCCGAGAGCACGGGGTCTTCCGCGTAACACTCGAAGTTGCGCCCACCCAGCGGCGAGCGGTGGAGGTTGATCGTCGGTGCCAGCAGGACGGAAGCGCCCTTCGCACGGCTCTCGTCCCCGAGCAGCCGGCCCAGCCGTTCGACAAGATCCGCGTCCCAGGTCGCGCCGAGCACCGCCGCGCACGGAATGCACGCGGTCTCGGTACCGGTGCCCATCAGGCCGTCGCCCCGGGCGCCGTTGGGCCCGTCCGTCAGCTTCATCGAAGCGAGGCCGAGCCGCTCGACGGGCCGTGTCCGCCACATGTCGAGGCCGGTGACCAGATCCGCCTTCTCTTCGACACTGAGCTTTCCGAGCAGGTCGTCGATGCGCAGGCTCATCGGGCCAGCATACCGTCTGGCCGCCGGCGACTGCCGGGGCCGAGTTGGTGATTGAAATCCTCCGATGTACTCGAGTACACTCACTCCGTGCCCCAGGACGCCTCCGAGGCCCCCCTCAACCGCCGGGACCGACGCCGGCTCGAGATCTACGAACGGATCGTCGAAGCCGGCGAGGCGCTCTTCGAGGAGCAGGGCTACGACGAAACCAAGGTGGCAGAGATCTGCGAGCGGGCCGACGTCGCCTACGGGACTTTCTTCAACCACTTCCCGACCAAGCTCGACCTGCTGCGAGAAATGGCCGACCGCGCGCTCGTGCGCATGGTCGAGCGCCTCGAAGAGCTGTCGAAGCAGCGCGGCAACATCGAGGATCTCTTGATCCTGCTCTTCGAAGGCGGGGCGCAGACGTTCCAGGAATTGTCGCCGGGCCGCCGTGAACTCGTCGGCCGCGTGCAGACCCTCGCCTACACCGACTCGCCCGAAGACCGGGACCGCCGCTTCCACGCGGCCTTCCAGGCATTCCTTCGCCGCGCCGTGGAAGAGGGCCGGGTGCGCGACGACGTGCCCGTGGAAACACTGGCCGAAGTCGTATCGAGCAGCTTCGCCTTCATGTCGCTCAGCTGGCTCCACTTCGACGACTACCCGGTGCGCGAACGCGCCGCATCCGCGGCGCGCTTCCTGGCGAGTACGCTGGCACCGAAGGGGGAAAGAAAATGAACCCCTTGCTCACTATGTCCTCCGATTGCCACGCGGGACTTCCGCCCGAGCGCTACCGCGACCACCGCGCCACGGCCCAGCACACCGCGGGCTCCTGGCCCACGGCACAAACGCAGCTGCTCGATTCGCTCCACGGCATTCCCGAGACGGAAATCGCCGCGATGCTCGGCGGGAACACGATGCGCTTTTGCAGCCTCGATGCGGAGAAGCTCGCCCCCATCGTGGCGCGAATCGGCCCCAAAAAGAAATGGCTCGAGTAACCCCAAGAGGAGATCCACGATGTCCGACGACGCTCCGAAGACCAACCCCGGCGACATTGCCGGCTGGCCGATCCTGAAGCTCACGTATCGCACCGATGCGGAGAAGATTGCCGCGCTGCTGCCTCCCGGAATCGATCCGGGCCGGGAGCCGAACGTGCACCTGAACATCTACAACGTGCCGGTCCCCGACGAGCCGGAGCACGGAATCTTCATGACGGTCGACGCCGACTACCGCGGGACGCCGGGCATATACGCCATCGGCTACGGGATCGACCAGGAGTCGGCCGTCTTCATCAGCAAGGAGATGAACGGCCAGCCGAAGTTCCCGTGCGAGGTCACCTACTACCGAATGGGCGACAAGGTGACGGCCCGCTGCAGCCACCAGGGCTACACCTTCGTCGAGTTCTCGGGCACAGTGACCGGTCCCAGCGCCGACCGGCCTCAGTACGAAGAAAACGAGTGGTGGATCAAGGTGTCGCGAGCCGTGGGTGGGGCCGAGAAGAGCTACGACTTCCCGCCGCACGTGGTGAAGGTCCACAGCACCTACGGCACGACCTACCGCGAAGACGTGGACGGCGAACTCCGGCTCCTCGAGAGCCCGTGGGACCCGATCGCCGAGCTGCTGCCCCAGCGCGAGCTGGTGTCGGCGATTCTCGACACGCCGACCTGGCTCGGCCGCGAGATCACGCTGGAAAACCCGCTCGACCCAGACGCCTTCTGGCCGCACGCCGACACCATCGGCGGCTCACGCTGGCCCGGGCAAATGGGCGGACCGCGCAAGAACCGCTGAACCGACCCGCACCGGGGGGAGCCTTTCGGGGCTTCCCCCGGCTCCACCCGCGCCACGTCCACTGAGAAAAACAAGATCCGATGTCGAATGTCGGAATCATCGATTCCGATTGCCACGCCGGCACCGCCCTCATCGCCATCGAAGACCTCGACCTCCCCGCAAGAGAAGCGCGCGGCGCCAAGGAGAAGCGCGCAGCACGAGAGCCCCGCCGGAACACCGCGGCAGCGTGGTATCGTGCAACCGCGAGCCGAAGCAGAGGAGACCGCCAATACATGCCCGCTCGGAACACACCGACACAGGGACGCTTCCAGACCCTGCTCCTGGTCACAGCCGTATGCCTCACCCACGCGGGCGTCGCCGGCGCCGACGACTCCGGCGGCGAGGTCGTTCGAATCGAGCGAACGGACGCGGCACCCGCCGAGAAACGGGGCTGGCATCACACACCGCTGCAGATTTCGCTCATCCCAAGCGCACAAATCTTCCCCACCGACTGGACCGTGACAGGCGTGTCTTTCAACATGATCTACGGCGAGCAGAAAAAAGTCGTGGGCTTCGACGTCGGTCTCTTCAACAACGTGACTTCCGAGCTAACCGGCTTGCAGTCGGGGCTCGTGAGCATCGTGGAAGGGAATGCCCGCGGACTTCAGGCCGGTCCGTTCAACAGAGTCGGCGGGAGCCTACACGGACTGCAGATCGGGATCGCCAACCGCGTGATTGAAACGCTGCACGGAGCCCAATTTGGCGTCGCAAACGACGCGGGCTCGGTCACCGGTGCGCAGGTGGGCGTCGTGAACTTCGCGAATTCGCTGCGTGGAGTGCAGATCGGTGTCGCAAACCTGAACCGAGCGGGAACGCCGTTCCCCTTCTTGCCGCTGGTGAATGTGGGGTGGTGAACCGAGCCACAGGGCCAGAGCATCGGTCTCTGCGAAGCCCAGTGCCTCCGGCAGCGAAGTTCGATTGGAGAGCTTCGATGAACACACCACTCTCGACACCCACCGCCTGAAGTCCCCCTCAGGCCGCGAGAAGACGGCTCAGACGAAGCGGGGCTTGCGCTTCTCGAGAAAGGCGCGCAGTCCCTCCTGGGCGTGCGGTGTCTGCGAGGCGGCTGCCATCACCTCGGACGCGTGGGCGTAGGCACCGGCGGTGTCGAGTTCGATCTGGCGGTAAAAGGCCTGCTTGCCGAGCGCCTTCGAGTCCGCGCTGCCGCGGGTCGCCCGGGCGAGGAGTTCCCGCGTAACCACCGCCACCTCCGAGTCGAGCACCACGCGGTTCACCAGACCCCAGACCTGGGCTGTCGCCGCATCGATGGGATCGCCCGTGAGCAACATTTCGAGGGCGTGCTTGTGGCTCACCGCACGGGCCAACGCGACGCCCGGCGTGGTACAGAACCAGCCCCCGGCGCCGCCCGGCACCTGGAAGCGCGCAGAGTTCCCCGCCACCGCGAGATCGCAGCTCGCGACGAGTTGACAGCCCGCCGCCGTCGCCAGCCCCTCGACCTGGGCGATCACCACCTGCGGAAGCGCCCTGAGGCCCTGCATCACCTCGGTGCACACCCCCAGCAGTCGCCGCATACCCTCCAGGTCGCGCCCATCCATGTCGCGGAAGTCGTGGCCGGCCGAGAAGACGGGCCCCCGTGCCGCAACGATCACTCCGCGCATCTCACCCGCCCCGATCTCTCGGATCGCGTGGAGCAGCTCCCGCAGATGCGCCTCCGAGAGCGCGTTGCGCTGCTCGGGACGGACCATGGTGAGCACTGCAACGGCGCCCTCTTCCTCGGAAAACTCGATGTGCCGATATTCCATGGCGTCTCCCCCGCGTGCTTTCAGCGCAGCGGCCGGAATGTGTCCCGGATGTCCGTGATGATCGCCTCGGGCTCCTCCGCTGCGGCGAAGTGCCTACCCGAATCCCGCACGCGCAGCAGCGTGCAGTTGTAGTACTCGCCGGTCCAGGTCCTCGAGCTTGCTATCGGGTATCTCGATGTGAAACGGCTCGGCGCCCATGGAGTCTCCTCACGCGCGGCGGATGCGGAGCCCGGGTCGGCGGCGCAGCGCACTGCCCCATCACCCTACCATCCCGGGATGCCATGCTCTCGGACTCGCCGAGGAGAGAGCATGGCCCCGCGCCCAGATCGGCGCGCTCACCGGAGCGGCGGCCGGCGGACTCCTCGGTTCGGTGACAAGCGGTGGCGAGGGCGATG
Source organism: Planctomycetota bacterium (assembly GCA_002720975.1). GTDB lineage: Bacteria > Planctomycetota > UBA1135 > UBA1135. The sequence goes on along the minus strand of PBIX01000117.1, from coordinate 11,072 downwards.
CGATCGCGGCCCGGCTCACCCCACCGCGCTATGCTCCCCGGCGCGCCGCGGGACGAGGGATCATGCGTAAGTGGCTTCCGAGGCTTCTCCTTCTCGCCGCGGTTCTGGCGGTGGTGCTCCGCTTCACGGTGCTGCGGACTGACCCGATCCCCGTTCGGGTCGTGCCCGCCGAGATCTCCCGTGTCGAGGCCACCATCACGAACAGCAAGGCCGGCACGCTTCGCGCGCGTCGACGCGCCAAGCTGTCGGCAGAGGTGGGTGGACGCATCGTCGAAATCGGGCACCGGGAGGGAGATTGGGTCGAGGCCGGAGAAGTCCTGGTGCGCCTGGCCGACGCGACGCCAAGGGCACAGCTCTCCCTCAACGAAGAAGGTCTGCGGGTGTCTCGCGCGCGAGCCGAGGAAGCCTGCATTGCCCGCGATCGCGCCTCTCGGGAACTCGAGCGCAAGCGCACCCTTGCGGATCAGCGGATCGTTTCGGCCGACATCCTCGATGCGCTCCAGAGCGCCTACGACGGTGCGAAGGCCTCCTGCAACGCGCTGCACGCCGAAGTAGATCGGGCGAAGGCCGGGGTATCCGCCGCGAACGAGGAGCTGGCGAAATACGTCGTCCGCGCTCCCTTCGAAGGCGTCATTGCAGAACAGAACGTCGAGATTGGCGAGTGGGTCACACCCTCGCCGCCGCTGCTCACGGCACCTCCGATCGTAGACGTCCTGGACCCCAACTCAGTATTCGTGAGCGCTCCCATGGACGAGGTCGATTCCGCGAAGATCCGCGTCGGCCAGCGCGCAATCGTGACGGTGGACTCGCACCCGGAGCAGTCCTTTCCGGGTCGCGTCGTACGCGTCGCACCCTACGTCCTCGACCTCGAAGCCCAGAACCGGACGGTCGAGATCGAGGTCGAGTTGGACGACGAAGCCGTGGCAGCGGAATTCCTGCCCGGAACCTCGGCGGATGTCGAAGTCGTCCAGGAGGTGCGGGAACGTGTGCTGCGTATTCCCACTGAGGCATTGCTGGAAGGCAGCCGCGTGCTGGTATCAAAGAATGGAACCCTCGAAGAACGACCGGTGGAGATCGGTCTGCGCAATTGGAAGCATGCGGAAGTCCAAAGCGGTCTGGAAGACGGCGAATTGGTGGTGACCAGCCTTGGCCACATGGACGTAAAGCCCGGCGCCCGGGTGCACATCGTAAACGAGGCGGGGGAGGAGCCTTGAGCACACCGGGTGCCCCGATGATCGAACTCGACGGGGTGCAGCGCAGTTATCCGGTCGGTGCTGAGCCGCTGGTCGCACTCAAGGACGTTTCAGCCCGCATCGCGAAGGGCGAGTACCTGGCCGTAATGGGGCCTTCGGGCTCGGGCAAGTCGACCCTGCTCAACATCCTGGGCTGCCTCGATCGGCCCACTGCTGGCAGCTACCGGCTCGATGGCCGCGAAGTGGGGACACTCTCCGCCGATGCGCTTTCGGAAGTGAGGCGCCACCACATCGGCTTCGTGTTCCAATCGTTCCACCTGATCGGGAGGCTCAGCGCGCACGAGAACGTCGCACTTCCGATGTTGCTGGCAGGCATACCGGAGGACGACCGCCGCGCGCGAATCTCGACCGCCCTCGACGCCGTCGGCCTGGTGCACCGGGCCCACCACCGACCCAATGAGCTCTCGGGCGGCGAGTGCCAACGCGTGGCCATTGCGCGTGCCACCGTGATGCGCCCGCATATTCTCCTTGCCGACGAGCCCACCGGAAACCTCGACACCGCAAACGGCGAGCAGATCATGCGGTTGCTCGAACGCATGAACGCCGACGGGCTGACCCTGGTCGTGGTGACTCATGACCCGAACATCGGACGGCGCTCGGACCGCGTGCTCGTACTGCGCGACGGCGAGATCGTGCAGCGTGTGCCCGGTCGCGAGCTTCGACCCGACGCACTGTTCGAGTCCCGAGCGTGAGACCGGAAGACGTTCTGAACTTTTCCTGGACGGCGCTCACCCGCCATCGACGGCGAAGCGCCCTCTCGATCCTGGGCGTCATGGTGGGCGTCGCGGCCGTGGTGGTTTTGACCGCTGTGGGAGAGGGTGCCCGGCGCTATGTGACGCAGGAATTCACCTCGCTCGGCACCAACCTCCTGATCGTGGTCCCCGGCCGGAATGAGACGACGGGGAGCTTCCCCGGCGCGGGCGGTGTTCCAAACGACCTCACCCTCGACGATGTCCGCGCCGTCGAACGCGATGTCCGCGAGGCTCGACTCGTCGTTCCGATCGCCATGGGAAACGACACCGTCGCGAATGGGGAACGCCGCCGTCAGGTGGCTGTCATCGGCACCACGTCCGACTTCCAACAGGTCCGACACCTGGAGGTCACAGCCGGCAGCTTCCTGCCCCCCGGAGACCTCGAACGCGGCGCAGCGATCGCGGTCCTGGGAGCCGAGGTCGCGCGCGAACTCTTCCCGGCCGAGAGCCCGATCGGGCGCGTCGTTCGTATCGGAGATTGGCGCGTCCGGGTCATCGGACAGCTCGCACCCAAGGGCCGTCAACTCGCGGTCGACATCGACAACCTGGTTCTGATTCCGGTGGCCACGGGAATGCGGATCTTCGACCTGACCTCCCTCTTCCGGGTCCTGATCGAGGTCCGTGTGCACTCGAACCTGGAGTCGGCAGAGGAGCGAGTGCTCGCGCTGCTGGCCGATCGCCACGGCGAAGACGACGTCACGGTCATTACTCAGGACTCGGTGGTGGGTTCCCTGAATCAGATCCTCACGGCACTCACACTCGCGGTGGCCGGCATCGGCGCAATCTCGCTCGCGGTCGCGGGTCTCGGCGTGATGAACCTCATGCTCGTCTCGGTATCCGAACGCACGGCCGAGGTGGGGTTGCTCAAGGCCGTGGGTGCGACAGGCCGCCAGGTGCAGCGCCTCTTCCTCACCGAAGCAGTGCTGCTCTCGCTCGGCGGGGCGCTCGCCGGTCTCGGCCTCGGCTGGGGCCTCGTGCGCGCCTTCGTCGCGCTCTATCCGGCGTTTCCGGCCTCACCGCCGGCCTGGGCGGTAGTGAGCGTGCTGGTGCTCGCAGTCGCGGTGGGCGCTCTATTCGGTGTGCTGCCAGCCCGCCGCGCCACGGGTCTCGATCCTGTGGAAGCGCTGGCGGGGAGGTGAACGTGGACGCGGCGGGCTACCTCGAACTCGGCGTCGGTGCGGTGCGCAGCCACCGCCTCCGGTCGATGCTTTCGGTCCTCGGCATCGCCATCGGAATCGCCGCCGTCATCCTTCTCACCTCCATCGGCGAGGGCACCCGGCGCTACATGCTCGCGCAGTTCACCCAGTTCGGCACGAACATCCTCGGAATCAATCCGGGGAAGATCGACACACTCGGCATCCCGGGTGTCTTCGGCGGCACGACGCACAAGCTCACGCTCGACGACGCGGAGTCGATCCGGCGCATTCCCGGCATCGAGGCCGTGGCCCCGGTCGCCCTGGGACAGGCGCGGGTTGCAGGCAACGGCCGCGGCCGGAGCGTCTTCGTCTACGGCGCCACGCCAGACCTACTGGAAGTGCTGAAGTTCCAGATCGGACAGGGCTCCTTCCTGCCGCCGGGTGACCCGCGGCGCGGATCGCTGGTCGCAGTGCTCGGCCCCAAGCTGAAGCGCGAGCTCTTCGGAGAGGCGAATGCGCTGGGACGCTTCGTGCGCGTCGCCGACACCCGGCTGCGGGTGATCGGGATAATGGCACCGAAGGGGACCTTGCTCGGCATGGATTTCGACGACGTCGCCTACGTACCCGTCACCACCGCGATGCGCATGTTCAACCTGGACGAGGTCCAGGAGATCGACGTCTCCTTTGCGCACGAGGGTCTCTCCGAGAACGTGGCCGAGAACGTGCGAGACCTGCTAGTCGACCGGCACGGAGGGCGCGAGGACTTCACGATCACCACCCAGACCGAGATGCTTCGCGTCTTCCACCGGGTGATGGATGCGGTCACCGCGACCGTTGCCGCCATCGCCGCCATCTCGCTGTTGGTGGGCGCGATCGGCGTTTTCACCATGATGTGGATCACTGTGGGCGAACGGGTGGGCGAAATCGGTCTGCTGCGGGCCGTCGGCGCCACGGCGCGCGAGATCCACGGCCTGTTTCTCTTCGAGGCCGTCGTTCTGACCGTGATGGGAGGCGCGCTCGGTGTCCTGGCCGGACTTGGCATCGCCCTGGTGATACGCCTGGCGGCGCCCGGCCTTCCCCTGTACACGCCCATTGAATACGTCGTGGCGGCACTCACCCTGAGCGCCGTCACCGGCATGGTCGCCGGTGTGCTCCCGGCGCGGCGGGCCGCGCAGCTGCATCCGGTGGAAGCGCTGCGGGGCGAGTAGCGCCCGCCGGCTCCGCTTGACCCCAGAGCCCGGCGGATCGATGATGGGGGCACGCGTCGTCGCCTCAGGCGTGCGGAGGGTCCTGTGGCCGAGTTTCTGCTCTGCCTGATACTGCTGGCCGTCGGCGGGCTCGTGTGGAGCCTGCGCGACGCCACCAACCCGGCGGTGCTCTGGACGTGGGGGTGGCTCGTCATCGGCGCCGTCTCGGCGTTCATGTTCTTCGCAAAAAACGTCCCGTGGGTGCACGTACCCGCGCAACTGCTCTCTCCGCTGCTGCCCGCCTTCCTACTGGCGGGGGCACTGGCCTACGCGGACCGGCGCGTGCCCACCTGGCTGCTGCCCGCCGGCCTCGCATTCGGAGCGGTCCGGTGGAGCCTGGGCCGGGTCTCCCCCGAGATGAGCCACATCCTCAGTACGCTGGCAGAGCCGGCGGTGGAACTCGCGGGCGCCTACCTGGTTTTCCAGGTGGCCCGGAGCCCTGGAGTCATGCCGAGCCAGAAGCTCCTGCCCGTGACCTTCGTCGCAGTCGCGGTGCTCGATGGGGCCACTTCACTGGCGTACTTCTGGCAGGGGGCGATCCATAATTCGATGGCCCTCGCGTGGCCCGCGGTGGCGCTCATCACGTTGGGATTCCAGGTCACTGCGGCCGGCCATCACACCCGAAAGCGCAGGAGCGATCTCGAGCACGAGAGCCAAAAGGCCCGGCAGGCGCTTCAGGAAAGCGAGCAGCGATTTGCGGTGCTGGCCCAGCACACTGGGGACGCGATCTTCGAGCTCGATGGGGATTGGCACGTAAAGTATATGAGCGACTCCGTACACCACATCCTCGGCTTCGGGGCAGCGCAATACACGGCGAAATCCGCCGGGGACGGGATCCACCCCGACGATCGGCAACGCGTGCTGCAGACGATGGCCACCATATTGAAGACATCGGACGCATGCACGGTCCGCGCACGCTGCGCACACCGCGACGGATCGTGGCGATGGCTCGAAGCGACCATGCACGCCTTCCGCAATGAGGCCGGCGACCTCCGCTTGGTCGGTGTGGCGCGAGACGTGACAGAGAGCCACGAGCAGCAGCAATCGCTCCGACGAGACCGCGACACGCTCGAGCACAGGGTCGAGGACCGCACGACTCAGCTCGTCGAAGCGATCCGCGACCTCGAGCGGGAGGTCGTCGGGCGGCGACTCGCCGAGGAGGAGCTGCGCGCGAGCCGCGAGCAATACCGCGCGGTCTCCGAGCTGAGTTCGGACTTCAGCTACGGCTTTCAGCTGATGCCAGACCGCTCCAGCGAGATCGAGTGGGCCACCGAGGCCTTTACCCGACTCACGGGCTACACGAGCAACGAGATCCAGGAGAAGGGCTGGAGCGTCCTGTGCGACAGCGCGCACATGGTGGCGGCGGCCGAGCAGATCGAGGCAGCACTCGCGGGAAAAACAGTGGAATTCGAGGGTAATATCACCACGAAGAGCGGCGAAACGCGCTGGATCCACACCTGCCTCATCGCGGAACGCGGAGAAGGCGACGACGTGATCCGGGTCGTGGGAGCCAGCCGCGACGTCACCGAACGCAAGCACGCTGAAGAGGAGCGCCGCCGGCTCGAGGCACACCTCGGCGAGGTTCAGCGCCTCGAGAGCCTCGGCGTCCTGGCCGGTGGCATCGCCCACGACTTCAACAACCTTCTCAGCGTGATCCTCGGGAACAGCTCACTCGCACTGGCGGACCCGGCCCCCGACCCCGAGACCCACCGGCGCTTCTCCCGCATCCGCTCGGCGGCAAAGCACGCGGCCGGGCTGACCGATCAGATGCTCACCTACTCGGGCATGACGCCCTTCTCGCTCAAGCCGACCGATCTGTCGGGGGTCGTTCGCAATACGGTGGAGCTACTCGAAGCTTCGATCCCCCAACAGAACGTGCTCGAGCTAAATCTCTCGAACGACCTGCCGCCGATCGAAGGCGACGACACGCAGCTCCGGCAAGTCGTGGTCAACCTCGTGACCAACGCGGCCGAAGCGCTCGACGATCGCTCCGGAAAAGTCCGGGTGAAAACCGGCTGGACTAAAATCACCGAAGACATATTTCCCATCGGAACTCCGAAGGCCTCCTCCGGTACGTACGTCTTTCTCGAAGTCGAGGACTCGGGCTCGGGAATCGACGAGGCCACCCGAGAGCGCATCTTCGAGCCCTTCTTCACCACCCGGATCGCCGGCCGCGGCCTGGGGCTCGCGGCGGTACTCGGGATCGTTCAGGGCCATCGGGGCGTCATCACACTCGAGAGTGCACCCGGAAAGGGAACCTCCTTCCGCGTGCTCTTTCCGTGCTCGGAAGCCCACCCCACCGTTTCCAAGCCCAAGCCCGAGGTCGTGCGTCGGGCAAACGCGGTGCACCCGGCCAAGGTGCTGATCATCGACGACGAGGAGTCCGTGCTCGAAATCGGCGTGGAGTTCCTTCAGCGGGCTGGCTTTCGGGTAATCGCCGCGAGCGGAGGGCGGGAGGGCATCGCAGCCGTTGCGAGCCAGGGCGATGAGATCGACGTCGTCATCCTGGACCTCATGATGCCCGATCTGGACGGCGAGGAGACTCTCCGCGAGATCCACCGCCTGTACCCCAATCTCCCGGTGATCCTGACGAGTGGCTACAGCGAGGAGCGCTCGAAACAACGCTTCTCCGCCGAGCACATCGCGGGCTTCCTGGGCAAGCCCTACGAGCCCACAGACCTGATCGAAAAGGTGGAGAAAGCACTCGGGACCGAGTCCACCCGGGATGCCTGATACCCCACCGGCGTGAATCCGAGCCAGCGAATCTTTGCCATCGACTGGATGCGCGGTTTCGTCATGGTGCTGATGGCGCTCGACCACGCGTCCGAGATGTGGAACTCGGGCCGCTTCAATGCGGACTCAGCCTACCTCCTGAACCCGGAAACCGGAGCACCGGTATGGATCGTGGGAACCCTGATCCCCGCGACGGACTTCTTCACACGCTGGGTGACGCACCTGTGCGCGCCGACGTTCCTCTTTCTGACTGGCACCTCGCTCGCACTCAGCATCGAGAAGCGATCGCGCCTGGGCGTTTCGGCGGCGAGCCTCGACCGCCACCTCTTGATCCGGGCGCTGGTGATCCTGGGATTGGAAGGGCTGCTCACCCTGATGGCGGGCTACGGCGCGCTGATCCTCCAGGTACTCTTCGCGATCGGAGCGAGCCTGCTCCTCATGATCCCCCTGCGCCGTCTCCCCACCCCCTGGCTGCTCTTCGGGGGGCTGGGATGGCTCGTCGGCGGCGAACTCGTGACAACGGGGCTCGTGCCGATCGGCAGCACGGTGCCCTACCCCGCGGCCCTCACACTGGCACCGCTATACGGGGAACACCTGATCGTGATCTACCCCGTCATTCCCTGGCTCGCGATGCTGGTCTGTGGCTGGGCATTCGGTCGCTACCTGCTCGACCTGCCCGAGGGTCCCACCGGACGCATCCGCGCGGAAGGCACCCTGCTGGGCTGGGGTCTCGGTGCCATTGCACTCTTCATCGCGGTCCGCGGCCTCGATGCCTACGGCAACATGGGGCTCTACCGGATCGAGCCGTCCCTCATCCGATGGCTCCACGTGAGCAAATACCCTCCAGCCCTCGCATTCACCGCACTGGAACTCGGAGCAATGGCACTCATTCTGATGGCCTTCTCGATCGTCGAGCGCCGCCTGGGCCATCCGCCCTGGCGCTGGAACCCCCTCTTGGTACTGGGGCAGACAGCACTGTTCTTCTACGTGGTCCATTTCGTGGTACTGGGCGCCGCAGCCCTCGCCATCACCGGTGGCATGCGGCAAGCGGGACTCACCGAGACCTACCTCGCTGCCGGGGCAGTACTCGTGGTGCTCTACCCCGTATGCTGCGCGTACCGCGCGTACAAACGAGCCCACCCGAATAGCTGGGCCCAATACGTCTGACCCCTCGGCCGAGTTCTTCCGCCGCCGCGGCCGACTCCCATCAGCTTCACCCGCCCACGTGCGTTCACACTATGCGCACCGGGACAATACTCTCCAGCTACCGGACCCACGTGCGCATCGATGCCGAGGTCGCGCAACGACGCCGCAACGAGTTCGGCGAGGACGTCGAAACGTTCCCGGATCCCGCGGTGCGGCTCGGGGGCTGGAACCGTCCAGGCAAACGCTGCAGTTGCATCGGTGTAGACAGCAGCGTGCCCTCCGGTCAAGCGCAAGAAAGGCTCGAAGCCGGCCTCGCGCGCGGCACGAACGGCGCCTTCGAAGCCAATCCGCGTGCGATCGAGCGCCGAGAATGCGAAGGCATCGCACGGGCGCCAGATGCGAAGGCACTCCGTCGCGTCACCCCGCAACACGGCTGTGAGCAGGAGCCGCGACAATGCGGTGTCACGTGCCGCACTCCCCGGGCTCTCGCCTCGAAGCACGCGAATGCGCCGCGTCACTGGTTTCGGGGCAGCGGCGAAAATCCGGAGTCCCCGGCAAACCCGAGGCGGAGCCATACGGGCACCACCGCCAGCCCCACGCCGATCTGCGCCGCAATCCACAGGCCCCACGGAAGGGGCCACCAGGTCGGTTCCGGGCTCTGGCAAAGCCAGGCTCCGAGTCCGGTCAGCAGGCTGAGGACACACAGCGCCGCTGCGAGCATCGCGCCAGTCGCGCGCGCGAGGCGCCGCAGACCCTCACCGGGCTCGAGACCCAGCGATCCCGCCACCGGGTTCCACCAACCGGGCGGTCGCGCACGCGCGTAGAAGACCCTCAACTGCTCCGGGTCCTCGGGCGTCAGGAGAGAGACGCCGATGCCCGCCCCCGTCGCAAGCAGCGCCATCGCGAGCAGTCGGACGGCCTCTCCGTCGATGCCGGCCACCAGCGGGCCGGCCGCCAGGAGCGACACCGCGATACAGGCCAACTCGCCCCAGGCGCTGATGCGCCACCACAACCAGCGCAGCACCAACAGGGGGCCCATCCCTGCACCCAGGAGCAATGCGATGCGCCAAGCCCCCTCGATCGAACTGAGCTGTGTCATCACGGCGAGCGCCAGCCCGAGGATCACCAGGTTCGATCCCCGCGCGACCCACACGAGCGTCCTCTCCTGGGGCTCACGGCCGAGCCAGGCCTGGCACACGAGCCGCTTGTAGAGATCGTTGGTCCAGTACGAGGCGCCCCAGTTGAGGTGCGTATCCAGGGTCGAGGCAAGCGCCGCGAGCATGGCCGTGAGCATGAGGCCCAGGGCCCCGGCCGGCAGCAGCTCGACCATCCCACGCACGAAGGTGACTTCCCGGTTGTGCTGGAGCCCAGACGCGGGAACTGCGGGGTCGTGGGGAAACAAGAGCAACAGGCCCAGCGCAATCGGCAGCCACAAGAGGCTCCGCAGCAGCACCTGGGTGAAAGTGAGAACGACGCTGGCGAGCTTCGCATCGCGATCGGAACGGCACGCCATGGAACGCTGGGCCAGGTAGCCGGTGCCATCCGCATTCAACTGGATGAACCACTGGAGCGCGAAGACTGCGAGCACCGTCAGCGAAGCGTCCTTGGCACGAGAAGGCGTGAATGCGAGGATCTCCAACGGCGCGATTCCACCCGGACCGCCCTCCGCATAGCGCAGGAAGATCTCGTCCACGATGGATCCCATGCCACCGAAGTGAACGATCACGTAACCGGCGTAGACCGCCGTCCCGAATAGAGCGAGCACAAGCTGGAGCACGTCGGTCCGGACGACGGTCCGCAAGCCTCCGGTGGTTGAGTAGAAGAGCGTGACGACCGCGACAGCGAGCAGCGAAATTGCGTTATTGGTCGACCGCACCCAGAGTTCTGGGCCGTGGGGATCGACGGCGAGCGGAACACCGACCCAGGAAACCAGTGCCTGCAGGTGTGCGAACAACCCACCGGGGAGCCACTGGTCCCACACCAGAATGGGCTCGGCGACGGCGCGCGTCGCGAACAGCACCCAGGCCAATACGATGCAGTTGAAGAGTGTTCCGAAATAGACGGCCTTGATCACCCGCAGCCACAGTGCCGCGCGGCTTCCGTAGCGGAGTTCCGTGATCTCGGCATCCGTAATCACCCGGGCTCGCCGCCAACTCGGAGCGAGAACGAAACCGAGCAACAGGAAGGCCAAGGCGTAGATCCAGAGCTGCCAGAGCGCGAAGATCCCCGCCGTCGCGACCAGACCCGTCACCAGCAGCGGTGTATCCGCCGCAAACTGGGTGGCGGCCATGCTGAGCCCCGCCGTCCAGCCCGAGAGACTTCGCCCCGCCAAGAAATACTCTTCGAGGTTCCGGGAAGCGCGTTTCCTCGACCACAGTCCGGAGGCAACTCCGTAGGCCACGAAGCTCAGGAGCACCGCGACGTCCACCCACCCCAACGTCGACACGACCCTGGGCTCAGAACCGCATCGCGTGAAACGTCGACAACCCGCTTCCCATCCGGTGGCTCAGCTCCGCATCCCGGCCAGCGCCCGGCCCGCGCGGCGCCCGAAGTAGGTGCCGTCGGCGAGCGAGATTCCGCTACCCGCATAGCCCCGTCCGCAGAAGAGCGCCGCCGTGCGCCCGACGGCATAGAGGCCGGGAATCTCGGTGCCGTCTGGCGTCAGCACCTCTCCGTTCACCCCTGTGCGGAGGCCTCCGAGTGTCATGCAGGCGTAGATGAAGCTCTCGGGCGTGCAGTCGATCAAGGCGAAGGGGGGAGTCACCAGGGGCACGACGCATTCGGCACGTTTGTGAAACTGGGAGT
>PBIX01000002.1 GCA_002720975.1 Planctomycetota bacterium | reverse complement strand
CTGGACCCTTCGATGCCGAGACCGAGATCACGTTCCGCAGCAGCCTGGGCCTTGCTGGCCTGATCGACCTCAACGAGGAGAAACCTTTCCTGCTCCCGGAGCGAGTGGTCGATCTGCAGGGCAGATTCAACTTCCCGGAAGGCCTGGAGCACACTCTGAGTATAATCGTGAATGGCGGATTTATTGCGGTCGAGGGCGGCTCGTGCCTGGGCGCTGGGGGCGCCTCCCTGGTAGACGGTTTGGGTCAGAGATGATGCTATTGACCAGGTGAGATAAGCAGGATCGAGAGCCAGTCGAAGCTGTTCAGACCGGGTGCTTCCTGACCCGGTGAGAGGGAAGGAGGGGAGGAGGGCCTTGCGGGCAGCATCGGCACGCCGGGCCGATGCGTGGATTCGGGCGTGTCCTGCCGTGAGGTCCGGTCGACGGGTCAGTAATTCCGAGGGAAGCCCGGCGGGAACCTGCCGTTTGAGAATTGGCAGGTCGGAGGTTGCCTCCAGCTCCCCCGACGGATAGCGCCCGAGAAGGAGTTGCAGCGCCCGTGCGGCTTCGTCGCGTCGCAGGACCTGACTGCGCATGTTGCGTTCGGCGCTGGCCACGTTGTTGCGGCCAAACTGGACATCCACGGCTCGCAGAAGAGCCTCGCGATGGCGCCGGCTGATGAGCGAGAGGCTCTTCTTGAAGTCGGCGAGAGTTTGTTCGGCCAGTTCCACCTGCTGCTGGGCTTCCGTCAGGTTGATCCATGCCTTGGCAGTGTTGATGGCGAGAGACAGTTGAGCCGAGCGGTAGTCGGCGAGCGCAGCCTGGTAGTCGGCCCGGGTGGCGTAATCGAGATCGCGGAGGCGACCCCAGACGTCGATTTCCCAGCTGGCGGAGAAGGAGAGTCCGTAGGAACCGCTGGAGATTCCCGGAGAGGGGCCGAGTCCCGCGTGGCTCCGGGAAGTCGTGCCGGCGGCACTGATGCGAGGGAGTCGGGCGGCTCTCGCCGTGATAGTGCTCTCACGGGTGGCCCGCAGACGGTGAGCGGAGGCCTGCAGGTTGTTGTTCTTCCGGACAGCCTCCCGCACCAGGCTGTTCATGCGGCGGTCCTGGAACTCGGAGAGCCAGCCGGTGGAAATCTTGCCGTGTTGCCCACTGGAGGCTTCGCTCCAGAGAGAGGGAAGATCGATGGCGGTCTCTCTGGCGGGATGCTGGCCATCCTCCTGCAGTGCACAGCTCGCGAGGAGCAGGACACTGGGAGAGAGAAGAGGCAGGAGGCGTCGCACGGCGGGAATCTTGGGGTTGAATCGGCGGGATTCAAGGCGTTCTGTGGGCTCCGGTGATGAGCCGACCGTATTAATCGGGGTAAGGGTAAGATGTTTTTCAGCTCAGTCAAAGCAGGAGCACCACCTGTATCGTGTTCCGGGGCGTCATCTCTCCCCCCGGATCCGGCAGGTATGACTGCCCGGATAAGCAGTTGAAAGTGCTACGTCAGAGCGTTTCGCGCCGCGGCCAAGGCATAATCGCGGTTGAGTCTGGCGATGTTGTCTGCGGGGATGGACTTGGGGCAGACGGCTTCACACTCGTAGAGGTTGCTGCAATTGCCGAAGCCTTCCTCGTCCATGGCCTGGACCATCCTGAGAGCGCGCCGGTTCTTCTCGGGCCGTCCCTGCGGCAGGTTGTTGAGATGGGAGACCTTGGCGCTCACAAAGAGCATGGCGCTGGAATTCTTGCAGGCGGCCACACAGGCACCGCATCCGATGCAGGTGGCGGAATCGAAAGCCCTGTCTGCCTCTTCCTTGGGAACAGGAGTGGTATTGGCGTCGGGGGCTGCGCCGGTGCGTACCGAGATAAATCCACCCGCCTCGATAATGCGGTCAAAGGCGGTTCGGTCTACCACGAGGTCACGTAGAACGGGGAAGGCCCTCGCCCGGAAGGGCTCAATCCAGATGGTGTCCCCATCTCGGAAATGGCGCATGTGCAACTGGCAGGCGGTGGTGGCGCTCTCCGGGCCATGGGGAATGCCATTGATGGTGAGCGAGCACATTCCGCAGATGCCCTCGCGGCAGTCGTGGTCGAAGTGGATCGGGGCCCCGCCTTCGGCGATGATGCGTTCGTTCACGATATCCAGCATCTCGAGAAAGGAAGCTTCAGAAGGGATATCCTTCGCGGGGAAGACTTCGATACGACCTTTTGAGTCGCGGGTTTCCTGGCGCCAGACTTTGAGGGTGAGGTTCATGTAGAGCGTTATGACGCCCCATGGGGAGTTAAGGCCGAAGACTTCAGACTTAACGGTGAGGGGAAGAGGTGATTATTTATAGCTCCGTATGGTAAGTTCTACGTTCTCGAACTCAAGCGGTTCTCTGGTGAGTTTGGGTCTGGTGCCCACTCCGGCAAATTCCCATGCGCTGACGTGGCAGAATTCCTGGTCGTTGCGTTTTGCTTCCCCCGGCTGAGTGCGCCGATCCCGCACTTCCGCATCGTCCTCGGTGAACTGGTGCTCAACCCGGAAGTGTCCGCCGCAGGACTCCTCCCGGTCGAGAGCGTCATGGCAGAGAAGTTCGGCAAACTCAAGGAAGTCGGCGACCCTTCCGGCCTTCTCGAGTTCCTGGTTAAGTTGCTCGCCGCTGCCCGGGATGCGCACATTACTCCAGAATTCGTCGCGAATCTCCGGGATGCGTTCAAGGGCGTTCTCGAGCCCGTCGCGGGAGCGCGCCATTCCGCACTTGTCCCAGATGAGAAGGCCGAGTTCACGGTGGAAGCTGTCCACGCTTCGCTTCCCGCGGATTTCGAGCAGGGTGTCCACCCTCCCGGTCACTTCCTCGAGACAGTGCTTGAACTCAGGGTGGGATTCGGTCACCGCGCCTGGTTGCTGGTCAGCGAGATAATTCGCGATGGTGGAAGGGAGCACAAAGTATCCATCGGCCAGTCCCTGCATGAGCGCGGATGCACCGAGACGGTTGGCCCCGTGGTCGGAAAAATTGGCCTCACCAGCCACGTGGAGTCCGGGAAGATTGGACATCAGGTTGTAGTCAACCCAGAGCCCTCCCATGGTGTAGTGCACGGCAGGGAAGATCTGCATCGGCGTGAGGTAGGGATCCTCCCCCTTGATCTTCTCATACATTTCGAAGAGGTTGCCGTAGCGGGCAGAAATGGAATCGTGGCCATCCCGCTGGATGGCGTCGCGGAAGTCGAGGAAGACTCCCAGGCCGGTGGGCGCCACCCCCCGCCCCTCGTCGCACACTTCCTTGGCGGAGCGGGACGCGATATCTCTTGGTGACAGGTTGCCGAAGGACGGGTACTTGCGCTCTAGATAGTAGTCCCGGTCCTCCTCCTGAACGTCGCCGGGGCGCAGGTCCCCGCAGCGGATCTTTTCGGCGATCGAGATGCTCCCGGGGACCCAGATGCGACCGTCGTTGCGAAGCGACTCCGACATCAGGGTGAGCTTGGACTGATAGTCACCACTGACCGGGATGCAGGTGGGATGGATCTGGGTGTAGCAGGGATTGGCGAAGGCGGCACCACGCTTGTGAGCGCGGTAAGCAGCCATCACATTGCAGCCCTTGGCGTTGGTTGAGAGGTAGAAGACATTGCCGTATCCCCCGGTGGCGAGAACCACGGCATCTGCAGCATGTGCGCTGATTTTGCCGCTCACCATGTCCCGAACGATGATACCCTTGGCGTGACCGTCAACCACCACGAGGTCGAGCATCTCGGTGCGCGAGAACATCTCCACGCCACCGCGGGAAATCTCCTTGGACAGGGCCTGGTAGGAACCGAGCAGGAGTTGCTGTCCCGTCTGTCCACGCGCGTAGAAGGTGCGTTTGACCTGGGTTCCGCCGAAGGAGCGGTTGTCGAGGAGTCCCCCGTATTCCCGGGCAAAGGGAACGCCCTGGGCTACACATTGATCGATGATGTTGAGTGAAACCTCGGCGAGTCGGTGAACATTGGCCTCCCGGGACCGGAAGTCGCCGCCCTTCATGGTGTCGTAGAAGAGTCGCGAGACGGAGTCGCCGTCATTCTGGTAATTCTTGGCGGCATTGATGCCCCCCTGAGCGGCAATGGAGTGTGCCCGCCTCGGGCTGTCCTGGTAGCAGAAGCATTTCACCCGGTAGCCCAGTTCCGAGAGGGTGGCTGCTGCTGCTCCTCCGGCCAGTCCGCTTCCCACAACGATAACGGAGTACTTGCGCTTGTTGACCGGATTGATGAGCCGGGAGTCCATCTTGTGCCGGGTCCATTTCTGGTCGATAGGACCGGAGGGTACGGCACTGTGGAGGGAGAGTGGCATTTCCTGTTAGCTGGTAAGAAGCATCTGGTGGGTTGGGCGGATTCTCAGGGGCGGCCGTATCCGAAGAAGAGAATGGCACCCGGAATGGAGAGGAAGCCGATCCAGATGAGAAGAGCGTAAGCCCTCCCGATCTGTTTGATGAGGGCTCCGTTCTTTGCTGAGCGGAGTCCGAGGGTCTGGAACACGGAGGCAAAACCGTGCGAAAGGTGTGAACACAGGAGGGTCATGGCGATGATGTAGAACAGGGCGTTCGCCGGATGAGAGAATCCGTCGATCATCATCTGGTAGACGTTGAGGACCTTGTCCTCGTGGCCCGGCAACGAGGTCTGATAGGTGCCGCCGTTGTAGTCGTTTCCGATCCGGAGAGTGAAGTGGCTTATATGGTAGAGGACAAAGGCCAGGATGGTGAGGCCGCTCCAGATCATCATGCGGGATGACCGACTGGCCTGAACGGTGCCGGGATGGGAGTAATTCGGGCGGATCGCCTTATTGCGGATGCTCAACTGGATGGTGAGATGCACGTGGACGATGAGGGCCGTCAGCACCCCGATGCGGGCGACCCAGATGGCCGCCCCGTGGGCGAGTTCATGGAGCCAGAGAGCATACTCATTGATGGCGTCCTTTCCCATGAAGAGGAGAAGATTTCCGGCCAGGTGACCGGAAAGAAAGAGGAGCAGGGCAATGCCCGTGAGAGCGACGAGAATCTTCTTGCCGATGGAAGAGTCCCAGAAGGATCCAATCATGCAGGCGAGGGCGTTCATACGTCGGCGCTCCCTTCAAGGGATTGCTTCGCCAAACTAGGAAGGCCCTTCCAATTGGCAAGGGGCGATCGACTCGTTCCAGCGATTTGTGAACAAATCGGAAAGGGGTTGGCTGGGGGCGTGTGCTCCCTGCCGTTATTACTCATTCCCTTCCTTGGGCGGAGGAACCGGGATGGGGGGAGTGGTGGCACTGGGGCGCGGAGGGATCGCGACCGGCGGAGAGACCGCAGTAGCTGAGGGGTTGGTGCCGGCTGCGTTTGCGTCCGCATTTTCCTTGGGGTCCTCCTTCTTCTTTACGATCTCGTCCCGGCCCTTATTCAAGCTGCTGATGGCAAAATTAGCGAACTCATAAACACGGGTGGAGAACACCTGTTCCAGTTCGAGCTTATACTCCAGGTTCTCCTGACTGGCCTTGAAGAGTTTCTCGGCGTTTTCAGCGTCCTCAGGGGTCTCGCCTTCCTTCTTGGGTCTCTCCTTGAGGAGGTTGGCCTCGACTTTTACGGTTCCGATATAATTGGAGGAGGGGGGCGGAGGGGCACCATCGTCGTCCCCGGCCTTTTCCTCCTTCACGGGCGCAAACTCGAAGGTGTAGGTGAACCCGTCGAAGGTGGTGATGACCGCCGTGCGGGACTTGGAGGAGTCCTTCTTCTGCTCAGCTTCCTCCGGATCAAGGACATCCTCGAAACGGAGCTTGTTGAAGAGAGACTTGAAGGGACCCGTTCCGGCGGTGTCCATCTCCTCGTCCTCCTTGAGGCCACCGGTGGAGAAGTCGCCATTCTCATCGGCCCGGGTGGCTGTCCAGCCCTTGAACTCCTTGTCGCTGGGAGCACTGAGGGAAATGCTCTTGATCTTCTCCACCTCGATGAACTTGTAGGACAGCCAGGAGGCGGGACTGGAGAGTTGTCCGCGACGCTTGTCCGTGCTCTTGGACTCTGCCTCGCCGGTTGAGCGGTTGAGGGTTCCAAGGGCCTTCCAGATGCCAGGGTGTTGCGCGGAACTGCGCACTACGAATCCCCGCGGGGCCCGGGAGGCCACCTCCCCGAATTCTTCTCCCAGGATGACGTCCACCAGTTTGTTTTGGCCGCTCCCGGTCACGGAGATCTGGAGTCCCCGGGGATCTCTGGGGTTGTCTTCGCCCGCCTTTTTCCGTTCCTCCTGATAGGCTTCCGCCTGCTCCTTGTCCTCGGGAGCGAGGAGGCCGATCTGGCCGTAGTGCTTTGCTTCGGCACGAACCTCCAGGCCGATCTTGAACTGGACGAGGGACTTGAGAAGTTGCTGAACCTCGTTGGGGTTGTCGATGGGATAGTCCTGGCGATTGGCCACGACCCAGTCGATCCCCTTCTTCTTGAGGATTACTTCATTATCGGAGTCCTTGATCCGGATTTCCTCCACCGCGTCCTCGCTGAAGGACTTTACGAGATATTCCCCGATCTGTTCATTGTCAGGACTGAACCGCTCGGGTGTGTTGAGAAGCATGACCGTGGCCATGATCGCGCTGATGGCGGTGACTCCGATCAGAAAAAGAAGGCGTGTGTTCTTCATTTCGCTGCCGTTTTGAATTTACGGGTGATGCCGACTAAAAGTCCGATGATGATGACGAGGGTGGGAGTGAGTAGCATGTTGGTCCATTCGTAGCTATTGATGGCGGCCTGGATTTCGGCGCGCTGTTGGCGGCTGATCTTGTTTTCCTCGCGCTGGAGGTCGCGGATCTTCGTCTCGATCTCCTGGGTCTTCTCGATGCTCTCTTCGCTCTGGCCGATGACCATGAGGCCGCCACCGATATCCCGGCCCTCCTGTCCCTCTTCCAGGGTTTTGCGGGCTTCTTCAATGGCTTCCTGGATTTTCTGCCGGGGGGCCGCAGCCCGCTCGGCGGCTTTTTCGCGGATGTCGTTGATCACGGTAAAGCTGCGACTGGTGGAATCGCGGCCGCGGATGTTCAGGAGGTCCTGATCTCCGGCGAGGTTTTCGACCAGGTTCATGATGAAGTCGACATTGTTGTTGTCACGCGCGGCTCCCCGCTCGGCATCGCCCATGAAGAAGTCGAACAGCATGTCGACGTCGGAGATGATGGCCATCATCCCTTCCTCCGTGCCCTCAAGTTGATGGTGGTTCTCTTCCTCGGATGGTTGGGTCTCTTCTTCCTCCGCGTCCGGGGAGGCCTCAGGGGTCGCTTCTGCGTTCACCTCGGGCTCAGGATTGGCGGCTGGCGCTGGTTGTTCCTCAACCGGAGCAGGTTCCGGAGTGTCCGGAGGAGGAGCGGAGGTCTCTTTCTCCGGGTTGGTCTCCGGGGAGGGAGCCTCCCCTTCGGTTTGGGCACAGCCCTCAGGCTCTGAGGCAGGTTCCGGGGCGGGCGCAGGTTCCGGGGTGGGCGCAGGTTCCGGGGCGGGAGCAGGTTCCGGGGTGGGAGTGTTGGTGGAATCGGGAGCACCCTCGGGCAGGAGCGGAGCCCTCACGGGAGGGGTGACCGGTGCCGGGTTGATAGGCGCGGGAGGTGCTTCTGCGGCAGGATCGGGCTTGGTGGGATCCTCCTGGTAGGCGGATTTGAATTTGCCCTCGAGGATCACAGCGACGGGATAGCGCTTCGTTTTGAAGCTCGCGGACTGGAAGTTGGAAGTGATCTGTTCCTGGCGGGCGCCCTGACCAAGAAGGATGTGAGCCGCGTCGCCCGGTACGGACTTGGCACGGTCTGAGGTGCTTACAAGGGTGCGCATCTTGAGACCGGTCACGGGTTTGCCCACGATGGGGGAGGGATCCACCATCTGGATCGCGGAGAGATCACGGGTGACGGGATGATCGGCGGTCAGGGCCTCGTTCTCGAACTTGGCCATGAGGCCGTTTCCGCGGAAGAGCGGCTGGGTGATCATTTGCTGTTCCTGGCGGCTCGGGATCTGCCCAAGGAGGCGGTTGAGACGGAATTCGCGCTGCAGCATCTGATTCAGCGGGCGCTCAAACATGACCGGTCGGGAGTACTTCGGGTCATAGAGCATGGGTTGGTCCGTGCCTCCCAAGGTGACGCCCCAGGACGAGGTCAGGTCATCGAGTCCGGAGCGGTAGTGCGCCCATCCGTTGGTCTCAAAGAGAGTGTAGAGCTCCTTGTACCACTGCGGGTGACGATCCTGCGGAGTGAAGGGCAGCTTGGCGGAATAGATGTCAAAGAACCGTGAGACGAAATGCTGGTTATCAAGGAAGGCGATGGCCTTCCCTCCATTCACCAGATACTGGTCGATCGCATACTGCGTTTCCTTGGAGAGGAGCTCCAGGGTGGTATTGCCTATGGGCGGCATTCCCGGTTGAGGCGACTGGGGTCGGTTGATCTTGACGGGGTGGACGATGAGGAGGAGGTCGAGGCCTGCGAAGGGGTGATCCGTGTCACCGGGTTTCATGGGGCCCACGTCGAAGGGGACGTTGACGATCTCGAAATCCCGGGCGAGGTGACGGTAGATCACCGAGGGGGGACGCCCGGGTGCGCCCATCATTCCCGGGGAACCTCCCAGAGCCATCTCGGTGCCTTCCAGCAGGCCGACCCTGCGCTTCGAGGTGCGGGTGACCGAACTGATGGCCCGGGAGAGCTGGTATTCCAGTTTCTTCTCCAGTTCCGGGTTGAGGAAGGAAATGGTCTCGATCTTTTCAAGACTGCTCACTGACAGGCCGAAGTAATAAGGCTGACTGGCCCGCTGGTTGTAGTCGTAGTCGTCGAGGTTGGAGCTTTGCGGCATGTCCATGCGGGGATCACGCTGCTGGATGCCGTCGAGTTCGGCCGCGTCCTGCGCCTCGGAGTTGGGCTTCGGTTCGAAGGTCTGCACCACGATAGCCTTGCCGGAGGCCTTGGAGTATTCCTCAAGGAGGTCCTTCACGCGCTTGGAGTAGTCGACATACTTCTTGGGCAGTTGGACATCTTCGGGGTCGCTCATGTAAAACCGGATCGTTACCGGTCGACCGGAGTCCTTGGACTTCTGGAGGATGGAACGGGTTCCCTCCGTGAGGGTGTAGACATTGCCTTCGGTGGTGTCCCACCGGACGGTGGCCACCCGCTTGGCGATTACGTTCAGGGAGGCCACCAACAGGCAGAGGAGGAGGATAACGCCCAAGGTCTTCCATCTATCTAATGCTTTCATGACGACAGAGATATCGTTCGGTGTTCAGGCTCTCTTGTTCTGGAGAACCGTGGTGGTGATAAAGAGGCAGAGTGCGATGATGCTTACGAAGTAAAAGAGGTAGCGGAGCTCGATCAGGCCCTTGGAAAAATCCACGAAGGCGGGCATCACGCTGATGGAAGCGAGGAGTTCGCCAATGAAGGCGAGGAAGCGGACGCCACTGTCCGCGAAAAAGTCCTGCACCGGATCGAAGCCGATAATGCAGAGCATCAGGCAGATGGGAATGGAGACTGCCACGCAGATGACCTGGCTGCGGGTGAGGGCAGAAACCGCGATGGCGACCGCGATGAAGGTGCCGCCCACGAAGAGGCTGCCAAGGTAACCCGAGATGACGGGGCCGTGATCCGGATCACCCAGGATGGAAACGCTGATCCAGACCGAAGCCGTGAAGAAGAGGGATGCAAAGAGAAGCACAAAGCTGCCCAGGAATTTCCCGAACACCAGTTCGATGGTTCGTACCGGCATGGTGGAGATGAGTTCGATGGTTCCCTGCCGGTGTTCGTCGGAGAGCGTGCGCATGGCGAGGAGGGGGGCATAGAAGGCCAGGACCCAGGGATGGTAGTAGAAGAAGAAGTCCTTCAGGGCAGCCTGTTCACTCTCAATCAGTTCCCGGCCGGGCCAGAGGAAGGTGAGGGCGTTGATGGCAACCAGGAAGATGAAGATCAGCACGTAAGCCAGCGGTGAGGTGAAGAAGGACGTCACCTCCCGGCAGAAGATGGCCCGGATGTTACTGACGAGAAGAGGGCCCCCGATCAGGACGGCTGCGAGAACGAGGATGGCGAGGATTCCGATTACAGACATAACAGCGGAAAGAGAAGTGGTTCGTTCAGGCGACCACGTCCGAGGTGGTCAGTTTGCGGAAGAGTTCCGTCAGGGAGCCGTCTCCATCCGTCCGGAGACTCTCCGGACTGCCTTCGGCTACGATCTTGCCCTGGTCAATGATCATGGCGCGGGTGCAGGAGGCATCGACTTCCTCGAGGATGTGAGTGGAGAAGACGATGGTCTTTTCCTTTCCAAGTTCGCGGATCAGCTTCCGGACTTCGTGTTTCTGGTTGGGGTCGAGGCCATCGGTGGGTTCATCGAGGACGAGAACCTCGGGGTCATGAAGGAGTGATTGTGCCAGGCAGGTGCGATGCCGGTATCCCTTGGAGAGAGTGTCGATGGACTGGTGCACCACGGTCTGCAGGAAGCAGGTTTCGATCACGCGATCGACAGCCTCTTTCCGGGCCGGTCCGGAGAATCCCCGGATGCTGGCGCAGAAGCGGAGAAAACCGACAACCGTCATATCGGCATAGAGGGGGGCGGACTCGGGGAGGTAGCCGATCTTTCGTTTGGCGTCTTCCGGTTTATCTGCCACTGGGATCCCGCAGATTTTCACGTCGCCACGGGTGGCGGGGAGAAATCCGGTGATGATCCGCATGGTGGTGGATTTTCCGGCACCATTGGGACCGAGGAATCCAAGGACTTCGCCCTTCTCTACCGAGAAGGAGAGGTCGTCCACAGCTATCTTGTGACCAAACTGCTTAGTGAGATTGTTGACTTCGATCATGAGTGGTGATCGTTAGGTCTGAGGTTACAGGTCTTGGGGCATGGGCCCCGGTGGAGTGAGCGGTGCTGCGCGCTGAACGTGCGCGAATCTTATTCATGTTTTGATGATTTCAAGGGCAAAGTGAGGTATTCGAATTGAAGAGAGAGCGAAGACGGGAAAAGATAGGCCGTGATTCGTGCCCTGCACCTCGTGGACTTTCGCTGTTTCGAGGCGCTGAATCTCGAGTTACCGGGGGAAAGTGCGGTTTTCGTGGGTGAGAATGCCCAGGGAAAAACGAGCCTGCTGGAGGCCATTTGCGTTCTGGTGCGGTTGCAGTCCCCACGGACGCACCGGATGGGGCATCTGATGCGTTTCGAAAAGGAGGGCTTTGGAGTGGCCGGGGAGTGCTGGGGGGAGGTGCGACGTGTCACGCGGGGGGCAAATGGCCTGGAACTGCAGGTCGAAGGGGAGGTGGTGGAATCCCAGGGTGACTATCTCAGTTCCGGTGGCCTGCTGGTCTGGATGGGAAATGAGGATCTTGAACTCGTGAGGGGGCCGGGGGAGGCGCGGCGACGGTTTCTCGATTTTGCGGCCGTCCAGTTGGAACCGGCCTACCGAAGACACCTGACCCGCTACAAGCGGGCTCTCAAGGCCCGCAACCTGCTTTTGAAGAAACGCTTTCCGGACGAGGAGCAGATTGCCGCCTATACGTCCCTCCTGATCGAACATGGTGGAATCCTGCAGCGGATCCGTGCCGCCCTCGTGGAGCAACTCGCCGATCCGGTAAACGAGGCACAGTCGGCGGTGAGCGGAAAGAGGGAGGTGGTGGGGCTGGCCTACCGGGGGGCTGGTGCCGGGGATCTTGCGGCGGCCTACGCCGAGGCTGCAGAGCGGGAGCGACGGCAGGGAAAAACGGTCGTGGGGCCCCATCGTGATGATGTGCTTCTGACCCTGAATGGTAGCGCAGCGGCGGACTTCGGAAGCGAAGGCCAGCAGCGGACCATGGCGCTGGCGCTCAAACTGGGGCAGGGTCAGCTTCTGGAGCGGGAGCGGGGAAGCGCTCCGGTTTATCTCATTGACGATATCTTTGGAGAACTTGACACCCGTCGGCGCAATGCGCTGATGGAATTCCTGCCGACCGAATCCCAACAATTGATCACCACCACCAGCATTGAGTGGCTGAGCAGGGAATCTCCACCCCTCTTCCGGGTTGGTGGAGGCACGGTGAGTGCGGAATGAGCCGGGAACCGACGAAGTAGAAATGCCTTATGAATGACAATCGATCAGATCTGCGGAAGGTGCTCGACCGCTGGATGGAGGGAGTAAACGGACGGGCTCTTGACGATGTGGGGAGACTCTACCGGGAAGGCGCGGTAATCGTGCCGACCTTCGCGAAGGAGATTCTCAATACCACGGAAGCAATTGCAGCCTACTTCGTGAATATCACGGATGGCAGGGAGGTAAGGGTGGCGGTGCGGGATGAGACCGTGCGGGAGCAGGTGGACCCCGGAACCCCTCAGATGATCAGCGGGATCTACGATTGGCACATCCGTGAAGACGGGGAGGAGAAGCAGTTTGCGGCGCGATTCACCTTGGTGATGGATCCTGGAAGCGAGAGGCCGATTCTGCATCACCATTCATCACGGGTGCCGGGTGAAGGGTAACCGGTCCCGGCGCCTTTCCTCCGCCTTTGGCAGGGAAGGAGAGGCTTGAAAAGCGTGGCCGGGTATCAGTCAATGGCTGTGTCATGGCTGATTTCGGTGTAGCAGAGCGAACCTACGTAATCGCAGGTGGGACGACTGGCTTGGGGTTCTCGGCTGCGCAGGCCCTTATTCGCAATGGTGCGCGGGTGGGGATCGGTAGTCGATCGGAAGAGAGTGTGGCCAGAGCGCTGGAGGCTCTGGGGGAGAACGCTGTGGGACGGAGCCTGGATGCCTCGGATCCGGGATCGGTTGGCGAATTGATTGAACTCACCTGCAAGCAGTTCGGTGATCTGCACGGACTTTATCACGTGGCCGGGGGAAGTGGACGTTCGGAGGGAGATGGTCCGCTGCACGAACTCAGCGATGAAGGGTGGGATTACACCATCCGGCAGAATCTCACCTCCGTGATGCGATCTAACCGGGCTGCGGTTCAGCGTTTTCGACTTCAGGGAACGGGAGGGGCCATCCTGAACATGGGCAGTGTGCTGGGATTCTCTCCTTCCCCCCGGCACTTTGCGGCACACGCCTATGCGGCTTCCAAGGCGGGAATTGAAGGGTTCTCCAAGTCGCTGGCTTCCTACTATGCGGAGGAGGACATTCGAGTGAATGTTATCGCTCCCGCTCTGGTGGAGACTCCCATGTCGGGACGTGCACGGGAGAATGAATCGATCATGGAGTTTGTCAGGAGGAAGCAACCCCTGGATGGAGGGCGTATCGGAAGGACCGGAGATCTGGATGGTGCGGTCCTGTGTCTTCTGGGAGAGGCAGGGAGGTTTGTGACCGGGCAGGTCTTGTGCGTGGATGGCGGTTGGAGTGTGACGGAGGCTTGAAGGAAGGATCATGAATTCACTTGGAATCGGCATCGATCTCGGAGGCACGCGTATCAAGGGGGTGGCCTTTGATCTGGCGAGTGGAGAGATGATTCATGAGGAGATGGCTCCTGCCCGGGATGGGGAGCGGGAAGGAGACGTGCCTGCTTTTCTGTCGGAGGTGCGCAAACTGGTTGCCCGTTTCGAAGAGGTGGAGGGCCGCGAAAGCGTGGTCGTGGGGGTGTCCTCTCCAGGCTTGGCCAACCGGGCGGCCAGTCAGATTATATCGATGCCGGGACGCCTGGAGGGCTTGGAGGGCCTGGATTGGCCGGAGGCCCTGGCGCGGCCGGTGACCGTCCTGAATGATGCCCATGCAGCCTTGATGGGGGAAATCTGGCAGGGGGCGGCGACGGGCGTGCAGAATGTGTTCCTCCTGACCCTGGGAACCGGAGTGGGAGGTGCAATCGTGACGGAGGGACGCCTGTTGCGCGGCCATTTTGGCAAGGGTGGGCACCTCGGACACGCTTCACTCGACTTTCACGGTGAGCCCGACATCTGCGGAATGCCCGGGGCACTGGAGGACATGATCGGAAACCACAACGTGCGGGAACGCTCCGGGGGACGCTACGAGTCGACCCTGGAACTGGTGGAGGCGGTGAAGAAGGGAGAGGAGCATGCGCTGGAAGTCTGGGAACGCTCGGTCAGGGCTCTCGCAGTGGCGGTGGCTTCGTTTGTGAATGTTCTGGACCCTGAATTGGTGCTGATCGGGGGCGGGATTTCCGAAGCCTGGGATGAGATCGAGGGGCGACTGAAGAACTGGATGGATGAATTTGAGTGGCGCCCGGGCGGCGGGCGGGTTGAGATCCGTCGCGCCGCACTTGGCGCCATGGCGGGAGCTTATGGGGCTGCCTATTTTGCAATGCAGCGATACGACAAGGGATGAAAGCATGTGAAGATTATCTGCGACTGTGCTCGGAACTGCTTGCGACGGTGTCCGGTCAAGGTGATGTCATCGACCAGGTGGCGGACAAGTTTGCGGAAACCATCCTGCGGGGTCGCATGGTGCACCTCTTCGGTTCCGGGCACAGCAGGATCATGGTGGAGGAGATGTGGCCACGCTACGGATCGTTTCCCGGCTGGAATCCCATTGTGGAATTATCCCTGACCTTTCATAATCTGACGACCGGGGCTAACGGACAACGTCAGGCGATGTACCTGGAGAATGTGCCCGGCTTTGCGGAGCGCATCCTGCGTAACTTCGACATCGCCGCGGATGACGCTGCCCTCATCATTTCCTCCAGCGGCACGAGCGTGGTGCCGGTGGAAATGGCTGAAGGATTGCAGGGCAAGGGAGTGGCGGTGGCTGCGATGGTGAGCAAGAAGCACTCGGTGGCCAGTGTAGCCAAGCGGGAGGATGGCAGGAAACTCCCGGACTTTGCGGATTACCTCCTTGATACCGGAGCTCCGGTGGGTGACGCGGCAGTGGAGGTAAAGGGCCTGGGAGAGAAGGTCGCTCCACTCTCGACAGTAGGAGGGGTTATCCTCGTGAATGCCATCAAGGCGGAGGTGGCGCAACGCCTGACAGAAGGCGGAGCGCCTCCCAAGGTGCTCGCGGCGGCCTGCACGGTGGGAGGGGAGCGCTCGACAGAACTCTTTGAAGCTGCCTACGATGAGCACGCCCGTGGCATGGCCAGACTCTACGAGAACCTTGGCAAGGAATCATGAAGGAACAACCACTGCGAACCTCGGTAGTCGGGAGTTATCCTTTCCCCGCCTGGTTGGAGTCGTGTTCGGGGCGCCTCGACGAGTTCGGCTCGAAGGACATCGAGGAAATGCAGGACGATGCCACCGCGGCGGCCATCGGCGATCAACTGCGATCGGGGTTGGACGTGATCACTGATGGGGAGCAGACGCGCTTCGATTTCAACCTGAGCTTCTACGGTCACCTGGAGGGGATCTCGCTGGAGGCGGAGTCGCCGCGCAAGTGGGGGCCTTCTGCTCACGACCAAAGGGGTAAACACGAGGTGTGCGGCGACCTTTCAGCACCGCGGGGACTGGGGACCCTGGAAGAGTTCAGCCGGCTCAAAAGGATGGCGCCCGAGGGGCAGGCCCTGAAGGTCAGTGTGCCGGGTCCGTTTACGATGAGCGGGCGCCTCCTTCCGGGTGACCGCTATGCGGATCGTTTTGCTCTCACCGAGGCGCTTCTGCCCCTTATTCGCAAGGAATTGGAGGATCTGGCGGATGCGGGATGCGAGGAAATCTGTGTCGATGAGCCCTCAATGAGTTGTTACGGCTACAAGGAGGACACCAGGCGTTTCGTCGACATCTTCAACCGGACCGTGGAGTCGGTTGCGGGGAGGACGCGGCTCTGCACGCACTTGTGCTTCGGGAATTTCAAAGGGCATCCGGTGGGGTATCGTCGCTACGCGCCGCTTTTTCCGGACTTTCTCGATCTGCATGTTGATGAGTTGCACCTTGAGATGGCCAACCGGGAATACGCCGAGTTGGAGGTGATCGGCGAGGTGGCCAAACGGATGGATGTGGCAGTCGGGATCATTGATGTGAAAAGCTATCTGGTCGAAACGCCCGAGATGATCGCGGAAAAGGTGAAGGCCTGCCTCGAACATGCCTCTCCCGAGCGGCTTGTCTTTGCGCCGGATTGCGGTCTCAGCCAGACGGCCCGGTGGGCAGCGAGGCAGAAACTATGCAACATGGTGGATGGAGTGCGGAGCGTGCGGGAAGAACTCGGGCTCCGGGTGTGAGGCATGATTGCGCCCCTGCAAAAGGACGAGGCCCTGCTGGCGGATATTCATTCAGCCGGGGGTGGTGAGGAATGCTTCCATCTCTGGTGGCTGGGACAGAGTGGTTTCCTGCTGAAGTGGAATGGTCATTTCCTTCTCTTTGATCCCTATCTCTCCGACTCGCTCACACGCAAATATGCGGAGACCGATAAACCGCACGTGCGCATGACCGAACGGGCGATTGATCCCGTGCGACTCGACTTCGTGAAGTGGGTGACCTCAAGCCACAATCACACCGATCACCTGGACGGGGAGACCCTCTCTGCTCTCGCCGGAGCTGCGAACGGAATCACCCTTGTCCTTCCGGAAGCCAACATTGAGTTTGCCAGGAAGCGGCTGGGCGAGACTCCCGTGGATTATTTCGGTCTCGATGAGAACGTTGGGAAATTCGGTGGGCCCTGGGAGATCGAGGGAATCTCGGCCGCTCACAATGAGGTGGAGCGCGACGAGTCGGGACGGTGCCGGTTCCTCGGCTTCCGGGTCGGTTTCGGAGAGTTCAGTATCTACCACAGCGGGGATACCCTCTGGCATGATCGACTGGTGGATCAGTTGCTCGACGGGAGACCGGATGTCGCACTGTTGCCCATCAACGGAAACAGGCCTGAACGCAGGGTGGCCGGGAATCTCAATGGAACAGAAGCAGCCGCACTGGGCCGGGCGATCGGAGCCCGGACCGTGGTGCCCTGTCACTACCACATGTTCACCTTCAACACGGAGGAACCGGATGAGTTCGTGACTGCCTGTGAGCGCCTGGGACAGGGATACAGGATGATGCAGTGCGGCGAGCGGTTGACGGTGGAACCGGAGGAGTCCCCCTGCGTCCGGGAGAAGAGAGTCTTGCGACCGGAGAACGGGGGGCGATGATGGACCGCATGCATCCGGTCTTCGAACGTTTGGGGGAAAGTCGTGTCGTGGCGGTGGTCATGATCGAGGATGAGGAGCACGCCGTTCCTCTCGCGCGGGCGTTGCTGGCGGGTGGCGTCTCAGCCATGGAACTGACCTTGCGGTCGGACGGGGCCCTGGAGGGGATGAAGCGAATCGGTTCAGAAGTCCCGGAGATGATACTGGGAGCGGGAACGGTTCTGCATGAAGATCAGGTTCCGGCTGTGCGGGCCGCGGGCGCAGTCTTTGGAGTGGCCCCCGGAACGAACCCGCGGGTTCTTGCCGCCGCGCAGGAGATCGGCCTGCCCTTCGCACCTGGCATTGCCACTCCGAGTGACATTGAACTGGCGCTGGAATCCGGTTGTAACGTGCTGAAGTTCTTTCCGGCGGAAGGAATGGGTGGACTCGAGTATCTTGCCAGCATCGCGGCGCCCTACCGTCACCTCGGGCTGCGGTATATTCCGCTGGGGGGGGTGCACGAAGGCAACCTCACTGCCTACGCCACTTCGCCGGACATCCTGGCGGTGGGAGGATCCTGGCTTGCGCCCAAGGCTCTCCTGAACGCCGGGGACTGGAGTGGTGTCGAAGCCCTGGCCCGACGGGCTGCGGAACTGGTCGGAGGAACGGGGGATTAGTCCTGTGTGGGTTTGTTCAGGGGGGCTTCAGTCCTTCCTGGATCTCTGTGAGTGAAACGTTCCTGAGCTGTAGCGGGGGTTCCGGGTGGATGGTCGCCAGAGCGGCGGAGTAACCGGCCTGTCGCAGGTCAATGGGTTCTACATGCCAGCGCTTCCGGGGGCGCTCCTGTGACCAGTCCGTGATCCCGGTGGAGTCACGAGTGAGTGGGACGGTGCTGAATTCAGGGAGGGGATGGGACAGTCCGCGGCCCAGGCCCTTGATGTAGGCTTCCTTGGCACACCAGATCGCGAAGAAGGCGGCCCTTTGGTCCCCGGCTTCGCGAATGAAATCCTGCTCTGGTTCAGAGAATTGTCGTCGGATTACGGTTTCGCGGGCATGCATGGTCCGCTGGTGCTCTATATCCACTCCGAGTTCGAGCTGGCTCACACCGAGAAGGGCGATGCGTGAGGAGTGCGCGAGGCTGAAGTGGAGCGGTGCTTCGGGTGTCGTAAAGCGTGAAGCGAGGGCGGGTTTCCCCCCCTGGTTCACCACGAAGGCGAGATCCGCCCGGGGGAGTCCAAGGTGTCGGGCGAGGACTCTCCGAAGGAGCAGGTGGGCACCGAGGTAACGGTGACGGTCCTCATCGAAACGAAGGTTCCCCGCGTGCTCCTGTTCCTCTTTTCCGAGTTGATCCAGCAGGGGGTCGAGAGAGGGGCCGTCATCTATCACGAAGGTCCAGAGATCGACCGAAGTGAGCTCCTTTTTCGCCTCTGCTCCCTGATTGGAGAAAGGTTTCCGTCCGGGCTGCTCTTCCTGTGACACCTGTAGTCCATGCAAGGTGAGGTGGCGGGTCCTCGTCAATCAGCATCACCGGGGAGGTTGTTGATTTCCCTTGCCATCCCGGTTCCTTCCCCGCAATTTCCCCGCCCACGCTTCTTGGCCAGGGCTCGGTAGCTCAGTTGGTAGAGCAGGGGATTGAAAATCCCTGTGTCGGTGGTTCGATTCCGCCCCGAGCCACCTCCTGATAGTCAGGAGGTTACAGCGCAGACACCTGTTCCGGGGTTTTCGGTCTGCCACACATTAGGCACGCCAAAAGTGTTTCTGGTGCTCAAATTGAGGGTTGGGAGGGGGCCGAGGGCGACCGGAAATCGGTCTTAGCAGGTGAGAGCTGGAGGACCAGAAATGCTTAGCAGCCTGGAGGGCGTTCCAAGGGCAGTATTTGCCTTAGCATAGGAAAGACT